>JAFGSL010000408.1 GCA_016934645.1 Anaerolineae bacterium
CCTCCTTGGTTTGCTTTTCCAAGCCCAAGTATGGTTAAAAATGGCTCTTTTACAATCTAATATCCGGCCCATTGCGATCTACTGATTGTATGTTATCTGCTCAATTCAGCAAAACCAATCTCACATCCGATTTCCTGTTCCTTTATAGCCATCCTGTCAACTCGGCGAGTAGCCGTGTATATTCGATAAAATTCGGCCACGATATGTCCGGCGGGACGCCGTGATCGCAGCCGGGAATGAAGCCCCCGGTTTCCAGCAGCGGCGGGATCACGCGCATAAGCTCGGCGTGCATTGCGTCTCCGCCCTTCGCCAGCGCACGCTTGTCGATACCGCCAAGGTAGGCTATCTGCGTTCCATACTGCTTGCGGAAAGCCACGATGTCGTTTCCCGCGGCGACCTCCATCGGCGAGCACGCGTCCACGCCGGCCTCAATCCACAGTGGAATCAATTCACCCACATAGCCATCGGAATCGATCTCCACCACGCAGCGCGGATTGGCAGCCTTGATGGCCTTGATCCACGCTTCCCATCCCGGCATAATGAACCGCCGCACCATCTTGGGCGAGATCATGCTGTGCATCTTGTAGGCCATATCCTCGTTGAAGCGAATGTGATCGGGCGGGGCCAGGCGCAGAATAGGTTCCAGGGTTTCGAGGACGAAATTCATCCAGAATTCGGCCATCTCCGCGACAAAGTCCGGCTGTTCGACCATCAAGAAGCACAATCCCTCAAAGCCACACCACTCGCGCAGTTGCCAGAACGGTCCGCTGAAGGTGAGGTGTAGCACATAATCTCGCTCGAGTAGCACGGCGCAGCGTGCCTCAAAGTCGGTGGGGAAGCGCTCTGGGTCGTGGGGATCGTAGCGCCATTTGATCTTCTCCTCCCAGTCGGCGCGGGTTTTGACCGGGAATTCGTGCCACTTGCGGGTGACAAAGTCTTTGGCGGAACGGATGTAGGTGTAATCGTACGTGTCGGAGATTTCGGTAATCGCGCCCATCCAGTCCTGGACGATGTAGTGTCCATCGCGATGTTCAAGCACCTTTTCTTCAAAGGTGGGGATCATAATGAACGAAACGTCTGTGCCTACGCGTGGTTTTGTGGAAGATTGCTCAATCCCCAGCAAATCCATCAGGTAATCATACCAAGCAATACCCTCCGGTAATCCTTGTGTGTGCCATGCTTCCAAGGTGGATTCGCGTGGCCCGCCAGGCGACAGGGGGATTTTGTCTGGATTGCCGAAAAACAAAGTCTGAAGGAAACGTTCGCGTTCCGTTAGCATGATGTTGTCCTTTGTTACAGCAGTTATGTGCTTTTTGCCAGGATTGACAGGACATAAGTCTTTCTACCTGTATCCTATCAAAAGGAAAGTTGCGAAACTACTACGTTATAGATGTGAGAGGGTGAATGTGAAGGTTGTGCCTCGCTCATCGCTTTTCTCTACCCAGATTTTCTCTTTGTGCGCGTTAAGGACCATTTTGCAGAAAGCTAGTCCCAGTCCGGTGCCACGCCCAGACTGCTTACCACTCGCAAATTTCTCGAATAGCCGGCCCTGGATTTCCGGCGGAATGCCTGTCCCGGTATCGGTGATTGAGATGTAGAGTTTGGTGGGATCTTCATCTCCCTCTCGTCCGGTGATGCGCACCGTTCCTTCAGAGGGGGTAAATTTGATTGCATTGCCAATGAGGTTTTGAAAAACTCGCTCCAACAATCCCCGGTCGCCGACAATGGGTGACAATTCCGTGGAAAGCACGTTTTCGATGTGTAGGGCTTTGTCCATAGCAAGTGGCATTTGAGATTGGATAACGTCTTCAACAAAATCGTGCAGGTTGATGATGGTATGCTCCAATGGCATCTGCCCGTCTTCCAAGCGGCTGATGTCCAGAATCGCATTGATCAAGTTCAGCATGCGCAGCGTGCTGCGGTTGGCAATGTCCAAGAGTTGCTGTTGTTCGCTCGTGAGTGTATCCCGAATCCCCTCCTCCAACAATTTAATCGCGCCGGAGATGCTGGTGAGGGGATTACGCAGGTCATGGACTGTGGTGCGTGTCAGATCTTCGCGCATACGTTCCACAAGGTGTTCTGCGGTCACGTCATGGAGAAGAATCAGGCGGCCTAATGCTGCGTCTTCGGCTGTCACAGGGAGATTGTACCAGTGGATGGCTCGCGGGAACACTTCGAATTCCCCTTCGCCAGGTTCCGCATCAGCGCCCTGTACACGCTTAAGCTCTTTGATCAGTGTTTGCGCGGCTTCGGGGGCACACTGCCGCAAGATGCCCAGAAAATCGAGTGTGGTGCGGTTGATCCATTCCTGTGGTGCGACTGGTAAGGCCAGGAACTCGAGCGCAGCGGCATTGATGACCGGCACTCTCTGGTTTGCATCGATAAAGATGATGCCATCGCTCGAAGACTCAATGAGCGCGTGCAGGCGGCTGCGTTCGTCGGTGATGGCTTGAAAGAGGCGCGTGTTGGTGATCGCTGTGGCGAGATGTTGAACTAGGGTGACTTGCAGAGCTTGATCGTTCGAGGACAGTACGCGTGCCTCGCGCGCGACCATGCCAATAATTCCCAATGCTTGTCCTTGCTGGACCAAGGGTGTCCCAATGTAGGTGTGTATGCCCCACTCCTGGAAGCGCTCAAAGAGCTGCGGTGCTCCAGTCTTCAACCGGGCAATCAATGGTGTTTGTTTGGATAGGTCCTCAATCAGCAAGGGAATATGCTGATGCGAGATATAATCGCGGACCGTATCCTGGTTCAGAACGGCTTGCAGCTGCTTCATCATTATGATGGGGATACCGTGTGTGGCGATGAGTTGGAGTTGTCCATCTTGCGGATTGAAGAGGCTGATGAAGCCGGCCTCAAATTCGAGGGAATCCAGGATAGAATCCAATGCCTCGGGCAGTATAGTTTCGAGGTCTAGCGAACGGCTGGTCACTTGCGCTAACGAGTACATCATGTTGAGGTTTGCTGCGTATTGGCGCACATGGCTGTGTATTTGCGCGTTTTCCAGCGCTAGCGCGATGGCATCGGCCAGCGATTCTGCCAGGATAACATCATCAGCTCTGAAGGCGTAGACACCCTCGTGTTCGATATTCAAAATGCCCAGGGTGCGTTGTCCGTAGCGCAAGGGGACGGCGATCTGGGAACCGGCTGTTTCGTATACGGTCACGCCAGCGGTATGCGTCTGTGTATTGTCGACATAGAGCAGTTCGCCTGTGCGGAATGCGCGCCCGATGTTACCATAGCTGGGATCGATGCTCCATTGCTCAGGGAGAGGGAGTTGACCCGCGCTTGCTCGCAATGTCAGTTTTTCGGTCCTTTTGTCGGGCAAAAGAATCGTAACGACAGACCAGTCCGTCATCTGGGCGATTCTTTCGACTGCTACCACCAGGACGGCGTCTGGGTCGAGTAGTGTGCCAAACGTACGTAGTGCTTCGTAGAGCGTGGTCTGGCGTTCAGCCAAGCGCCGCTGATCATCGTAGATTTGTGCGTTCCGAATCGCCAGGGCCATTTGATCGGCAGCGGCCTGCATCAGCTCTAAGTCATCCTGGTCGAAATGTCCGACCTCGGGATGGGTGAGTGTCAGGATACCGAGTTTGCGCGGCCCACTAAAGATGGGGACGACCAATGCGGAGTGTACCACGTAAGGGATGTCTGGCAGCGGGTACCAGCGTGGATCTTGTTCGGTGTCATCCACCAGGACGGCTTGACGATGGCGTACTACCCATCCGGCCAAGCCGATATCCATTACCTGACCGACCACTTCTTGTTGTTCGACATTGCTCACGTTCTCTCGAGAGAGGATGCTGTGTGTCACCACGCCGAGTTCATCTAGCACAAACACGCTACCGCGTTCAGCGTCGGTGATCACACGCGCGGCTTCCAATGCGTTTTTCATGGTCGCTTCGAGATCGGGACGTTCAACAGTCGCACGAGCTACTGAGACGAGATTCTCAAAGCGTTGTTTTTGGATTAGCAGTTCTCTCTGGTTCTGTTCCAGGCTGTCCAACATCACGTTAACCGTAGTGCCGAGTTGGGAGAGTTCATCTTCGCCTTCTACCGGCACACGCCTGGAAAAATCGCCAGCGCTGCCCAAAACACCGATGTGAGCGACGTCGGCGCGGAAGTCGCTCAAGCGCGCAAGCACAAACTGCCTCAGGAGCCACCACATTGCTGCACTGAAGGCTGCACCCGCGAGCATGATTGCTGAGCCTAGATAGACCAAAGTGGTCCTGCCCTGCGCAAAGATCTCCCTGGGACTATTGATACGCATGATTACGGCAGGATTGTCGTATATGTCTTTCACGATCGTGTAGCCGCTGATGCTCTGTTGCCCCTCCGGCTTTACCAGAAGATTTGTATCTGTCTTCAGCATCGTATCCCTGGCGGCTTGGAATTGTGGGTCAATCACCGGCCTTGCTGTGGAAGCGGTTTCCAGAGACAATTGTAAGGTCTCAGAGAGGTGCGTGACCATATCCTCGTTCAGAAAGCGCGCCATAATCAGTGCGCCGCGAGTTGGCCCTTCCGAGCTGCTGGTGAGAATGGGCTGGGACGCAATAAACATGGGCTGATCTCCTACGACGAGGAGCCCTTCCACCTCATCTTCTGAGTGAATGGGAGTCAGTAGAAGATCGTCAGGATTGAGTGCCAGGAGTTGTTCCGGGATTTGGATGAAGGTTTCCTCGTTGAAATCGTAGGCACCGGCGAATATGATTTTCCCGGATGTATCGATCAACAGAATAATGTTGATCCGGTTGTTGCTATAGGTAGTATCGATGTAGTTGGAGTCGATATAAGCCTGATTGAGTGTTTCCATATAGGCATATGTATCATCCCAACTGGCATAGTCTGCGGCAATTTTAGTGACATCTTCGACGGTGCCGGTGATTTGATTTAGGGCGCGCTGAATATTGCGGGATATAGTCTGCTCTTCTAGGTTGGTGTAACTCTTGATCAGGATTTGTCGCATAGGGATATAGAACAGCAGTAGAATAATCGTCGTTATGACGAAAATGCTGCCGATGATCTTTATGCGTAATGGGACAGACTTATTCCGCATAGCTTAGTGCCCTCGCTTTAGCCGCTGGCAGGTCGTTATCAGCCAAGGCTCTTTTTGGTCATAGGTTTACCAATAGTGATGCACCAACTCACGGATGTATTGATCGTAAATGCGCCGTACTTCGGCCATCACCGTATCCGAGAGTGGCGGCATATCGGCAGCGGCGATGTTCTCCTCGGCCTGCGAAGGGCGCTTGGCGCCAGGAATCGCGCACGTCACTGCGTCGAACATCAGAATCCAACGCAGTGCAAACTGCACCATACTCATATCCTCTGGGCAGATCGCTTTGAGTTCCTCGACCGCTTGCAAGGCTACATCGTAATCCACACCGGAGAAGGTTTCGCCCCGGTCAAAGGCCTCGCCGTCGCGGTTGAATGCCCGGTGATCCTCGGCTGCGAATTTGCTGTCGGGCTTGAACTTGCCGGTGAGCATCCCTGAGGCCAGCGGGACGCGTGCCAGAATGCCGACGTTGCGCTTTTTTGCCTGCTCGAAGAACAACTCGGAAGGCCGGTGGCGGAACATGTTGAAGATGATCTGTACTGTCTTTACATTCGGATATTCGATGGCTTTGAGCGCCTCCTCAACCTTTTCCACACTCACGCCGTAGTGGCGTATTTTCCCGGCGTCGACCAGGTCGTCGAGTACACCGAAGACCTCCGGCATATAAAACACCGGTGTCGGCGGGCAGTGGAGTTGTAGCAGGTCGAGGGCGTCGGTATCCAGGAGCTTGAGACTGCGATCGACGAAGGCGGTGAGATTCTCGCGATTGTATCCCTCGGCGACATGAGGGTTCAGGCGTCGCCCGGCTTTCGTGGCGATGTAGATGTTTTCACTGCGGTCCTTGCGCAGACGACCAAGCAGTCGCTCGCTGCGACCGTTGCCATAGACGTCGGCAGTGTCGAAAAAGTTGACGCCCAAATCAACCGCGCGATGCAGCGCTGCTAGGCTTTCGCTATCCTGCACCTTGCCCCACGTTCCACCGATAGCCCACGCGCCAAAACTAATCGCGGATACTTTCCATCCGATCCTTCCTAAGTCACGATATTGCATCACACCCTCCTGATTTTTAAGTTGGAAATTGCACGTTGAAGGTTGAAAGTTGGCGAGAGCCTTTAACTTTCAACCTTCAACGTTTAATTTGTAACCTCTTGTATAGCGATGACTGCACTGAGAGCTAACAGCCCGCTGGCGATATAGAACGGCTTGTGCGGGATTTCGCCAAGGGTAAAATATGCCAGAATCCCTGCAAACACGAACTGTCCCATATTGACGATACTCACCCGCTGCCCACGGAAATACTTCATCGCGCGGTTGATCAACGAGTGCCCGATTACTGTAGGGATGATCCCCAAACCGAGTATGAGCCAGATGTCTTTTCCGCTGTATGGCTGAAAGGGATTGACGAGAAAGAGGGCGATGACGAAACAGACCGTTCCCGCTACAGCGTACAGCGGAACGAGATACAACCACACGCTCGGAAAGTGACGATTCTTGCGCCCGAGCGCCATATAACCGGCGTAGAAGAGCATAGAGACGAAACAGATCACGTCGCCCCAGAAATATTCGGCGCTAAGATTCAGGTCGGCGACGGTAAGCACGATCACTGCCCCAAGCGCGATGGCCGTCGCCAAGACCTCGTTGCGGGTGAGGTGTTCCCGGATCAGTATCGCAAGGAAGAACGGCATTGCCAGCGGCACCAGACCGATGATGAAACTGGCGTTGGCGGTGGGCGTCATCCGTGCGCCGATGGTCCACGAGATGAAATGCGCCGCCAGGATCAGGCCCGGCAGCAGCGAAGCGCGTATCTGCGTCCACGAGTATGTGCTGCGGTGGCGGCGATATTCGCGGATGAAGACGGGCGTCAGAACTGCTGTCGCCACAAACAGGCGCAGCGCAGCCAGCAGCACTGGATGTAGCGTGCTGACCTTGATCATAATTACGGCGGTTGATACGGCGAAGACACTGGTAAAGAGCAAAACGACGTTAAGAGTCAAGCAGCTTGTCCTTCTCGATAGTCTACGCTCATTATAGCCCAACCCTATAAAAAGGGTAGACGGCAGACGGTAGACGGGTCAGTTTACTGTCTGCCGTCGCATGAATCTTCGCGTTCCGTTTGCTGATCAGAAACCTGTTTTTTCTTGTGCTGTGTTCAGCGCGGCCTCTGCAGAGGTTTGTCCATCGCGGATGGCGGTGAAGGCTTCTCCGAGCGCGTTCAGGCCTTGCTCAAATCCGATCAAATTGGGATTGACTAAAACGGCATCGCGTGCCGCAGCGCGAGCAGCTTCCGCGACTTCTACACCAACGAGTTGCACATACTTATTTGATTCCGCCAGCGACATCCGCGCGGGCAAGTTCATTGTGGGCATTTGTTCGGTGAGGAACATCATCCACTTCCAACATGCTTCTGGATGTCGTGTATTCGTCGAGATATAGAAACCATTGACGGTCGCCAGTGTGAATGTAGCGCGGTCGCGGGGCAGCGGGACGACACCCCACTGCATCTGCCAGCGCATAGGCCACGTTGCACCGCCTTGGTCAGAGAGCATGCCCATCCACATCCCGTATTTACTCTGGAATATGCCGCCATACGGATAGTACTGGGTGCTGTCTGGACCTTGCTGGCGTGTGGGAGCAACACCGTACGTGTGGATCAGGCTCCCATACCACTCCAACGCTTGGACGTTTAATGGATCGTTGAGCGTGATGTTGGTGGGATTCTGCCAACTGTCGAAAAGTTGTCCGCCGTGCTGGTAGATGAAGAGTATCGGTTCCATGACGGCGAGGTCGTCATCGTGTTGGATAGCGTAACCGAAGATGTCTCTGCCTGGATCGGTAACACCTTCGGCGCGGTCGAGAAAATCATCCCACGTCCAGTCATTGGTAGGGTAGGGGACAGAATACATGTCAAACAGATCCTTGTTGTAGTACATCAACAGCATATTGATGTCAGAGGGAATGCCCCACGTTTTGCCTTCGTACTGGAACGATTCGAGTGCACCGGGGTAAAATACACTACTATCAAAGGTATAGTCCTGTTCAATCTGGGGGGAAAGATCGAGGATGGCGCCTTGTTGCACAAGTTGCGATAGCGAGAGCTGGTCAGCTATGAACACGTCGTTTTCGGTCACCTGGTTGGTGTTTCGCCGATTTAGCTGGACTAATTCGATTGTGATATTCGGATAAAGCGCGTTGAATTGCTCTGCCAGGGCTGTGTAGTACGCCGCATCGCGCTCGTAATGCGGAAACTTGATCGTGACCGGCTCCAGCGTGGGAATTGGCTCTGTGCAGCCTGCGACTAAAAGCAGCAGACATAGTCCAAATATAAAATATCTACGCATAGTTTTCTGAGCGAACATAGAATCTCCTTTTACTGTCTACCGCCTAGCGTGTCCCACAGTCTCGCCATCGCTATCAATGGGTTGTGCCCCAGATAATCGCGGCATGGGGTGTTGAATGGGGTATGCGGTTTGCGCTGCAGTGTTTCTGGATTGCCGCCATGTGGATGGTAGAATTCCCATACCGTACCGGTGCGCGCAAACTGCGCAGCGGAGGCATCCAGTGCTTTTTCTACCAGAAGGTGCGCTGTGTCCACGTGCCCGTACTGGACGCAGCCGCGAGCGGCCCAGTATGTCATGCTGTTCCATGTAGGGCCGCGCCACATGCGCAGTTCGAACAACGGGTCTTTCACCCCTACGGTGGATACCGGGTGCGCGCTGAAGAAACGCTTTGGATTGAGCAGATTTTCGTCAATGACGCGCTGTGCCTGTTCCGCTGTTGCTGCGCCAACGACGACAGGCCACATCCCCTCCAGAGCGAAGGGCCGTTGGGCAGCGTTGTTGACTGCCCACACGTCGTGAAAGAATCCGGTTTCAATATCGAAGAGCGTCTCCCGGATGAACCTTTGCAACGCCTCACGTTTTTTAGCGAATTTGGCGCTATCCTTGCTGAGACGGGTAGCCCATTTTGTCGCATAGTCATAGAGCGCGTATCCGTGTGCGGTTGCATCCACGCAGGCGAACGGTCCAGTTTGCACGTTGTGGAAGCGTACCCCTTCGTCGATGCCGCTTTCCCAGGAATGGGTGAGGATGTCAGTGTAATAGAAGCCATCCGGTTCGGCTTTACGCTGCGTCTCGAACCACGCGATTTGGCGGAGCAGCGGGTCGTAACACTGGGGGATGAGGTCATCACTGCCGGTTAGATCGGCGTAATCTTGCACGGCGATCATCCACACCGGTGGGTGCCCGACGGTCTTGCTCCACCGGAGTTGTGTCCGCGAAGGGTCGTTGTCGCGTGGCATCCAGATGGCGCCTGGCACCAGCCCGTCAGCTTCTTGGTTGGCGAGATTGTTCAGCAGTTGCTGCCTGGCGTGTTCTGGCGCATCAGGTAGAACGTCGAGGATCGCGTGGATCAGATCCCAATGCCCGAAGGCTGGGCCGTAACAGTAGCCCGGTCCGATCTCTTCCCAGGGATAGGGAAATAGTCGCTGTGCGGGATGCGTGCTCCGCGCGTGCAACGCGGCGACATAGGCCAGCATGGGCCGCCATTCGGGTTTTCCCATCGTGACAGCAGACTGTGAAAGCTTTTCTAAAGTGGACATAAGCTATTATGGTTCCTTATCTGTATCTATTCGGCATGTACTCAATCCTTGCGAAGGTTGCGAACGGGATTGCCAGGCACGACGGTTTTGTCATTCACTAACGTTTTTACGCCAAGACCGTGCAAAACCTTCGCAAGGGTGGCTGAATAGTTTACCCTTATCTTATCTTCGCAAGGTTTGGATTGCGCAAGATCGTATCAATGATGCGGTTGGTAAGTGCGGCAGTTTGCCCGGTGCTGGGACATTCACCGCGCCCCAACAGCGTATCAACGATGGTTTGGATAAGGGGTTGCTGGATGTGCTGTGGGTTCTCGATGTAAATGCTCTCGGTCTGCCCCCGGCTTTCCAGTACCACCGGCTCATTGTCGAATGTAGCGTAGTGGATGACGCCAGTTGTCCCCACGATTTCGGTACGGTCCACGCGCTGCTGTGTGCTGAAGTGCCACGTGCCCGTCCCATGGGCGCCGCTTTCAAACAGCCACGTCGCGCTGACGGTGTCTTCGGCCTCGTAGCACCCGCCCTGGTTGGTGGCGTAGCCTGTCACCAACTCGATCGGCCCCAGGAGATACTGGAGCAGGTCGAGGATGTGCGAGCCGAGGTCGCAGAAATAGCCGCAACCCGCGATCTCAGGATCGAGCCGCCAAGGCTTTGTATCGCTGCAATCCTCCGGCGATGGTGGACGGTGGAGCACGGTGTTCACGCTGCGCACCTCGCCGATCGCGCCTGCATCCAGCCAGGCCTTGACCTTGAGGAAGCGCGGCAGCATCCGCCGGTAGTACGCCACAAACAGCGGCACACCCGCTTGCGTGCACGCCTGAATCATCGCCTGACATTCTGCGTAGGTACGGGCCATCGGCTTTTCGACGTACACCGGTTTTCCGGCCTGCGCGACCGCCAGCACGTAATCCTTGTGCGACGACGGTGGCGTAGCGATGTACACGGCGTCGACCTCCGGGTCGTTGATCAGCGCATCGGCGTCATTATACCACTTGGGGACACCGTGGCGTTGCGCGTAGTCCCGCGCCAGGTCGCCGTTGCGCCGCATCACCGCGACCAACTGCGATCCGTGCGCTTTTTGCAGCGCCGGCCCGCTCTTCACTTCGGTCACATTCCCGCAGCCGATAATGCCCCAGCGGATTGTGTTTGTCGTCATTTTACGCTCCTATAGTCTCAGTCATTCTCGCCAGCAACGAGTAACCAGTAACCAGTAGCGGGTGATGATTGAGTATACGCGGATCACAAGGAATTTCGCAATTCGGTGGAATACGCGACGCCGAACTTCTTATGGAGTCGCTCCAGGTCGCGCACCTGTTTGTCCGGCAGTTCGTACCCTGTATGGCACGCCATCTGCATTTCTGGGGTATAGCATAGGACGGTCACCCCCGCGATGATACCTCCGCCGGCGAGGTCCTGGCGCTTGAGGATGCGACCCTCGGCATCCCACGCCGGAATTCCGTTGCCTTCAGCGTCAAGGCGCATCGCGTGCGCATCCACCTCGTCTCCCTCAGCATTTTGCAGGACAAAGGCGGTAGCCGTCTCGACTCCATGTGCGTCGACGGTCCCAATGTTCTCTTCCCAAAGATAGCCAAATTCATAACCGTCGTGACTCAGAAGCTCGCGCATACGACCTACGTCGTCTACCAGCATAATCACGTCGAGGTCTTTGTGGGGCCGAGTCTGTTCGCCGAGCAAGGCGTCAATCCCCCATCCACCCACCAGCCAGACTTGGATATTGTTTTCCAAAAGGCGTTGGTAAATACGAATCGCTTCTTCAGCCGTAATCATTGCACCCCTTTCAATTCCGCATGACCAGCGGTAAGTATACCTCAAAGCTCGGCCAATAGGCATTGTTGGACAGTCCAAGCCACGCGCCGCTGGCATCCTGTGACTTGAGCGCGAAGTAGACGGTCCCGCCCGCATAGTGCACGTGCGCGGTGAAGGTGTCCGTGCTGCCCGGCAGGCTATCGCTGATGACGGTCGCCGCCGCCCAGGTTCCGTCGGTGATGAACGTGGACGAATAGCGCAGCGTCGTCGTGACGACCTGCGGCAGGGGCGTCCAGCAAAGGTGGGCGGTGAGCGAGCCTGTTTCGGTCAGGACATCGATGATGCGCAGATTGTCCACGGCGGGTAGACTCACGGTGATGTAGTCCGGTTTGACCTCTTCATCGCTGCCACTCGCATCGATCACCACCAGGCTGACAGTGTAGACACCTGGCGTAGTGTAGATGTGTGTGGGATTCTGTTCCAGGCTATCCGTCGTTCCGTTATTGTCGAAGTCCCATGCCCACGCCGTTGGCCCGTCGTTGGTTGAGGTGTCGGTAAAGTGAACGGTGAGCGGGGCGTCGCCGGAAGTCACGTCCGCGGTGAAGGCGGCGGTCGGCCCAGCGGTTTCGATGTCGAGGTAATTGAGCATCGTGTACTCGTCGAAAATGCCCATCGCCATCGTCAGTTTGTTGTCGGTGACGGTGACGCGCTGGGTGCGGACGATGTATGGGCTGGTTGCCTCGTTGTTGACGAAGACGACGCCTTCGATGGCGATGTAGTTGTGAGCATACGTTCGCCCCTCCCAGCCCACAGAGACGGTGATATCGTAATCGCCGTTGGGTAGGTCGAACTCGAAGGTGGAGGGACGGCCCCAATCCGAGTAGAGGATGCTGCGCTGCAAGACGTTCGGGCCGCTGCTCAGATAGCGCGTTATCCAGTTGACGTCGGAAGGCGCGTACCAGCCATATCCGGCAGTGGCGCTGTAATCCGCGCTGCCGATCTTCATATATGTGTGATTGTTGACGATGAGCGGGTCGGCGGCTGGCTCTCCGGCAGGGTCTTGAAAGTTGATGTAGTAGTTGCCGGGTGGCCCCTCCGCGCGAGGGTGCGTGGGCGGCGGTGTGATGTCGGGGATTGTGGCGATCTCGCCGCCGTTCTTCAGCCCGATGAGACGGCGCAGGTTGTACATAAACTCGCTGTTGCGCGTGTAGCTCGTTAGCCCGGTGATGATTTTGTCTGCCTGCGCATCGGCGGCGTTGGTCACGTCCACCTGCGGCTGCCCGCCGCCGAGGACGTAGAGGTATTCGTAGTCCTCGAAGCCGTCGCGCAGCATCTCCAGGCGGATCGAGGGGACGAGTCGATGCCCGTTGGAGCCGTAGGGGATGGGGGTATTGCTTACGGAAGGCGGGTAGAACAGGAAGGTGTTGCCGTTCTGCCCATAGGTCATCGGATCCGTCCAGGGATTCTGGCTCCAATTGTTGATGGCGTAGTAAGCGATGCCGCGCACGCGGTACTTCCACAGGAACCAGCCGGTGAACTTGCCCTCAATGGCGGGATGGTCCAGCGTGATGGGGTTGAAGTAGGGCGGGCGTGTGCCGTGCAGGAAGTAGATCCACGTCGTCTCGTCATAGTCGCGCTCACGGGCATGGGAGATGGTGGGGTTGTAGTTGTTCAGCACCGGCAGCCAGATGTCGATGTGCGCGCCGGGCTGATCGTAGATTTCCGGTTTTGGCTCCTCGGAGACCATCAGCTTGAGATCTGGCGCGGCTTGATGGCTATATTGAGAATACCATGCCACCGCATCATAATCTGCTTGATCCTGTGGTTCGTTGGCGAAGTAGTGATAGGCCTTGTCGAGATCGCCGTGGCTATTGAGATAGTTCTGCATCGCGGTTACGTAGGTGAGCCACGCCGTGTTGTAGGCCGAGGTGGGATTTTGCAGCCAGTCGCTCGCGCTGCGCGTGATGCCGCAGAATGTAGACGGTCGCTGGTCGGCGGACGGGTCGTTGTGCGCAAAGCCCGCCGCCGTGAACGAAGGGAAGCCCGCCCCTTCGTTGAACGGCTGTGTAAACTCTCCGTCGAGCAAGCCTGTTCCGTCGAGGTAGCGCTCCGCCAGCAGGTCATAGCCCCAGATGCCGTGCGGATCGGAGAGGGTGTGCGTGTTGCAGTCGTAGTCGATGAATGGGTTGGCGAACGTGCCGCCGCCGGTCAGTCCGCCGGGCCAGAGCGGGCTGATGGGCGTCAGCCGGTGGTCGATGAAGTACTGCTTGATGCCATCGACGTACATCCAGTATTCCGTATCCGTGCCGGGGACGCTGTAGGCACTTAGGAAGATCTGGTGCGAGTAGTTCATCTGCGATTCGACGTGGAGTTCGTCGGGGATGGCGAAGTTGAAGACGTGGAGCGTCACCGGGATCGCCACGCCGCCGACGGTCATAGTGGTGGTGTAATCGCCGGACGCGACGCCCGCTGGAACGAAGACGCTGAACCAGAACGCCGTGTTCTCGCCAGCGGTCAACGCTACGCTGGCGTTGTTGGCAAGCGGCCACAGCGGATCGGGATACGGGCCGGTGCGTCCCAGGCTGTCGGTCGTCTCATCCAGATAGACGTACTTGACCTGATAGAGTTCGACGGTGATCCCGCTGCCGAAACTGCCCATATTGACGGTGACGTTGCCCGACGCCGCCGGTTTGACGACGATTTGGAACGGCTCAAACTCGTTGCGGGCCGCGTAGACTTTGACCCCACTGCCGGTCATGGTGGGCGCGACAGCGTCCTTGAAGACTCGCTCGCTCGGTGTCGTCGTCCAGAACTGGTAGGCGCTGGTGGATTGTGTGAGGGTGTAGGTGTAGTCTTCCCAATCGTCGCTGGGTGCTGCGATGCCGGGCGACGACGGCGGGATGACGATAAGTGCGGCGATACCACACATCATCAGAAGACTACGGATTGTGGCCTTCATATTGTCTCTCCCCCTCAAAATGGTTGCTGGTTACTCGTTACTCTTTACTCATTTCCGCTTGCTTCCCTTCTTTGCCGCGCAGGAACATCACGAAGGCGACGAGCCGCACGCCCGTACCAATCCCCAACGCTGCCGGGATGCCGATGACGTTGGACAGGCCCGTGCTGATGAGTGGCGCGCTCATCGCTAGGGCATTCTGTGCGCTTTGATCCACGGAGATAAAGGTCGCGCTGTGTTGCGGGGGCACGGTCTTCATCAGTTCATCGAAGAAGACTAGGTTCATGCCGGCCTGGAAGATGCCCGCGATGCCCGCGTAGATGACCAGCATCCACGGCAGCCGTGTGATGGCGGTCAGTGCCGGATAAAGCCCTAGCGCCAACGTCGTGCTCAGCAGGATGAAGCGTGAGCCGCGTTTGCGATGCTGCTGCGTCCACAGCGAGTAGCCAATCAGCAAGACGAAGCTCTGCATCGTGACGATGGCGCTGATCCAGGCGTCGCTCGCCTTCACCACGCGCACGTAGTACAGCGTGAAAAGCGGACCGACGAGGGTGGAGCCAAAAATGTAGATGAGGCGCTTGACGGACATCGCGATGAAGGGCCGTTCAGAAAACACCAGGCGCACGTCGCGTTTGAGCTGTTGGAACAGCGGCGTCTTGTCGCCCACCGCGTCGACGTTGAGCGGCGGGACCTGCATCCGGCTGGAAAAGCGGAAACTGACCAAGCCACCCATCGAGAAGAGCAAAAAAACGATGGCGTAGTTCAGCGGAAAGGTGATCCGGTCGAGAAGTTGCCCGGCGAGCATCGTCATAATGGCCGAGGTCAGCCCCAGAATTGACCAGCGGCGACTCATCAGCGCGTAGCGGCCTTCCGGCCCGGCGATGGCGTTCATCACCACCGTGAAGGCGACGCTGAGGATGGCTTGCGGCACGCTCGCCAGCGCCCAGATCACGAGCATGGCGATGATGGTCGCCTTCTGTGGCAGGATCAGCGCCATCAGCCCGGTGAGCGTGTAAGCCGAGAAGACGATCAGCCGCACGCGGCTGTACCACGGCACGATGTTCGACCTGGTTTGCAGGAACCGCCCGATGATGAGTCCCAGAAACAGCCCGGTGAAGCCCGGCATCGCGCTCAGCAACCCTACCTGGAAGTTCGTCCCGCCGAGACGGGTGAGGAAGACCGCCAGGAACGGCGCTGCGCCGTTGACCAATCCCACGCCCAGGGCGTCCATTTGGGTGTAGAAGAAGTTCTGGCGTTGTGTAGGCGTCAGCCCTGGTGGGATGCTAAAGACGTCGATGCGTCTGAGTAGGTGTATAATTTTGTGCATTGTTGTAGGTGCAATCCTACACGAATAACGGCTGAAGTCCAGTCGTTTCATCGCTTGCTTGCGCGAACGCCTCGCCGATGTAATGCCGGACCTGCTCCACTTGTTCTTTCCCCTGGGGGACGATGGTAGTGAGCAGCAGGCGTGGTGCGTGATTCGCCAGCCATTGGGCGACGAAAGGGTAGGGGATGCCGAGCCGCTTGCAGCCCCAGATGATCATGTCCGCCGTGGCGCGCGCCTGATTGAGCTTGCCGAAGTGCGTCACCGGCTGCTCGTTGAACGTGCTGCGGTTGACCACGCCCAGCCGTGCTCCGCTTTCCAGCGCCTCGATGGACATCACAGTCTCGCAGGCGTGGCGGTAATACGCCGTATCTGAGACGCCAGCCTGGCGTGTATCGGTATTAAAGACTGCCTCAGCGGTCGCCCGGCTGAATAGCTTGTACCCCGACTGGAAATCTGGGGTTTCGTCGAGCAGCGTGGCATATTCCAGCCGCAACGGATTGTCGGTCACAGTGGCGTGATAGTGGAGCGCGTCGAGCAGAACGCGGTCAGCCAACGCCTCCAACTCGCCGCGTACAAACCCCATCGGGCGGTGCAGCGAGATGCGCCGCCCCAACACCATCACGCGACCGTCGCGGTCGCCGTCGTCGCCGGTCTGCGTGCGGATGTGATCGGCGGCGCGCACGAAGTTGAGCAGCTCATTGGCGAAGTGGTCGCCGTCCTGATCGACGACGGCGATATACGTCAAGTCTGGGTTGTCCAGCAGCATTCGCGCGCCATGCATCGCGCCCCACAGTTTGCCACGATTGTCCGGTACGACGCACAACGATACGCCGTACTCAGCCGACAGTCGTTGCGCAACATTTACGCCGCAGTCCACACCGTCCACGCTCAAGCAGATGGCAGCGGGATCGGCAACTTGCATACAATACGAGGCGACAGTCTCTTGGAGTAACGCCGCATCGGGAGTGGTTTCCGTTTGTTGCGGCAGATAGACGGGGATGACGACACCCGTGTTGTGTCGCAGCCGGGCGAGCGTCTGGTGAAATGAGGATGAAGTCATTCTGTATCCTTGAATTTGTTATCAGGTGAGAAAAATCCAGACGGGACTAACAAGATTGACAGGATGAAAAGAAAAATCCCGCAAATCCTGTTAATCCTGTCCAATTCTCTCTACCCAGCCATGCGGACGAATCGCCGCAGGTTCTCTAGCCCGATTTTGATTCCGCGGAGCGGTTCTTCGATCCCTTCGAACTCGATGGAGAGCACGCCGTCGTAGTTAGCTTTCTTCATCAGGCGCAGGCATTGCACGACAGGGACGTTCCCATGGCCGACGATCGCGCCGCGCAAGTAATTCCCGCCGCGCGACTGGAACCACCCTTCGCCGGGATTTGGCTCGTTCCCCGATTTGACGTGGAAGTCCTTGGCGTGGACGTGGAAGGCGTAGGGCATCAACCTCCCCAGCGCGGCGGTCGGGTCTTCGTCCACGCAGAGGAAGTTGCCCATATCGATGAGGACGCCGAAGTTGGGATGGCCTACGCCGTTGACCAGTTTCTCCACCCGCTCGCTGTCCTGCGCGAAGAAGCCGTGGTTTTCCACCATCGTCTTGATGCCCAGGTCGGCGGCGAACTCTGTGACGGCGCGGCAGCCGTTGATGAGCGTGGGCAGCGCGTCGTCGAAGCCTCGCGGCCCGACGTGATCCGCGGTGAAGCCCCACGCGGCGTCGTGGCGCATGCCGGGTACGCCGAGAATCTGCGCGACGCGCACTTCGTCCTTCAGGCGCTCGACTTCCACCTGCCAATCTCCCCCACTTCCATTAAGGAAGTCCGCACCGATGGTGTAGTTGGCAATCTCGATGCCCACACGGTCGCATTCCGCCCTCACCTGTGGTGCGAAGCCGAGCGGTGTCTCGCCCGCCGGCAGGTGAAACGTCGAGAACTCGATCACGTCGAAGCCCATCTCCTTGGCTTTGGCGATCACGTCAAGCTGACTTATCGCCCCGTCGCGCACCAAACGATGGAAACTGTAGGAACTGACACCGATTTTCATGTAGTTTCCTCCTTGTGAAAAGTGAATCGCGAATCTGCACCATTCTTCACGAATGGGAAAACTAGATTGGTGTAGATTCGTGAAGATTCGTGGTAAAACTCTGGCCTAAGAACCGCTTCAGATTCTCGCCGAAGACATTATTCACCGTTGTTTCATCCACCCCGATCTCCGTGAAGATAGCGCGGTCGCGCTCGATCCAGGTACGCGCGTAGTCCGGATTGTACTGATTGGCGTGATTGTCGCTGCCGAAGAGGACATTGTGCGCTACGTTGTAGCCCACGCTGAAGAGCCGGGTCAGCGCATCACAGCGGTAGATGGGCGGCGTGCCGGGCGTCGTGTCGATGAACATCTCCACATCACTGTCTGCGGTGGCATCGTCCCAGCGGCGCATCGCAGACCGGAACTTGCCGTAGACGGCGATGCACTCATCGGTCCAGGGCCATGAGATGTGCGCCAGCGCGAACCGCAAGCCTTTGATGTCCAGCAGCGCCTCGAAGTTGGCGGGGCGGTTGTGCGGCGACGAGGGTTTGCCGTCCCACAGGATGCCGGAGTGAAAGAGGATGGGGCGACCGGCGTCGGCGATGGCCTGATACGTGCGCATCGCGCGGGGATTGCCGGGATCGTGGGTGGAGCAGATGACCTTGAATCCGGCGACACCCTTGCCCACGGCGAGGTCGACCTGCTTCAGCGCGTCCGTCTCCGTAGGGTCGATCCAGTAGAAGGGATACAGGTTCGGTCCGGCGTCGCACCAGAACAGGACTTTCTCCAGCCGCTCAAGGGGCGATGCCGTGTGGATTGCCCCAGCAAAACACGCTGGGGCGGGTGAGAGCAAGATGCCACCGTCTACCCCCGCTGCCCGGAGCCGCTGCACGAAATCACCCCGATCTTCTGGGCCATTGTCAATGTGAATGTGTCCGTCAAGAATCATAGAAAAGCCCCCTTAAACATCGCAAGACGTAGAGGCAAACTGTCAGTTTGCCTCGCAAGCTAACAGCTTGCGCTACATTTATCCGGATACGCGATGAAACCGGTTTTCACATCACGCTGAAAACCGGCCTTTTCGTAGAAGCGGAACACGCTCTCATCCTTGCGCCCGGTGAGTAGCATCACCTTGTAACAGTTGTTTTCCCACGCGACACCGAGCGCGTGCCGCAAAAGCGCCGTGCCGATCCCCTGGCGTCGATACTCCGCGTGCGTGACGACGTTCTCGATCAATCCGTACGGTCGCGCGCCCCGCGTCAGGTTGGGGATGATCGCTAGGATGTACGATGCCACGAAAACACCATCCGTTTCTGCAACCAGGCAATGCAGCTTGGGATCGCAGCAAATCTCCTCCCAGACCTGCGCGACCGTTGCCGCGTCCGGCAGCGGTTTGTCGGTGCCGTGCAAGTGCTTGTACAGCGCCAGAATTGCAGACAACTCGTGTGATTCGGCTTCTCGAATTTGTATATCCATCCGTCAGCAATGAAGCGTGATACGTGATTGGTCTCTCACGCATCACGCTTCACGTATCATGCGACATCCTTCTGTGTCCATACCCCATCAACCAACCGCCACATCGTCCCCGTCGGGTTCTTGTCCTGCAACTCCGGCGGCAGGCGATGCGGGCGCACAGCGTCGTAGCTGTGCAGCGCGCCGAAGCGCAATAGCGACGCGGGGACGCCAACAGCGGTGAAGCCGGGATGACCCGTCGCAGGGTAGGGGCCGCCGTGGTTCATCGCCGGACTGACGGCGACGCCGGTAGGCATCTTGTCGTTGAGCAGCCGTCCCACTTTGGTGCGCAGGAGCGGCGCGACCTGACCATAGAGTGCGTCATCGTCGCCGCCGGTGTGAGAGTAGAAGCAGCCGGTGAGATTGCCTTCCAATGCCTGCGCGATGGCCTGCATCTGCGCGATGTCCCTGGCAAAGACGACGAGTGATACGACGCCAAACGCCTCGATTTGCAGTTCGTGCGGGCACTTCAGGAAGTCGTCGCCCGAAACACGGAGGAGCGTGTTCGCATAGCGATAGCTTGACCCCTCGACTTCGTGTCCGCCGGTGATAAGCTTCGCGCCGGCAGCCTGCAACTTCTCCACCGCATCGGCGATGGTCCACACGCCGCCTGAACCGAGCAACACGCCGGGTGGATTCTGGAAGTGCTCCTTCACTTTGTCCAGGAACGCTTCACTCTGTGCGTTTTGCAGGACGACGACGAAGCCGGGCTTGGTGCAAAATTGTCCCACACCCAGTGAGCAAGAGTTGAACAACTCCGCTGCCACCGCATCCAGTCGCTCTTCCAGCACACCTGGTAGTACAAAAATCGGGTTGATGCTCGACATTTCCAGGTAGATCGGCTTTCCTGCCTTGTCCGCCGCTTCCTTCAGGCGAATCCCGGCGCTACGGCTGCCGGTGAAGCCCGTTGCGCCGATCAGCGGATGGCTCACCAGCCTGTAGCCGACGTCCGGTTTGACGCGGTAGAGTAACTGCACCAGCGCTTTGGGGAGTCCGGTAGCCTGGATCGCTTCGAAGGCTGCTTCGGCGAAGATCCTGGTCGTGCCGGGATGCCCGGTGTTGGCCTTAGCGATGACGGGATTGCCCGCTGCAATCGCCGCAGCGAAATCCCCGCCCGACGCCGATCCGAAAGCGAAGGGGAAGTTGTTCGGGCCGAAGACGACGACCGGGCCGCCGAGCGGCCCGTACATCGCGC
This sequence comes from Anaerolineae bacterium, assembly GCA_016934645.1. The sequence goes on from JAFGSL010000408.1 coordinate 20,433, forward strand.
GGATGTTGCGCGCCGTGTCGATGGTCGCCAGACACCAGGAGCGCTCGCGGGCGGCGGCAGCGGCCTGGCGCAATTGATCCGTCGTGCGGGGGAGTTCCACGTCGCGCAGGCGCGGTGACTTGGGCAGCGCGGTCTCGGCGTAAGCCAGATCGACCAGCGCCTCGGTGCGTGCTTCAATCGCATCGGCGTAAGCTTCTAGAAAGCGTGCAATCGCATCGGGTGACATTGTGCGCAGCGCGACTGCCGCTTCGTGCCCGGCGAAGATTGCTTCTTCAGTTTCTGCCGCGCTCGACACGGGATAGGTGTCCGGCAGGGGCATCTTCGTCGATGGGTTGATGGCCTCGAACTCGCCCACCGCATCCGACGCGCGCCATTCGCCGTTGATTAAAACTGGTTGTAGTGGCATTGTTCCTCCTTATGGGTTTTGGGTTGTGAGTCTTGGGTTATGGGAAGGGAACGCTTACCCCACAACTCTCAACCCACAACTATAGTACAGAATTACGCAACATTAGTTTGCCGACCTGAATCGTGACTTCGTCGCCCGGCGTGAGCGTGAAATCATCCAGTGGAACGAGGCAGGTGCCGGTCATCAGGAACGCGCCATGAGGGAAGTCGAGTTCGCGGAACAGGTAGGTTGCCAGTTCCTCGAGGGCGCGCTTCATTTGGGATGTGCTGGCCTCGCCGGTGTACACCGTTTCGCCATTGCGAGCGATTTCGATGCGAATGGGGACGTCACGCAACGCATCCGGCGCGGAGATTTCGATGCCCGGCCCTAGCGCGCAGGAGCCGTTGTAGACTTTCGCCTGCGGCAGATAGAGCGGATTCTCACCTTCGATGCTGCGCGACGAGACGTCGTTTCCGGCGCAATAGCCGAAGATTTCGCCGTGGCGGTTGATGACGAGCGCAAGCTCCGGTTCCGGCACGTTCCAGTCGCTATCGGGCCGCACGCGGATCGCGCCGCCGGGCGCGACCACGCGCCAGCCCGCTGCCTTGAAGAACAGTTCCGGGCGCTCGGCGGTGTAGACGCGCGTGTAGATGTCGCCCGTTTGCGATTCGGCCTCGCGGGCGTCACGGCTGCGCAGGTAGGTCACGCCGGCAGCCCACACCTCCTGCGCGGGTTCGATGGGGGCGAGCAGATCGCCATCCGCCGCACCCTCTTGCGGCAACGCCGCCAGGAACGGCACGAGCGCGCTGCGGGGCAACTCTAACAGCAGGCTCAAGTTGTAACTCGGCGGCAGATATTTGCCATCCAATGCCCAACGCGGTCCATGTGGGGTTGTGTGTCGTGTCAGATACATATCAACACCTCCTATTTCTCATTGTGGGCAGTATTATCGTAGCTCTTTGCAAAATCTGCAACTGCCAAGAAGTGTTATGAGGGGATTTTTGTGGCGGGGCGAAGCCCCGCCACAAAAATCCCCTAACAATTCGCTTTAGCGGCAGGATATGACACAAAAGCCCGTCAGTTCGCGAGAATGATAAAGCTCTGTTTGCCTATTGACAAAGGGTAAAATCGGATATATCATAAGTATGGTTAAGCGATTAATCATAACAAACTTCTCAATTTCACCTAAGATAAGCGATTTACCTTGAAGAAAAAGCAAAAAGTCACGCTGGAAGATATTGCGAATCAAGTTGGTGTCTCCGCTGCAACTGTGTCGCAGGCGCTATCGGGCAAGGGGCGGATGGCCGATGCTACCCGTGAACGTATCTTGCAAGTGGTGGAGGAACTGGCTTATCAGCCGGATCAATACGCGCAAAACCTGGCGCGCCGTCACGCGACGCAAGCCGGCGGGAAGCGCCTCCGCCGTTCCAAAGGGAAAAACGTCCCGCCGCCCGGACTGATGGCGTTTTACGATGTGCCGCAAATTCTGGAAGTGGTGCAGCTTGAGCTGCAACAGCGAGAGGAAGAAGGTTATGGGGTCAATGGTTATCGCGAACAGTTGGAGGCGCTAGGCAAACCGTCCAAGCGGAAGTTGTACCGTCTGTATAGCGACCTTGTATCCTCTTCGCTACGATCTGACTTCGGCTACGATGAACCCGATACTTTGCCGGGGATCCACGATGTCCGTCCCGAGGGGCCACGTGCCACGTCGTTAGTCATAACTTCCGATGTGCTTTATGACCGTATCTACGGCGCGTGGCTGGGGCGGATTGCTGGCTGCGTGTTGGGTAAGCCGCTTCAGATGGGGTGGTCCAAGAGCAAGGTTATCCAGTACCTCCAATTGGCTGACAGTTATCCTCTGACAGATTACGTCCCCCGGGTCGTGTCGCCACCGCCGGGGTTTGAACTCAAGTCTGAGGCGAACGGCCATTTTCGTGGCGAGATTCACGGCGCGCCCTGCGACGATGATACCGATTTTACGCTGCTCGCGCTGCACATTCTCGAAACGTATGGACCGGATTTCAAAACGACGGATGTCGCTACCGAGTGGTTGCGATGTTTGCCCTATTTCGGCATCCATACGACCGAGCGCACGGTCTACCGCAACCTCGTGTGGAACGTCCATCCCGACGAAGCGGCCTCTTTCGTGAACCCGGAACGCGAATTCGTCGGTGCGCGGACGCGAGCGGATGTGTATGGCTACATCGCGCCCGGCAAACCGGAATTGGCTGCGGCGCTGGCCTACAAAGATGCTGCGCTCTCCCACACCAAGAACGGCGTATATAGCGCGATGTTGATGGCGGGGATGATTGCTTGGACTTTTGTGACGGATGACCTGGAAGAGATCGTTGGCGTGGGGCTGTCGGAAATCCCGCGCAACTGTCGTCTGGCGGAGGCCGTCAATGGGGTGTTGGCAGCACGACGCAACGGCGATGATTGGGAATTGACCTACGAACAACTCCTCCTGAATTACGGCGCTTATTCTCCCATTCACACGGTCAACAATACTGCCTGGGTCATTCTGGCTTTGCTGTACAGCGGCGGCGATTTCAACCGCGCGCTTGGTCTGGCTGTTGCCTGCGGCATGGACACCGGCAGCAATGCCGCCAGCGTCGGGTCGCTTGTGGGATTGCTGTATTCAAGTATGCGGATTCCCACCCACTGGACGGCGCCGCTCGAGGGTACCTTGTGTACCGGGCTTGCGCAATTCCCGACGACCTGGATTTCTGAGTTAGCGCGCCGCACTGCCATCCTTGCGGAAAAAACGCTCTCCGGATTGTGAGGTTTGTTGATGGGAGATTGGGTGATTTGTGATTGTTGAGAGAGGTCATTATGCTTTCTGAATTAACTCGCTTGCGGGATCGAAAAACCGGACGGTGTTCTTCTTGGGATAAATCGGGGCGCAACCATGATCTGTGGATCGTCCAACCTGGTGAATCCGTTGTGCTGGCGGATATTGCCGGTCCCGCACAAATCACGCATATCTGGATGACGCAGCTTAATCATTACCGCGAGTGCCTGCTCAAGATCACCTACGACGATGCGCCATATCCAAGTGTGTTGGCCCCACTCGGCGATTTCTTCTGCCTGGGGCATGGGCTGATGAACTCGTTCCAAAGCGCGCTGTTTTCTTCTGCTACGCTTTTCCCCTATCACTTCAACAAACCAACCGCGCTGAACAGCTACGCGCCGATGCCGTTCCGCGAACGGGCCGTGGTGGAGTTGGTCAACGAGAGTGATGAACCTCATCGCCAGTACTTCTACGTGGATTACGAAACCCTGGAAGATTTTCCCGACGACACGGCCTATTTCCACGCCGAGTTTCGCCGTACCAATCCCTTCGGCGGGTGGGGGTCGGAGATTCGCGTGAATACTCCCGATGCCAACGCCGCCAACAAGGCGCGTGAGGCGTGGGAGAACAACTACGTCATCCTGGAAACGCAGGGGCGCGGGCACTACATCGGCTGTAATCTGTCGGTGACGAACTTCAAGGATACCTGGTGGGGCGAGGGCGACGACATGATCTGGGTGGACGGTTACAAGTGGCCGCCCGATTTGCACGGCACCGGCACGGAGGATTATATTGGGCAGGCCGGGGGGATGCAGCCGGATGCTTTTTGGCGCAACGGTTCCTCCATTTTTGAGGGCTACACCATCCCGTCGCCGGAGATCGAGCTGTGGCGCGGCAACGGCGGCTATCACACCGGCTACGTCTTTCACCTGGAGAACCCGGTGCGCTTCACCCGCGAAATCAAGGTGACGATTGAGCACGGTCACGCCAACCACCAGGCCAACGAGATGAGCAGCGTGGCCTACTGGTACGCCGAACGGCCCACGCAGGTAATCGCGCCGCCGCCGGTCGCGCAGCGCCTTCCCGTGCGGCGCGACAATCAGGGCGCGTGGCTCCACGACCCGGAGCGCGAATGTCCCGGCAAACCCGTCCCGCTGAACGATGAAATGCGGGCGATGAAGGCGCGCTGGGCAAAAGGCTTCAAATAACCGGAGGGTGTTTATGGCATTTGATCCCGCAAAACTCGGAACGACAGAGCCGGATGTAACCTATGGGACGGCAGACGGCCACGAACTCAAGATGGACGTTTATTACCCCGCTTCTGGCGGACCCTGGTCGGGGGTGATCTTTGTCCACGGCGGAGGGTGGACGGAAGGCGACAAAGCGCCGCTGCCGGTGATTCCCACCGCGAGCGGCTATCTGGTTGTCTCCATCAACTACCGCATGTACCCGGCCTACCGCTTCCCGGCGATGATCGAGGACGTTAAGTGCGCCATCCGCTTTTTGCGCGCTCACGCCGATGGCTACAATCTCGACCCCGATCGTATCGCTTTGATCGGTCACAGCGCGGGCGGGCATCTGGCGGCGCTGGCCGGGCTGGTCGATGAATCTGCCGGCTGGGACGTCGGCTCGTACCTTGAGCAATCCAGCCGCGTTCAGGCTGTAGTCGAGATGTCCGGCCCCTCCGATCTTGCCGGACGGTTTCCCGAAGTGGTGGAGGCGTTGACGGTCAACGTCTTTGGCCCAGAGCAGTTTGTCAGCGCCAGCCCTGTGACGTACGTGAGGCCGGACGCGCCGCCTTTTCTGATTATCCATGGTGAAAAAGATGAAGTTGTGCCAGTGGCGCAGGCCTACCGGCTCCACGAGGCGCTGCGCACAGTGGGAGCGTCATCGGAACTGGTTATCTTGCAGAATGCGGGGCACGGCTTCGAGCCGGTGGATGGGATACCTACGCCTTCGATGGAAGAAGCCATGGCGTTGATGCTGGCCTTTTTAGCACGATACTTGATTCGGTAAGAACATTTGGCGACGTTGTGCAGATGTGTGGTTAAGCTTTGGAGGTAGACACATGAGCAAAAAGAGCAAACAACCGTTGATGCGGAAATCTCACTTGCCGCTGATTCTGCTTGGCGCAGTGATGACCGGTTACGGATTGGTGACAGCCCTGGTAGGGAGTTGGTTTGCAAACCGGGCCATGCGCGGATTGATCACCGCGGGCGTGTATCGTCTCCGGCTGGCGGCCTTTGATCAAACCGCCGGTCTCATCGCCGGACTCGTGTTCTTTGTGCTCTTCGTCTGGTGTGCAGTCAACGCTGCCGGCATCGTGCGCGTCGCTTTTGGCATCGGCGCGCTGTCGTCCTTCTCGCCCATGTTGGTTGGCCGGGCTGAGAATCTGCTGTTTGGGGTGATCGGCCTTCCCACGATGAATGCGGGCAGCGTGCTGGCCGGGGCTGTGACTACCCTTTTGTTCGCCCTGCCTATGCTTATCCTGTTCGTCTTGCTGGCGTGCGGGCGGCGCGTGCCTCGCGGCTGTCGCTGGCTGTCACTGGCGTCCATCTTCATCGTACTGGCGACGGCCTTATTCCCCATCTATGTGACCGTATTGGCTTTCTTGATCAGGCCCGGTGATCCCGCGGTCGGACGGATGATCGAGGTCAGCTCGCAGGTCATCAAGCTGCGCTTCATCCTGCCGGGCTTGAGCTTCCTGTTGCTGGCGTTTATAGGCACACGCTTTGCCCGTCGGCAAGCGTTGGTTGGGGCTGTGGGCACTGCCGTTGAGGAAGGAGCATAGCAATGCGAAAATCTGCTGGAAGAACACTATTGTACAGGCTGACAGCCTTGTTGATGTTGGTGATGCTGCTGGCATCCTGCGGTAAGCCAGCGAGTAAAGCGACACCCGCGCCGGCGAGCGCGCCGGCCGCTGACCCCTTTGCCGGACTCGATCTTTTTGTCCCCAACCCTTACAACCCACCCATCGAGATGAGTTCCGTCACTACCGTTAATGCCACGGTCAAGTTTCTGGAAGGGGACGACATCCACAACAACATCTGGACGCGGGCTTACGAACAACTCCTCGGCATCAAACTCACCTACAAGTGGGTGGTCGATGGCTCGATGTATGACCAGAAACTCGGCCTGTCGATCAATTCGGGCGACATCCCGGATATGTTCATGGTTAATGGGACGCAGCTTCAGCTCTATCACGAAGCAGGCTTACTCGCCGATCTGACCTTGGTCTACGACGCTGACGCCTCCGCCACCACGCGCGACATTCTGGCGCAGAACCCGGTCGCGCTCAAGGCCGCGACGATCGATGGCGCGTTGTGGGGCATCCCTTTGACGGATGCGCCCGTCGCCACGGCCTCGGTGCTGTGGGTCCGCCTGGATTGGATGGACAAACTCGGCATCGCCGCCCCAACCAGTATGGTGGACGTGCTCGACATCTCGCGGCGCTTCACCGAGGAGGATCCCGACGGCAACGGTGTGGCCGATACGATTGGCCTGTGTATGAGCAAAGGGCTTTTTGGCGCCATCGCCGGGCTGCAGGGGTTCTTCAACGGCTATCACGCCTATCCCGGCATCTGGTTCGAGCGGGATGGTGAGTTGGTGTATGGATCGGTGCAGCCGGAAATGCGCGATGCCCTGCTCGCTTTACAGAAGATGTACGCGAGCGGCCAGATCGATCCCGAGTTCGGGGTCAAGGACATCAACCAGGTCACGGAAACCATCGCGCAGGGGAAATGCGGCATGGAGTTTGGCGTCTGGTGGAATCCCTACCATCCGCTTAACCTGAGCCAGGCGAACAATCCGGATGCTTATTGGCAGGCGTATCCCATCCCCTCCGTGGACGGTGCGCCCGCCAGGAGCCAGTATTCCTCGGCGATCGGCGCTTTCCTGGTGATCAGGAACGGGTACGAACATCCTGAAGCCCTGATCCGCATGGTCAATTTCTGGACCGATAACATCGTGCGCTCGCAGGAGGACACCATCCGCACCGTTTTCCTGGGCGATATCGACAATCCCGATGTGGTACTCTACAAATACACGCCGGTCGTCCTGTGGGAACCCAACGCCTCGATTGAGGGCGGTCGCAAGCTGCGCGAGGCGCTGGCGAAGCACGATCCCTCCGGCCTGGATAACGAGATGGCGTGGCGCTACCGGATCATCCAGGCGTATTTCGAGCAGGGTATCAAGGAGGCGTGGGTCGAAGTCGCCACCAATGGGCCGGACGGGGCCGTCACCATCCTCGAAGGCGTTCTGGGGGATCATGGGATGCTGAACCGTTTCTACGGCACGCCCACACCAGCGATGGCGGAGAAAATGCCCACGCTCCAGCCGATGGAAGCCGAGGTGCTGACGAAGATCATCATGGGCGATTCGATCGACGCGTTCGACCAATTCGTGGAGAACTGGTACAAGCTGGGCGGAACGGAAATCGTCCAGGAGGTCAATCTCTGGGCCGAGGAGAACCAGTAACGCATTTTCTGATTTTCGATTTGCAGATTTGTTGATTTTCCAGGGAGTTCGTATGTTATCACGCAGGAAGTTTTCTCGGCAGATCCCGCTCTATGTGATGCTGGCCCCGGCCATTGTGCTGGTGCTGGTGTATGCCTACGCGCCGATGATCGGGATCGTGATGGCGTTCCAGCGTGTCTTGCCCGGCAAGGGCCTCTTCGGTTCGCCCTGGGTAGGGCTGGATAATTTCCTGTTCGTCCTGAAGATGCCGAACATCGTGCAGGTGATCTGGAACACGGTCCGCATTGCCGGTCTGAAGGCCGTGGCGGGTGTGGTCGTGCCGGTGACGGTGGCGCTGATGCTCAACAACGTCACCAGCCAGGCGTTCAAACGCGCGGTGCAGACCGTCATCTACTTGCCGCACTTCCTCTCGTGGGTCATCCTGGCGGGCATCTTCGTGGACATCCTCTCGCCTTCGGAAGGCGTGGTCAACCACTTGCTCGGGCTGGTGGGGCTACAGCCGATCTTCTTCCTGGGCGATGACAAGGTTTTCCCCTGGACGATGGTCTTCACCGACGTGTGGAAGTCGTTCGGCTTCGGCACCATCGTCTACCTGGCGGCGCTGACTGACATCGATCCGACACTGTACGAAGCCGCCGTGGTCGATGGCGCGACCCGCCGGCAGCAGACGTGGTACATCACGCTGCCGGGCATCTCTGGGACCATCATCATGCTGTCCACACTCAGCCTGGGCAACATCCTCAACGCGGGATTTGATCAAATCTTCAACCTTTACGGCCCGCTGGTCTACCGTACCGGCGACATCATCGACACGCTGGTCTACCGCATCGGTATCCTCAACTCCCAGTATGGCGTGGCGACGGCGGTCGGGCTGCTGAAGTCGGTCGTTTCCCTGGTGCTGATCGGCATCGCCTACAAACTCGCGGCCAAATGGGCCGACTATCGGATTTTTTAGGGGAAAGTAGACGGTAGACAGTAGACGGTAGACGGGGACGTGCTCACCATTCGTCATTTGCTATTCGTAATTCGTTATTCATAATTCGTAATTCTTCGGGGACGTGGTGTGATGAATGAAAAGATCGTCAAACTGCCATTTTTTGAGAACCTGGTCAACCTGGTCTTGTTGGCATTGCTGGGGGTGCTGTGCGCATTTCCCATCGTCCATACCCTGGCGCTTTCGTTTTCGACGGCTGGCGCTGCATCCAGCGGGCGGGTGACTATCTGGCCGGTCGAGTTCACCACGCAGGCTTACCGGTTTGTATTGGAGAATTCAGCCTTCATCAAATCGTTCGGGGTTTCCTTGCTGCGCGTGCTGGTCGGCGTGCCGGTCAACATGATTTTGACCATCCTGGTCGCTTATCCACTGTCACGGACGAAGGCCGAATTCCGGGCGCGCGACTTCTTCGCGTGGTTCTTCATGATCACCGTACTATTTTCCGGCGGTTTGATTCCCTGGTACATGGTCATCCGCCAGACCGGCTTGATCGACAGCTTCTGGGCGCTCATCATTCCCGGAGCGCTGCCGGTGTTCAACGTGATCCTGCTCGCGAATGCTTTCAGAGGCATCCCGAAAGAGCTTGAGGAAGCCGCTGCGATGGACGGCGCCGGGCACTGGACCATCCTGCTCCGCGTCCTGCTGCCTCTATCGCTGCCTGTCCTGGCGACCGTGACGTTGTTCGTGGCGGTCGGGCACTGGAATTCCTGGTTCGACGGGCTGATCCTGATGAATTCGCCGGATAAATACCCGTTGCAGAGCTATCTGCAAACCGTCGTCATCAACCCCGATCCCCGGATGCTCACCGAACGCGACCTGGCCTTGTTGCAACTGATCAGCAACCGCACCACGCGGGCCGCGCAAATCTTCATCGCGATGGTGCCGATCCTGGTGATTTATCCGTTTTTGCAGCGGTATTTTACGGCTGGGGTGAAGTTGGGGTCGGTAAAGGGATAGACGGTAGGCAGTAGACGGTAGACGGGGGGAGAAAGGGACGGGGGAAAATGTCAGGTCTTATCTTTGTGCTTTGAGGGGATCGCTAGATCCCCGCTTGTTATCAAAAGGGCATCTCACATTATGGACTTTTCCGAATTCACTACATTTCCTATCATAGATGGGCACGTGCATTTCATCCATCCGGAGGCGATGGAGGCGATGGTGACGGTGCTGGATCAGACCGGGTGCGTCAGCGCCAATCTCGTCTGCCTGCCCAACCCCGACGGGACCACGGGCAATCCGGCTGCGTTGACCTTCAGGGAACGCCATCCCGACCGGGTGTACCTCTCCGGCGCATTGGAGTACGGCCCGGCGTTGGCGGACCTGGCCCGCGCGCCGGAGATGTTGGCGCGGCAAGTGCTGGCGTTGAAATCTCAAGGCTTCGACGGCCTCAAGCTCATCGAGGGCAAGCCGCAGGTGCGCAAGCTGTTGCCGTACCCGCTCGACGGGTCGCTGTACGCGGAGCTATGGGCGGCTTTGGAGCAGGAACAGTTTCCGGTGGTGTTCCACGTCGCCGACCCGGACGAGTTCTGGGATGCCGTACGTTGTCCTTCCTGGGCGCGGCGGAGTGGGTGGGACTACTCTGACGGCAGCTACCCGACCAAAGAGGGTCTCTACACTGAAGTGGATCGCATTCTCGAGCGTCACCCGCGCTTGAAGCTCACGCTCGCGCACTTCTATTTCCTCTCGCGGGATTTGCCACGCGCAGCTCGTTTCCTCGATGCGCATCCCAACGTGTGTTTCGACCTCACGCCCCACGTGGATATGTACGACGATTTCAGCCGCGAACCGGCCCGCGTTCGTGAGTTCTTCCTGCGCTACCAGGACCGGTTGATCTACGGCACCGACCTCGACACGCGGGTGTTGCAGCGCGGCGCGGCGGACACGCAGTGGGTTTTGAGCCTGGCGTGGCTCATCCGCGCGATGTTGGAGAAGGATGGACCGTTCGTTGTGCCGGATGACGGTGTGCATCCCGCTCCTGATGTGGGGTATCACCACGGGTTGGGTCTGCCGCGCGATGTTTTAGAGAAGATTTACCGTATCAACTTCGAGCGGGTGTACAGTATTTGTTCGGCAGATTGACCGTAAGAAATGGGTTCTGAACTCGTTTAGGTCAGGCAGTTCTGGCTTGCTTTGACCTGTTCCAGCCGTTCGAGCGGGATGTGCCACAAATCCCACGACAAGACCAGCCCATCCACATCTGTTGTACGCAACGTTGCCAGATCGTGTTCGAGTCGCGTGGGGTCCAGATGGCTAACGCCTGGAATTTCGACCAATTCAATCCCCATCCACAACGGGTGCACCCCTGCCGCTCGTGCCCGGTTGACCTCGATAGCAAGGGCCGCGGATGGTAGCCCCTGTTCCCGGAGTGCCTCGCGCGTGGCGGGGAGCGGAAGCTGTGTCGCCGTCGCGAGCCACGTCAGGGCTTGGTCTTCGGGCACGGACTTTTTCTCGATCAACCATTGCGCCAGGTCCAACAGTTCGAAGGGCAGCCCTGCCGGGCCGATGGTGTGCAGGTAGGTCATCACCTTGATCCAATCGCTACACGGGTTGAGTTGCGCAAGGTCTTGCCCGACCATGCGTGTCAGGGCCGGCGTGAAGCAGTCTAGCCCGACTTCTAGCCCCATCGCGTAGGCTATCTCCGCCGCTTCCCGGACGATATTTTGCACGCTGGCTGCTCGAAAGTCCAGAAAAACATTCAACAGCGCGTCATCGGTATCTACGTTTTCCTGAGAAGAAAGCAAGCCGCGGATGAAAACCTCGATCCGTTGCGGGCTTGCCAGCAGACGCGCCAGGGCATGTTGCACGGCAGTTAGGTCCAGCCCAGATGCGGCTGCTGCGCGGTGACAGTGTTCGCAGAAGCACGCGAGCCGCCGGCCGGGATCCACAGCGGGCGAGGGATAGCGAATGCGATCCAGGAACACGCCGTCGTAGAGGCCACCGGCAAGGCTCCGTTTGAGCCGTTGAAGGATCATCCCGCGTACTGCCGGGTTATTGGGGCAGAGGAACGTGAACTCCGGCATATTCTGGAAGCCCGGCACCGGTTCGCCACCCGGCCCGCGGGTGAACCAATCTGGATCAGCCGCAGCGTCATTCGCCGTGAGCAAGGGGTGCCAGAGGAACAACTTTGCCCCGGCCTGTTCGGTGACCTCACGGCACACCTGCACAAGCGGCGCTGGCAAGTCCCAGCCGAGGAGTACGTGACTGATGGGCAGCCGTTCGAAGGTTGCCTGCAATCGATCCCCGACAACTTGTGGCGCGAGGGCCACGGTTTCGGGGTTGGGTTCGAGATATTGGACGGTGTAGGTGGGCATGACGTCAAACCTGTGTCTTTGCTGCTACCGGCTGTGTCAACACCTGATATTCCTCCCACGTGATAAACGTGCCGCCCTCAATCTCCCGTTCTACAATGCGATAAGCCTCGTCGAAGCGGAGGGTAGCGTAGATCAGGCTGAAACACCCGCCGTCCATAATCTCCTTGCGCAGCGTGTAGCCGCCGTGCTCGAAATTGCGCTGCAGGTCGTGGTGTTTGTCGGCGCGGATGCGCACGGGTGCGCCGCATGTATCGCACTTCACGTAGAAGTAGATACCGTCGGGATCGCGCAGTTGGCTATCCGCCGAACCGAAGAATAACTTGCGTAGTTTGTCCAGAAAGCTCATCGGTTGCCTGCCTATGGTGTGGGTTGTTGGGAATTGATTATCTGCTCCAAGAACTCCGTTGCCGTCAATACCGCTACCTGTCCGACTTGTTTCAGTGTAAGCAAGTCTTTGTCACCACTGATGATAACGTCGGCGCGACCGACTACAGCGCAGGCGATAACCCGGTCATCGTCAGGATCGCGGCTGATGGGCGGGATGGTTTCCGGCAATTCCACTATTTCACTCAGCGCGGCGATAAGCGCCACGAAGCGGTCGCGGGTCGCGGCATCGTAATAGCGCTGCAGGCGGGGATAGCGGAGCACGCGGGCCAGTTCTGCCAGCAATTCTGGCGCTGTGATCAGGACAAAGTGTCCTTCGGCCAGGTGAACATCCAGTAACATCGCAATGGGCGGGCGATGGACGAGAAGGTAGCTGACCAGGAGGTTAGTGTCGAAGACGGCGCGCAGTGTCATGCGCGGCGCGCCTCTTCGATCAGTGCGGTGGCTTCGTCCTCGGTGAGGGCGGCGCGGGTACTCACTTCCTCGGCAATGGCGCGCAGTTCCGCCAGCCACGCCTGGCGCTCCACCCGACCGCTTTGCCACTTACGGTACGCCTCGAAATCCTCGTAGGGGATAATGACGGCTTGGGGCGTGCCGTAATTTTGCACGATCACTGGCTCGCGCTTGACCCGCACACGGTCGAGCACATCACGTACCCGGCGGCGCAGGTCGGTAGACTGAATGGTTTCGACCATAGGTTTGCTCCCTTTTTAGCACAATTTGTGACACATTTTATGTCAATATGTTGTGCTTATTGTACCACCGATCTACAGATTTGTCATCCTCTTTACAATCGCCTCCACGTCATACACGCACCCGCCCCACGTGCCACCGCTGACCTGTTGCAGCGCGGCCCAAAGGCGGGTATCGTCGGGTAGATTTGGATCGGGCGCAAGATCTGGGTGTGACGGACGCGCATCCAGCACGCGCGCGCCTTCTTCTGGGGAGTATCGCCGGCCCTCATGCCCCACCAGGTTGACGCTGCCGTGCAAGTTCACACGGTCGATGACGATCTCGATCAGATCGCCCTCCTGCACGCGCCCCAGCGGACCGCCCGCCAGCGCCTCCGGGCCGGCGTGGCCCACGCACGCGCCTGTGCTCACGCCGCTGAAGCGCGCGTCGGTGATCAGCGCGACCTCCTTGCCCCACGAGATGTGCTTCAACGCCGCCGTGACCTGGTATGTCTCCTCCATCCCGCAGCCCAGCGGCCCGCGCCCGATGAGGACGATGACGTCGCCGGGACGCACTGGGTTCGCCGTTTGCCCTTTGATCGCCGCGATGGCGTCCCGCTCGGTGGTGAAGACCCGCGCCGGGCCGGTTTTGCGGTAGACGCCGTCGGCATCGACCACGCTTGGATCAATCGCCGTGCTCTTGACGACGGAGCCTTCCGGGGCGAGATTGCCGGTGGGGAAGGTGAGTGTGCTGGTGATGCCGCGCGCTTTGGCTTCCTGCGGTGAAAAGATCACGTTATCGGGATCGACGCCGTCTTCTGTGAATAGCCGCTCGCGCAGAAGTGTGCGGCGTTCGGAGCGTTCCCATACGTCCAGCGACTCGCCCAACGGACGTCCCTGCACGGTGAGGGCGTCGAGGCGCAGCAGGCCCAGGTCGCGCAGGTGCAGCATCACTTCCGGGACGCCGCCCGCCAGGTAGACGCGCACCGTCGGATGCCCGACCGGACCATTGGGCAGCACGTCCACCAGCCGGGGGGTGCTGCGGTTGACGCGATCCCAATCCGCGACGGTAGGGCGTGGCAGCCCGGCGGCGTGGGCGATCGCAGGCAGGTGCAGCAGCAGGTTCGTGCTCCCGCCGAACGCCGCGTAGACGACCATCGCGTTGTGGACCGCGTCCTCGGTGACGATGTCATACATCGTAATCCCTGCCTCTGCCAGCTTAACCAGCGCCTCCGCCGACCGCCGGGCGATATCGAGCCAGAGCGGTTGCCCTGAGGGCGCCAGCGCGGAATGGACGAGCGCCATCCCCAACGCCTCGCCGACGACCTGGCTGGTCGCCGCGGTGCCGAGGAACTGGCATCCACCGCCGGGAGAGGCGCAGGCCCGGCAGCCGAGGACGGCGGCTTCTTCCAGCGTGATCTCGCCCTGGGCGAAGCGCGCGCTGAGGGTCTGGACTTTGCCCGCATCCTCGCCCACGGTGGGCGGGAGCGTGACGCCGCCGGGTATGAGCACGCACGCGCCGTCGCGTTGCGCCGCCAGGGCCATCATCATTGCGGGGAGGCCCTTGTCGCAGGTGGCGACGCCCAACACACCGCGCCGCGTCGGCAGCGAGCGGATAAGGCGGCGCATGACGATCGCGGCGTCGTTGCGGTAGGCGAGGCTGTCCATCATCCCCGGCGTGCCCTGGGTGCGCCCATCGCACGGATCGGTCAAATAGCTGGCGAAGGGGACCGCGCCGTGCTGCGTGAAAGTTTCGGCGGCGGCGTGCACCAGCAGGTCGGTCTCCCAATGCCCGGTGTGAAGGCCCAGGGCGAGGGGCGTGCCATCTTCCGCTCGCAAGCCGCCACTGATGCCGAGGATGAGGTATTCCGGGCGGCGCAATTCGCCGGGCGTCCAGCCCATCGCCGCGTCCATCGTCAGCCCGAAGAGATCGCCGCTGGAGATGTTGCGCAAGTAGTCGGCGTCCAGCGGGAGCGCGCCCTGCGGCCCCGCCGCGTGGGTCTGCACATCGTAAAAGCGGCTATCCGCTGCTTCGATGGAAACCGGTTCGGGAATGTGTTTTGTGCTCAAGAGACCTCCATCAGAGAAACTGCGAATCTACACGAATAGAAGACAATCTGTGTAGATTCGGCGAATGCGGACATTCGGCGAATGTGAACATTTGTGAAGATTAGTGGTTGAAAAAATCGGCGACCGCGCGCAAGGCATTTTCCAGCGCCCGCAGCGACCGGAAAACGTCGTCGCCAACATTCATGCCGTGGTCGGCGCCGTCGATGATAGCGAATGTGCGCATTGCTGTCTCGCCAATCTCCGCAAGCAGGGCCGGATCATAGTATGAGTCGGCAGTGCCGATGACGACGAGTGAGGGGCCGGCAAAGGATGCGATTTGCTCGCGCACGGCAGCATTCGTCAGCACCGGTGTCAGCCAAAGCGCCTCCGCGCGTGCAGGAAGCTTCTGCGTGGCGAGCAGGTGCGTCATCGCCTGCGTGCCCAGGGATTTGCCGACGATGGTGAGATGCGTGTACGGGCGCTGTTCACAGAGCGTGTGATAGGCGGCGTCGCTGTCGGCGAAGAGCCGGCGCTCTCGTGTGGCGCCGTCCAGGCCGCGGAAAGTGTCCATATAGTCGTAGTTCACCTGCAACACGTCAGCACCCAAGCTCAGCAGGTGGTTGGTGACATAGAACAGCAGCGGCATCTGCGCCGTGTAACCCAGCCCCGGCAAGACGATGGCAGCGTGTGACGTTTCATCGCGCTGGCGAATGAAGGTGTTGGGTACGGGTTTGTGCTCGTAACCGGTGATGGATAAAGTGTTCCAGGTGACCATTGTTCTTCCTTCTTCTTCCAAGGTCATATCATTCTCGCTCCAAGGGGATCACCAGATCCCCGTTTGCTATACAAAAACACTTTATGCACGTGGATTTGGCAATCCACTTCGAGCAAAAAACAGAAGCGTAGTGAGAATGATAAAATCCTGCTCCTTCCTCAAACCTCGACGGCAGGTAAATGAGTTATACCCACGATAGCGAATAGGTCAACTCACGACTGCACCGCGATGCAGTGCTTCTAAAGACTGGCGGCCTCCTCAGGGAGGCCGCCAGGTGTGGGTAACGTATGAGAGGCGAAGAACGCTAAGGACTATTGCGCAGCACCAGCGGCAAGTGGACCTGGAAGTGGGCTCCCGGTCCTTCTGATGCGACGATGACGAGACCCGGTTTGGTCCGGGTATCGATATCCAGAGCATTGCTGGCGGTGAGGGTGACGGTGTAGATGCCGGTGCTTGTGTAGACATGGGTCGGATCCTGTTCGTCAGAGAAGTTGCCATCGCCGAAGTCCCAAATCCAGGCGTTGGGAAGGCCGAGGGTCAGATCGGCGAAGGTCACCGTCAGCGGAACTCCGCCGGTCAAAGGTGTGCCAGTGAAGTCCACCTGGGGCGGTGCCGCGTCGCTGACCTGGATGCGCGCCGACCCGGTGATCTTGCCGGTGGTTGCCAGAACCGTGGCCTGTCCCAGTGTCGTGCCTGCGTTGAAGGTGACGACAGCTTCCCCGTTTACCGTCTGGGTAACTTGTGGGGTCACGGTACCCAAGTCTGTGGTGAAGGTGATGGTATGAGTCTCGGTGATGGGCTCCATATCCGCGTCATACAAGGTGGCGGTGATCACTGTGCTGTTACCAGGTTGTATTGACCAGCTACCCGCGGTCAGCACGAGACGTTCGCCACCGGATACGCCGGGTCGCGAAGCAACGAAACCGCCCTGTGCTACGATGAGGGTGGGCAGCAGATTCTCGATCGTGCCGGTGTAGACTGCTTTCAGGACATCGCCGCCGTCCTCGGCGTGACCGGCCAGGGTCAGGGTTTGGGTGACCGTGCGACCTTCTATCGTCGTGGTGAAGGGATCGGAGGTGAGGCTGAATATCTCGTTGTCGGTGACGCCCTGGAGGTGGATGCCCTCAGTGTAGAGCGCCGTCCGCTCGATATCGACCGTACCGGTGAGGACGCCGCCGTCGTTCCACAGGTATAGATCCAATATCTGGATGGCAACGGTGATGGGACTAGTGATCATCACATTACCGAAGTAGGCACCACCGATCTGATTTGGTAAACTCGGCGGCGGAGCGACCAGTGCCAATGTCGGGACAGCCAACGTGTTGACAGTGACCTCACGCGTCGCCGGTTCCATTTCCAAACCGGCTTGCAGGTTCTGCGCATCTTGTACGGCTTGCGCTTCCAGGCCCGGCAATGCCCGGCCGGTGGTATCGAGGATGATCTGGATGTCCTCGATCTGGCTGTAGTCGAGGTTGCCGCGCGAGGTCGACGGGATGCGCAGTGTCCAACTCGATGCGGCGACGCTCAGGTTGAGCAGCCCGCTGTTGGCGATGCCGCCCACGCCGTTGATGGCAGGCCGCAGCACGACGGTGGTGTTTTCGGGATCGAGTCCCGCGGGCAAGACGTAGCCCACCGGCACGGCTGTGTCCGGATCGTAGTAGGCCGTCTCGTTGTTGACGTTGCGATAGGCCTCGGCGCCCCCAGTGGCGCTGCCGTGGATCAGCAACACTTCGACGTCGCTGACGCCGCTCTGGCGTGTGACGATGTTGAGCTTCACACCCTCATTCGCAGCCAGCGGCATACCGATACCGGCAATGCGGTTGTTCCAGATGTTGGGGCTGAAGAGATACTGCCCTTCTGCCCGCTGTTGATCCAGCGCGGTGGTGAACCATGCTTCGAGCTTGCCCTCACCAAGATTGGCCTGCAGCAATTCCTGGAACTTCTCATAGCGTTTCTGGTCGCGCTCGCTCGCGCTGAGGACGCCCTCCGGATCGATGATCTGATCGGTTAGCCCCCACAAGTCGCGCGCCAGTGAGAGCGTGTAGGGATAGCGGTTGAGCTGCCCAGGCAGGTCGAGGGCTTGCACCCACACCGCCAGGCCGTCCAGGAAGATACGGATATCGTTGGAAGTGCGCGCTCGGAAGATCTTCCCCAGGTTGGGGTAGGGGGTGAGCAGTTCGTACTCGGCGGCGCGAGCGGTGAGGTAGGCGAACTGGGCCGCCAGAGCGTGAGCCTGATTGGACTGGATGGTGAGTGAGTCGCGCCAGATGCGGTAGGCCGGATTGAGCAGATGGCTGTTATGGCTGGCGACGCGGTTGATGGCTTGCTCGCGCATGCTGAGCAGGCGACTGCGCCGCTCCGCCAGGTGATTGTGCTCGTCGACTAGCGTGTTGAACTCCTCCGCGGCGATGTAGAACTCCTGCACCGCCTCCGCCTGTTGTAGAAGCAAATTACGGACGAGGGCGGCGCTGTTGGCGCCTTCGATCTCGGCCTCGGCCTGAGCCTGCTTGAGCGCCTGGATGCTCTCCCACTGTCCGATATTTGCCTCGGCCGGGTCCCAAACTGTAGATGTTGAGTCGATCCATGTCCAGGCATGTTCCCAGCCTACTGTTCTTTTCAGGGACGCTTTTACACCGGCCTCGGTTTCCGGAAACGGGAATTTGAAGACTGCCTGAGCCCAGGCTTCGGCCGCGATCTCGATCCCTAGGCTGATCTGGTCCTCTGAGGAGCTTACACTGGTCCGGGTGGTTTTTACAGCGCGGAGGACGCCCTTGGCCAGTTCCGCCGCGGAAATCTCCTGCCCCAGTGCGAGCCGTACGCTGATGACTTGCCCTGCCCGCTCCTCCTCAATGACGATCTGTTCGGTGAGGTTTTGAGCGTGCAGTAGGGCCAGTGCCGCGCGCCGGCCAGCCACGTCCAGGGTATCCAGGTTCTGCAGCATCAGGCCGCCTTCGCATATATCGACATCGTTCCCACATAGCTCGAACAACTGGCTGTTAAGTTCGACGGTCAGGTTATCTAACTCAGTGTCCATATCCGATTTGTTGGTGTCGAAGGTGCGCTGGGCATCGCGAGCCTGATCCTCCAGATCACGGGCTGTGCCCAGCAGGCCGGTGTCGCCGGTCGGACCTTCGGTGAGGATGCGCAACTGTTCGTAGGACTGCAACGGCACGTAGTCAGGCGCGAAGCCGAAGAAGTCCAGCCCTTCGTGGATCGCCTGAGCGCGCTCGCGCAGTTGGCTCAGGTTGTTGAGCATCTCCCAACTTCCGTTCTGGAGATATGCAGTGTCCGTCTCGCCGGCCATTTCGGACAATGCCATGAGGTGCATGTACTGTTGGGTGTACGCGCGGTTGTAGACGTCCAGTGCCGCCGCGCTGTTACGTAGCATAAAGTAACGGGCGGCGGTCTCGTTAAGTGTGCTGACCAGCAGGCCACTCGCCATACCGAACTGTTCGAACTGGTCGTTGTTGCAATATGCTCCCACGCCCCATTCGTTGAAGGCGCGGAACACCAGATCGATGGTCAACTCGAACTGCCGCTGTGCCTCGCCGAGTTCATCCAGCTCCTGGTTGATGATCTGATCGGCGTAGGGGATGCCGGCAGTGCTGAAGCGGTAGTCGGTGGCGTCGACCAGGTACTCGTTCCCGAAGATCATGTGCACGTTGGCGATTTCGGTCGTGGACGACAGTACCCCCTGGCCACCGGCCTCCCACGCCAGGAGGGGCATGCCGCGGGTTGGCGTAAAGACCTGTGTAGGCCAGCCCAGTGCCACCCGGTAGAGATCAATGGCATCCAGCAGGATGTTGCGGATGCCCGGTGGATCACTGTCCGGGCAGTAGCCGTCGGCATCGACCTGGCTGTAATTACCGCAGAAGGCGTAGTACCATTCCCCATCGTTGAAGTTGGCGTAGTTCTGCAGGGCCTCGGCCATAGTATCGGAAGACAGAAGCTGTAGGTTCTCCAGGCGGAAGGCCTCCCCTTGCTCAAACAGCGCTCCCCCTTTGGCGAGCACATCGACGATGGTGGCCTCGTAGGCTCCCATATCCACAGTGGGAGTGATGCTCTTGAAACCGATCAGGCGCCAGCGGTCGCTCAGATCACGAGGCAGGGGCTCAGCGGTGTTACCGTCGCCATCCAGATCCCAGGTGTCGGCAGGGAGAGCGGTCGTCAACCCGGCGTCGATGACGAGCGAGGGATGCCGATACGTCGTGTGGATGCGCAGGTTGTCGTCCGGGGTGCCGAGGACGTCGTCAGGCCCGTCGAAATCGGCGAACTGCGGATTGCTCGCGATGTTGCCGGTCCCGGTGTGGCCGCCCTGGATGTCGCTGTAGTTAACGGTGGCACTGCTTGTAGCATCGTTGGCAATCTGATCCGGCGTGTTGCCCCACAGGATGGCATTGGTGAGGGTGACGGTGCTGCTGATGTTAAAGATGCCACCGCCAATGTAGGCGTCGTTGGCGCTGAAGGTGACGTTGATGAGTATGGGACTGCTGCTGGTGTTGTACAGCGCGCCGCCTTCCTCCTCGGCGGCGTTGCCACTGAAAGCGACGTTGGTCAGCAGCGGCACGCTGTCCTCCAGGTAAATAGCGCCACCCTGGAGAGCCGAGTTCCCGGCAAAGAGGACGTTGATGAGGGTGGGGCTGCCCCCGATGCTGATCATACCGCCGCCTACACCGTCGAGATCGGTCCCGTCGGCGTTGCCATAGGCGATGATGACACCTTCCAACACCGCGGCTGCGTCGACACCGCTGGCATCCACGACGTGGAAGACATTGTCAGCCGGGTTGTTCGGCGTGCCGACGTCGCCGCTGAGGATGGTAGGATGGCTCGCCGTGTCGCGCTCGTGAAGCCAGACTTCGGTGCCGTCAAAGCCGCCGTGTATTGCCACGCCACTTGTCAGGTGGAAGGAAGCCGTACGGAGGTCGCCCTCAGTGGCTGTAGGCTTGTAGACACCCTCTGCGATCCATATCTGATCGCCGGGCGCTGCCTCGTGCAGAGCGTCCTGCAGGTCGGTGTAGGCGTTGGCCCACGATTGGCCGTTGTCCGCGCCCGTGGCGTCCGCCTTCACGTAGAGAACACCGGGGATGTGGGTCTGGACAGTGGCGCTGTTGTTGTCGGGGTTGGGATCCGGCGAGGTCCCGGCGATAACCGCCGTGTTGGCGAAGCGCTCCGCCTGGGCCACACCGGTGATGATGATCACGCCGCCTTCACTGGCCTCCAAATCCTGCACGGACCAGACGCAACAGGGCGTGTGACCGGTATCGCTGATGAGCGCGCCGCTGCTGGTGACAGTGATGTCTGTGATGTCGCTGGAAAGGATGTCGGTGATGACGATCCCGCGGGCCGGGCCGGAACTGGTGAAGGTGAGGGTGTAGGTGATGGGGCTACCGGTCGCTACCGGCTCTGTGGGGAATATAGTCTTGCTGATGGTGAGATCGGCGGGCAGACGGGTGCTGCGCACGTCGCCTTCCAGCGCCTGGGCCATGACGCGCCGCCATGGCCCCTGGGCATAGAAGGGTGAATCGTAGAGAACGCGGGCGCGCCAGCGGTAGAGTGCGCCTTCCGTTAAGCCGCGCACGGTCTCCTTCAGCACGACGCCATCCTCGCCTGATACTGCTGTCCAATTGTTGGAGGTTTTTTCGATGCAAAGCGCGTCGCCGAAGGGGACACCTGATGGACAGACCTGCACCTGAAGTTTGGCCCGGCCTCGACCCAGTGGATGAACCGCCTGTAGGGCGACGCCGAAGCTATCACGGGTGTAGGACGGCCCCCAGGGTTGGACGGTGATGCCGCTGATGTCGCCGCGAACCTGGGTGGCCAGCGCGCGTCGCCCGCCGCCGTTGTTCCCCTGGTAGATATAGACCTTGCCTGTGTAAGTGATGTAGCCGCCCGCGCTGGCGATAACGTCGGCGTAGCCGTCGCCGTTTACATCCCCTACTGTCGCCACAGATGAGCCAAAACGGTCCCCCTCCGTCTCTCCGGCGGCAACCGGATCGAAGCCCGCGCTTAGCCCCAGCGGCGAGCCGTAATAGAGGTAGACCCGGCCAGTGTCGGTGAAGGCGCGACCAGCGCCGACGATTAGATCGGTGAAGCCGTCGCCGTTCACGTCTCCGGCAGTGCCCACAGACGATATAGCGCCCTCGTTGGTTTCACCCTCGTCTCCGCCGCTAAAGGTGGCAAAGGGTACGTCCAGACCTTGAGGTGAACCATGATAGACATAGATTCTGCCCCGCCAGTTGTCGTAGCCATAAGCCCAGACAACCATATCGGCGTACCCGTCGCCGTTCACGTCGCCGGCGCTGCCCACCGACTGGCCAAAACGGTCACTGTCACCCTCGCCGATGGCGATCCAGTCGGGATTTCTGTCACTCTGACCGAGCCCGGTTGACGAGCCATAGTAGACGTAGGCCTTGCCCCGCCATCCGTCGTAGAGACCATGACCGACGACCAGGTCGGCGAAGCCGTCGCCGTTTACGTCCCCTGCCGTCGACACCGAGCGAGCAAAGCCGATCGTGTCTCCGACGGCAGTCCATACCGGGGTGTTTTCCAAACCCGCCGCCGAGCCGTAGAAAATGTACAGCTTGCCCCGCCATCCATCGTATCCTATCGCGCCAATAGCCAGGTCGGCGTAGCCGTCGCCATTGACGTCTCCTGCGGTCGCTATGGCTCCGCCGAACTGATCATACTCGGTGATGCCTGTGGCGGTCCAGGCAGGCGTATCGCCTAGGCCTGTCGCCGAGCCATAATACACGTATACCTTTCCCGTGGACATTAAGTAGTCAGTAGCAGCAACGGCCAGGTCGGCGTAACCGTCGCCATTGACGTCCCCCGCCGCTGCAACCATGCCACAGGCGTCACCAGTATTCTCACCAACGGCGGTCCAGTCGGGATCCCTGCCACTCTGGCCTGGACCGGCTGCGGAGCCGTAGTAGACGTAGACCTTGCCCCGCCATCCATCGTATCCTCTAGCACCGACAGCCACGTCTGCATAACCGTCGCCGTTGACGTCTCCCGCTGCCACGGCGTTTTCAAAGTAGTTGTAGGTGCTCTCACCGAAGGCTGTGAAGGCGGGCACGCCGCCCAACTTCAACGCCGCACCATAGTAGACGTAGACCCGGCCGACGTTGGTATGTGCCGGGTCGTCGTAGCCCCAGGCGCCGGCAACAAGATCGGAGAAACCATCCCCGTTCACGTCGCCCGCGGTGCCCACCGCACTTCCCAGGCGGTCGCCGGGATTGGCGCCGGAAGTTGTCCAGGAGCGGGCGGCGTCCAGGCCCGTCGCGCTGCCGTGGTAGAGATAGGCCGCCCCAGCAGCGGTGGCGTAGCCCTGTGCGCCGACGATCAGGTCGGCGTAGCCGTCTCCGTCCACATCGCCCGCCGTCGCCACGGCGAAGCCAAAGGTGTCGTTGTCATTTTGGCCGGTGGCGGTGAAGGCGGACGTGGCACCCAGGCCCGCCACGCCGCCATGATAGACATCTACCCGGCCGGCGTCGGTGTTCGCCGCGTCATCGTAGCCCCACGCGCCGGCGACGAGGTCGGCGTAACCATCGCCGTCCACGTCGCCCGCCATCGCCGTCGACCACCCAAAGTAGTCACCGGCATTCACACCTTCCGTCGTCCAGGCAGGGGCTGTCCCAAGGCCAGTGGTCGAGCCGTGATAGACGTAGGCCTTGCCCTTGTTCTCGTCGTAGCCCCAGGCACCTGCTACAAGGTCGGCGCAGCCATCGCCGTTGACGTCGCCCGCCGTACCCACAGAAAAGCCGAAGTGGTCAGCAGCGTGTTCGCCGCTGGCCGTCCAGTTGGCCGGGCCTGAGGTAGGTCCGACCGGGCTGCCGTAGTAGACATAGGCCTTGCCGTTGCCGGTTCCCTGGGGGTAGCCCGTAGCGCCGACGACGAGGTCGGCATAACCGTCACCGGTCACATCCCCGGCAGTGGACACCGCTGTTCCGAAGTTATCGCCGGCGTAGACCCCGGTGGCCATCCAATCAGCCGGGCCTGGGGTGAGTCCTGTCATACTGCCGTAGTAGAGGTAGGCCTTTCCAGCGTTAGTCCCACCGGTGTCGTTGTAGGGTGCGCCGATGATGACGTCAGCATAACCGTCACCGTTGACATCCCCCGCTGCACCCACGGCGCGGGCGAAGTTATCTCCGGCTCCCTCGCCAAGGACGCTCCAGGCTGGGACAGCACTTAGGCCGGCAGACGAGCCCTGGAAAAGGTAGGCTCTGCCCCGTCCACCGTCGTAGCCGTAGGCGCCGACGATCAGGTCGGCGAAGCCATCACCATTGACATCACCTGCAGTGCCCACGGCGTAGCCAAAGCGGTCATAGGCATTCTCACCGCCGGCCGTCCAGTCGAAGGCGGGGTTCAGACCCCAGCGAGTGCCGTAGTAAACATAAGCCTTGCCCCGATTGCCGTCGTAGCGGTAAGCGCCGACGACGAGGTCGGCGTAGCCGTCGCCGTTCACGTCCCCCACTGTTGCCACGGCATAGCCAAAGGAGTCACCGGTATAGTAGTCACCGGTATGCTCGCCGATGGCGGTCCAGGCGGGCGTGGCGCCCAGGCCGACGTCCGAGCCGTGGTAGACGTAGGCCTTGCCCCGGTAGTCATCGTAGCCATAGGCGCCGACGACCAGGTCGGCGTTGCCGTCGCCGTTGACGTCCCCCGCCGTCGCCACCGAAGAGCCAAAGCAGTCGTAGGCATTCTCGCCGGTGGTGATCCAGTCGGCTTCCCTGTCGTTCTCGCCCAACCCGGCGGCTGAGCCGTGGTAGATGCGGACCTTGCCCCGCGAGTCGTCGTAGCCAGGGGCGCCGACGACCAAGTCGGCGTTGCCGTCGCCATTGACGTCCCCCGCCGTCGCCACCGAAGAGCCAAAGGAGTCATAGCTATCCTCGCCGGTGGCGATCCAGGCGGGCGTGGCGCCCAGGCCGGCGGGCGAGCCGTGGTAGACGTAGACCTTGCCCCGGCCTTCTACGTGGGGTGCGGCGACGACCAGGTCAGCATAGCGGTCGTCGTTGACTTTGCCCGCCGTCGCCACGGAATAGCCAAAGCGGTCGTAGGTATTCTCGCCGGTGGCGGTCCAGGCGGGCGCGGCGCCCAGGCCGGCGGGCGAGCCGTGGTAGACGTAGGCCTTACCTGCGGAGTAGCCGGCGTCGTTGTTTTCCGGCGCACCGACGACGAGGTCGGCGTAGCCGTCGCCGTTGACGTCCCCCGCTGTTGCTACGGAAGAGCCAAATTCGTCGGCGTCATTCTCGCCGACAGCGGTCCAGTCGGGCTCCTTATTGTTTTGGCCCAGGCCGGCGGGCGAGCCGTGGTAGACGTAGGCTTTGCCCACTCCGGTGCCATTGTTGCTGCTGTGCAGCGCGCCGACGACGAGGTCGGCGTAGCCGTCGCCGTTGACGTCCCCCGCTGTTGCCACGGAGTAGCCAAAGAAGTCCCAGAAGTACTCGCCATAGACGAACCATGCGGGCAAGCCATCTAGGCCGGCAGGCGAGCCGTGGTAGACGTAGACCTTGCCCATCCCACTGTTGAACAAGTGTGCGCCGACGACGAGGTCGGCGTAGCCGTCGCCGTTCACGTCGCCCGCCGACGCCACGGAAATGCCAAAGTGGTCAGAGCTATTCTCGCCGGTGGCGCTCCAGGATGGCGTTGCGATCAGGGGATCGATGGTCAGGGGATAGGCCGCACCGGCGGCATCGATCACCAATGCCAGAGTACAACTTTCTGGGGGTATATTGTCCTCACAGCCTGACAGGGCCATGTGTGCGGTGAGTGCGCGTCCGGCAGCATCGTAGGCGGAGAGGTCGCTGTAACGCAGCAGAACAACGTTACCTTCTGGCTGCGTGAATTCCACCGCTTGCTCCGCGCCCGCTTCAGCATCTCCGACCAGCGTGGGACTCAGACCGGTATCGAGGGCCAGTTCCAGCACGAGGGTCTCGCCTTCCCCCTGGGGTGGGGCGTCGAGGGTGAAACCTTGTTCAAGGCCGCGCTCGTCGTTGATGTACCACTCGGTGAGGCCGGCGCGGTGGAACTCGAGACGGTTACCGTCGGTGGTGGTCTCCGCAGGGGTGGGCAGCGGATGCACATCCCCCTCGTAGCCGTAGCCCGTGGTACGCAGTTCCAGGGCCCAGCCTGGATCGGGAGGGGATTCCGGGTCAGTGACCGCCTGCGCCAGGCGCACTCCGCCGGTGTTGACGGTGAAATCGAAGCGTTGATCGGGATTATAGCCGCGATAGGTGAGGGCTTCGCCCTCAGTCTGCTCCGCAGTGATGCCGTAGAGGTCGTTGCGGAGCAGGGCCTGCACCTGCGCCCACCAGTCGTCGGTCACGCCGGGCATGCCGGCGATTGCTTCGGGGATGGGCGTGCTTTCGGCGGGTGGGGGTGGGGTGGCAGCCCTCAGGGCGATAGGGGAGGGCTGCGCAATGGGCCAACCGGTCAGCAGCAAGGCAGGGATCAAGACAAGCAGCAAGAGTCTGGTTTTCATCGGGTCAATTCTTCCTTTACCAACTATGGCTTCGATGATTGCAGCGATGAAGACTATAGATAGTGTAGCAGGCAGCGCTGTAGGTAGTGAAATCAAAACATTGTATGATAAGATGAGGGGCACGTGGGCCTCAGCGTATGGGGGCTACTATACTTTTATTATAGCAAGGATTTTGCGGATGTCTATAGCAAAATGTGTTATTGCAGGGCTTTATCATTTTCGTCACGCTGCTGTTTTTTGCTCGAAGTGGACGCGGATGCTGCGCATCCGGCCAAATCCACACGTGCAAAGGATTTTTTATACCAAACGGGGATCTGGCGATCCCCTTGGAGCGAGAATGATAACATTCTGGCGTTGACTATCACGGGGATAGGACTACCATCAGAAATCTGAGCCACAACAGATGCACACTATTTATCCTGAGGAGGTATTTTTCATGACACGTTCATCCACTTCGTTTAGAGAAAGGCTGCGCGAGTTGCCGCGCAACGTGTGGGCGGTCAGCTTGACCAGTTTCTTTATGGATATTTCCAGCGAAATGGTCATCAACATTCTGCCGTTGTTTTTGTCGAACGTGTTGGGGGTCAAGACCAACATCATCGGTTTGATCGAGGGTATCGCCGAGGCGACTGCCAGTATCCTCAAAATTTTCTCCGGCTGGTTGTCGGATAAGCTGCGCGCGCGCAAGTGGTTGGCGGTGGCGGGCTATGGAATTTCGGCGCTCGCCAAGCCGTTCTTCTACATCGCCAATACCTGGGGAATGGTGGCGGGTGTGCGTTGGGCTGACCGGGTCGGCAAAGGCGTGCGCACTTCGCCGCGCGACGCTCTTGTGGCCGACAGTATTGATGAGAAGCAGCGCGGGATAGCCTTCGGCTTCCATCGCGCCGCCGACACTGCCGGGGCTATGCTAGGGCTGGTGATCGCTTTGATCGTGGTTTGGCTTGCGCAACGCAGCGTCGGCGAACTGACCCGCCAGACTTTTCAGACTGTGGTGCTGATTAGCTTGATTCCGGCGGTGCTGGCTGTGATCGCGCTTGTTGTCGGTACACAGGAGGTGGCCGTGACCAAGGTGCGCGAACTGCCGCGCATCTCGTTCCGGGGATTGGGCAAGCGTTTCCTGGTTTTTATGCTTATCGTTGGTATTTTTGATCTCGGCAACTCGTCGGATGCCTTTTTGGTGCTCCGCGCGCAGGAACGCGGATTGAACATACTTGGCATTTTGGCGATGCTCGTCACCTTCAACGCCGTCTACACGTTGGTCAGCGCGCCGGCAGGTGCATTCTCCGATAAGATTGGACGGCGGCGTGTCATCATCGGCGGGTGGTTGGTCTACGCGATCATCTATTTGGGGTTTGCGGTTGCCGGGACCGGCTGGCACATCTGGGTGCTGTACGCTATCTACGGCGTCTACTACGGTCTGGCCTATGGCACGACGAAGGCGATGGTCGCCGATCTCGTGCCGGAAGCGCTGCGCGGTACGGCCTACGGAACGTACAACGCGGTTTTGGGCATCCTGGACTTTCCGGCGTCGCTCATCGCCGGGATTTTGTGGCAAGGCCTGGGAAACTGGGGCGGCTTTGGGGCCTCGGCACCGTTCTTCTTCGGTGCAGCGCTGTCGCTGATCGCGGCGGTGCTGATGGCTGTGTGGGGACCGAAAAAGTCAGCAGCTCTTTAGACAGGATTTACAAGATTAACAGGATGAAGAAGGCTCTCTCATCCTGAACATCCTGTTAATCCTGTCGAAAATGCACAGGCCGCGAGACGAGGATGCCGTCTTCACGCTGGACGCGAATGGCAAAATCACGACCGGAAATCTTTCCGGCGTCGATTTGCAGGCCGATTTCTCCGTCGGTGGGGTAGCCATCGTTGTATTCCTGCAAATACCAGGCGTAGGAATTGCCCGTGCGCACTAGCGCTTTGACGGCCTCTTTGTCCGGCTGGCGGCCTTCGAGCCGGTTGTGGAGGTAGTAGGCGCATAGTTCGTCCTCGTCGGTGCGCTGTTCCCACGCGCCCATCGCCACAATGGAGACGACGTCGGGTGCGTCGCGCAGT
This sequence comes from Anaerolineae bacterium, assembly GCA_016934645.1. The sequence goes on from JAFGSL010000408.1 coordinate 48,801, forward strand.
ACAGCATGGACGGTGGCTTCGGCGGTCAGGAACGAGGCTGCGTACAGACGTTCTGCACCCGGTGCGGCGGCGCAGATCCCGGCGACGCCCGCGCTGGTGCGCTGGATAAGCGTCTTCCCGCGTACGTCGTGTAGGTAAAAGTTGCGCGGCGAGTTATCGAAGTCGAAACCGGTTTCTTCGTAGGTCATCAGGTTGCTGACCTCGCCCATCGTGTAGTCGCCGCGCCCTTCGGC
>JAFGSL010000409.1 GCA_016934645.1 Anaerolineae bacterium
CATTACTTCTTGTTCAAACACCGGCGCGCCGACGGCGAAATCCGCGACGTAGAGGTGTACAGTGGACCGATCCAGGTAGCCGGTCGGACAGCGTCGTTTGCTATCATCCACGATATTACCGAGCGCCGGCTGGCGGCAGAAGCCCTGCGCCGTTCCGAGGCGCTTTATCGCCGGGCCATCGAGGTCATCGGCGCAGTGCCCTACTATCTGGAATACGCCCCCAACGCCTATGGATTTATCGGGGAAGGTATCTATCAACTGACTGGTTACACGCCAGCGGAGATGACGCCCGAACTGTGGGAATCGCTCGTGCAGAAATCCATTATGCTGGATAAGGCCGGTGGATTGGAGCGTGATGTCGCGATGCGGTTCGCGTACGAAGGACAACTCGAGGTTTGGAAGAGTGATGATCTCATCCGCACTCGCGATGGGCACACGCGCTGGGTGACGGATGCCGCGGTCGAGATCCCGGATGAGGGCGGCCACCCACGCTCTTCACTCGGTATCCTGGTCGATATCACCGAACGCAAACAGACCGAAGAAGCTTTGCGCGACACAAACCAGCGACTTGAAGAAACGTTGACCGAATTGCGCGATGCGCAGAAACAGATGATGCACCAGGAACGCCTGGCGGCGGTGGGACAACTGGCCGCCGGCATCGCGCACGATTTCAACAACATCCTCGCCTCCATCGTCCTGTACACTCAAATGTCGCTGCGCACCGAACTGCCACCGCAAATCCGCCAACGTCTGGAGGTGATCGCGCAGCAGACCAACCGCGCGGCCGAATTGGTCCAGCAAATCCTCGATTTTGGTCGCCGGGCGGTGTTGGAGCGCCAACCGCTGATGCTGGGTTCGTTCTTGAAGGAAGTGGTCAAGTTGCTGCAACGCACACTGCCTGAAAACGTTCAGATTGACCTGACCAGCGATTCTGGCGAGTATCTTATCCTTGCCGATCCCACGCGCATCCAGCAGGTGGTGGTGAACCTGGCCCTCAACGCGCGCGATGCCATGCCGAACGGCGGGGAACTCCACATTTCTCTAGCCAGAATTTCGGGACAACAGATCAACTGCGTAGATTGCGGACCGGTCTTTGGCGGCGAATGGGTCGAGATCGCGATCGCGGATACCGGCTTTGGCATTCCTCCTGAGGCTTTGCCGCACATCTTCGAACCGTTCTTTACCACGCGCGCGCCCTTGGGACATGGGTTGGGGCTGGCGCAGGTGCATGGTTTGGTCAATCAACACGGAGGACACATTGCGGTGGAAACTGACGTTAGCAAGGGAACCACGTTTCGTCTTTACTGGCCCGCGCTGCTGGCAGAGGCGTCGAAGCCTATAGCCCATACAACGGACGAGATCGTCCAGGGGAAGGGAGAAACCATCCTGGTTGTGGAAGACGACGCCCTCGTGCGCGCTGCGCTGGTGGATACGCTGGAGTCGTTCGGTTATCAAATCATCGAGGCTGCGAATGGACAGGCGGCGCTCGCCATCCACGAAGCTCACGCCAGCGACATTGCCTTGGTGCTGAGTGACTGGGTTATGCCGGCGATGGGCGGTCTGGAATTGGTGTGCGCGTTGCAAGCTCGTGATCCCGCACTCAAGGTGCTGATGCTGACCGGGCATCCGTTGAGCCAGGAGACCCGTGAAACCGTTCCCGCCAACGTCGTCGGCTGGACGCTCAAGCCGCCCAGTCTAGAACAGTTGGCGCGCGATTTACACAAAGCATTAGCGTAACAGGAGACGATGACGATACAGATACCGGAATATTTTCTGCGTAAAGCCGCCCGCCAATTTGGTGATGCTGGTCCGGGATGGGTTCGACACTTACCGTCATACCTGGCGCGTTGTGAAGACCAATGGCAATTGACCGAGTGTGTACCTGCGGACAACCTGTCGATCAACCTGGTGTGTTACGCGCACTCCGTGATGTACGGCGACGTCGTGCTCAAGATCGAAGGGCCACACACCGAGCGCTACACGGAGATGATAGCCTTACGTCTCTACGCGGGACGTCATGCGTGCACGAGCTTTGCAATGGATGAGGAAATCGGCGCCATCCTGTTGGAGCGTATTGTCCCAGGGTACGACCTACGCAAGATTCCCGATAAGCGTGAACAACTCGAGATCGGCGCGGAGGTGATCGCGAAGCTGCCGATCCCGCTCGACAAGATGTATGGTCTGCCCTACTACGGGGATTGGGTGACCAGAGCCATCGCCACGACTCACGCGCAGTATCATCCAAGTCCTCGAATGATTGCCATGATGGATGCCACGGCTGATCTCTTCTACAAAATCTTTCCTGGCGACGAACCGCACTACCTGCTCCACGGTGACCTTCACCACGAAAACATGCTTCGTCACAGCGATGGTGAATGGAAGATCATCGATCCACAGGGCGTGATCGGTGCACCGTTTATGGAATCGGGGCGGTTTATTCAGAACCACGTGATTGATCAGGATAACGTGTTCCACTGGGATACACTCGACGATACGGTGGCCTATTTCGCCACGCGGTTAGGCGAGAGCAAATATACTATCGCCAGCGCTTTCTTTATCCTACACGTTCTGAGCACATGCTGGGGCTACGAGATGAACTATGAAGATGATTGTCTTGCCCGGCTGATCGACGAGCGTGAGGGTGTGCTGAAGTACGTGAGAGAAGTCTGATCCATTGAACGGTTAAGGAGAAAAGTCTATGCGTTCAGAAGCAACAACCGTAGAAGAATACCTGACTGAGTTGTCCCCGGAACGGCGCGCGATTGTGGAAACCGTGCGCGCGGCGATTCTGGAAAACCTGCCCGCGGGTTATGAAGAAGCAATGAACTGGGGAATGATTACCTACCAGGTGCCGCTATCCATCTACCCCGATACCTACAACGGGAAGCCCCTCATGTATGCGGCGCTGGCATCACAGAAGAACTACCTCTCGTTGTACCTGACCGGGGTCTACATCGATGCGGAAGCACGGCAAGCCTTTGAGACTGCATACCAAGCCACCGGAAAACGCATGGATATTGGCAAATCATGCGTGCGTTTTCGGACACTGGACGATCTTCCGCTGGAGTTGATCGGTCACAGCATCGCGGCCATGGAACTGGACGAATTTGTCGAACGGGTCAAACAAGGCCATCGCCCAGATTAGACCCACAAACGATTGGAGGAAAATCTTTCGACATGGATGCACAAGATATACAGGATCTTAAAATATAATCCTGTGCATCCTGTATATCCATGTCATTTTCAAGAGGAGAGCAGGATGAAAATCAAAGCCATTGACATTGTCAAAGTCAACGTGCCGCAATCGCCGTCGAAAACTCCGCCGCGCCGTCCGGGATGGGCCGTAGAGGCTGAGGTGGCGAACCCTATGTCGCGTTACCCCAAAGTAAAGCGCCATCGTAACCTCTGGCTGCCGCGTTGGGAAAGCGCCTGGGTCAAGGTGACGGCAGAGGATGACACGTGGGGGCTGGCGACGCTGAGTTACGCCCGCGCGACACAGCCCGTTGTCGATCACCTGGCCTCGCAATTGGTCGGCGAGGACTGCATGGCACTGGAAAAACTGGCGGATATGATGTTCCGCATGACCAAGCCTTATGGCTCCGTCGGATTAACCTCGTATGCCATCAGCGGCATCGACCTGGCGCTGTGGGATCTCAAGGGCAAGTTACTCGGCCAACCGGTCTACGCGCTGCTCGGCGGCCCGCAGAAGGAACGTATATATTGTTACGCCACCGGCAACGACGTGGACTGGTACAAGGAACTCGGCTTCACCGCCTTCAAGCTGGCCTGTCCCTACGGCCCCGCCGATGGGCTGGATGGCCTCTACAAAAACGAGGCCTTCGTCGCTCAGGCGCGCGAGATCATCGGCGACGAGAGCGATCTGATGCTCGACTGTTGGATGGCCTTCGACGTCGAGTATACTGTCCGTCTGGCGGAGTTGCTGCGCCCATACCGCCTCAAGTGGCTGGAAGAGTGCCTGCTCTCGGAGGACTTCGACGCGCACGTCGCGCTGCGCCAGCGGCTCCCCTGGCAGGGATTGGCGACAGGCGAGCACTGGTACACTCACGTTCCGTTCCAGTGGGCGATTCGCCATCAGGTAGTGGACATCCTTCAACCGGACATCAACTGGGTGGGCGGGATGAGCACGTGCCAGAAAATCGCGGCAGCGGCGGACGCGGGCGGCGTGAGCGTGATCCTGCACGGCGGCGGACTCACAGCCTACGGGCAGCACTTCACCTACGCCACACCCTCCGCGCCGTGGTGCGAATACTTCGTCGGTTCGCCGCCCGGTGTGCCGCTGGAAGAAGCTGCGCGGCTACCGGGTGTCGCCGTACCAAAAGACGGCTACCTTGTTCCCAATGACGCGCCTGGCTTTGGGATCGACGTCGTTCCAGAATGGCTGGAGTCTTTTTAAGGAGGTTTTCCTATGAATGAAGACACTCCAATTCAGAACCCACATCAGAAACGAATGTTGGTTGTCTGCGCCTGGGTATCTATCTTACTGATCTCGGATTTGCCGGACATTCTGTATAACGCGATTTTTGGAGAAATTCCTGATTGGTTGATGTGGGGCAAGGTATGCTTTCTTGCGCTATTCCTTGCCTTGACTTTCTTCTGGAAGCAAGTACGCCCTCTGCTCCCCTATGTGTTCGTCATGTTGGTTCTCTACACAGCCTTGATTGTCTCAGAGTGGGTAAGGACATCGGCTTGGTGGGTGGGTTTGATCGATGAAACACAGCCGTCCTTTTTTCTCGCATGGCTGAGAGCATTTGTGCGTGACACAGGTGTTGCGCTGGCGGTTATCGCTGCGCTGTGGATCGTGAAGCGCCGCCGGAACGCATTTTTCCTCACCAAAGGGCAACTCGACGCGCCCATCGAACCGGTGCTTTGGCTGGGGATCGGGCCGGGAGAATCGTGGCGTGTGTTCGGTTTGATCTTTGCCTTCGCGGCGGCATTGCTCGTTGCGCTTCCTACATTCCTGGCGATGCGTCCCTCACTCGATGTGCTGCTACGTGCAACCCGATTGCTCCCCACCGCTGTGCTGCTTGCGATCATCAATGCCTTCAACGAGGAGATGTACTTTCGCGCAAGCCTGCTTTCGACGTTACCTGCGATCATCGGCAAGAACCACGCGCTGCTGATCAACGTTGCCTTCTTTGGATTGGCTCATTACCTGTATGGTTCACCGCCGGGTATCCTCGGCTTTCTGATGACGGGTTTCCTGGCGTGGCTGTTGGGAAAGAGCATGCTGGAGACAAAGGGCCTCTTCTGGCCGTGGTTTATCCATTTCCTACCCGATGTGGTCATCTTCTTCTCTTATGCCATCGATTGGGTACAATGAGAGTGTACATGCCGGCTTCAGCCGGTTTTCCCCGGCGCATATGATTGCCGGAACCTGCAACTTGAAACTTTAACCAGGAGGTGTGAAGTGGGAGTACGAAAGCCACAAGAAGCGCAGCATGGCGGTGTGCGGTTGAGTCTGAGCTACAAAGTCATCTGGGGGGTGGCGGCTCTGGGGACGTCTTTTGTCTCCGGGACGTATGGCGCGCTGCTCCCCATCTTCTACCAGGATTACCTGGGCCTGAGCGCGCGGTGGATCACCATCGCGTCAGCGATCTACGCGATCTGGAACGCGATCAACGATCCGCTGTTCGGCTACATCACCGACAGCACCAAATCGAAGTTGGGGCGGCGTATCCCCTACATGCGCTACACGGCCCCGTTCCTGGCGCTGACGTTCATCCTGGTGTGGTTCGCGCCGCGCGGCGCGGGATCGAGCACGCTCTTCGCCTGGATGCTGGGCACGATGCTCCTCTACGACACCGCGTACACCATCATCGGCCTGGTCTACTCGGCGCTGCTGCCCGAAGTGACCGAGTCGGACGCCGAGCGCAACGGCTTGCAGATTTCGGCGTCGCTCTTCGGCCTGCTGGGGATGATCCTGGGGTTCGTGATCCCTGATTTCTTCCGCCCGAAGGCCGGCACCTCACCCTCGTTCGCGCCGTTGCAGATTTCGATGATCGTCGTGGGCATCTTCAGTGCTGCGATGATTATCATCACCACGCTTAGGGTGCGCGAACGGCCCGAGTTTCACCTGGTGGATAAGCCGATCAAGCTAATCCCGGCGCTCAAGTACACGTTCACCAGCCGGGCGTTCCTCATCCTGGTGGCGCAAAACTTTATGTCGATCCTGATGCAATCGTTGCTCCTGGGCGCGCTATTCTACGTCGCCGACTACGTGCTCCAAACCAGTTCGATGCTGCTCATCGCCTGCCTGTTCATCCCGCTCATCATCGGCGTGCCGTTGACGGCGGTGCTGCGCCGCCGGTGGGGCGTTGTCGGCGCACAGCAGGCGCTGCTGGTGGTTGCCGGGATTGCACTGGTGTCCATTATGCTCGTGCCGACCGCGCTAATCCCCGTCTGCCTGGTCCTCGCAGGATTTGGCCTGGCAGGACCGCAAACGCTGACGAACGTGCTCTTCGCCGAGGTCGCCGACGAGGACGAGTTGCGCTCCGGCGTGCGGCGTGAGGGCGCTTTCTTCGGCGTCAATGCGCTGTTGACCAAACCGGCACAATCGGTGGCGCTGGCGCTGATGCCGTTCATTCTTCAGGTGACGGACTTCGTCACGCGCGATGCCAATCAGGGGCAGATTTTCCTGGACCAACCCGCCGGTGCGATTTGGGGTATCAAAGCGCTCGTTGGGCTGATTCCCGGCTGCGCGATGCTCCTCGGCGCACTGATCCTTGTCTGGTTCCCGTTGCGCGGCGATTATCTGAAGAAAGTACAGGATGATGTGCTGGCCCTCCATGCCCAAAAACACGCACAGCTCGCTGAGGACTGACTTCTCAACGGATCGAACGAATTTTTACGGATTCGACTATCTGACTAACGACTACCAGACCGCTTTCAAGGAGTTTTATCAATGACGACATCACGCGAACGAGTGTTACAAGCTTTGAACTTTCAGACGCCCGACCGGATGCCCAAAGATTTGGGCGGGATGCGTTCCACGTCCATCAGTGCCTTTGCTTATCCCAAATTGATCGAAGCCCTGGGCCTACCACCGCGCCTGCCGCGTGTTGAAGACACCGGGCAAATGCTGGCGTTGCCTGAGCTGGATGTGCTCGACGCCCTCGGTATTGACGTGGTCGCCATCCTCGACGGTACGACCAACGCCTTCGACCAGCCGAAATTATGGCATGAGTACGACTTCAACGGGCGACTTCCGGCGTTAGTACGCCATCCCGATAATTTCCGCACCTTGCCGGACGGCACGATTCTGCAAGGGCGCGGCCAGCGTATGCCGCCATCTTCCCACGTCTTCGACGAAGAGCACGGCGGACAGCCGCTTGACCTTTCCGCCGACTTGCCCAAACTCGATCTGAAGCAACTCCGCCAATCTATGCAATCCGGCATTATTCAAGATGAACGCATTATTTCTATCCGTGGTTTGTGCCGCCGCGTACGCGACTCCAGTGACCGGGCTGTGTTCTTCAACGACGGCGCGTTGCAGGCGAGGATCGGGATCGGTGCACACAGCGGCCTGGCGATCTTTCCCATTCTCTGCATCACCGAACCGGATTACGTGACCGAGTTGCACGAAATCGTCACGGAGCGCACCTTGGCGAACGTCCGCGCGCTGCTGCCCGAAATCCACCAGGACATCGACATCATCATGCTGACCGCCGACGATTGGGGCACGCAGAACAACCTCATCGCCTCACCCAAAGTCTACCGCGAGTTGTTCCTGCCCTACTACCGCCGTCTCACCGACGAGTGCCACCGCATCGCCCCGCAGGTGAAGCTCTTCATGCACTCCTGCGGCGCGATCTACAACCTGATCGACCTGGTGATCGAGAGCGGGTTCGATATCCTCAATCCTGTGCAGTGGTGCGCCGGGAAGCATTCGTACCGGGAGTGGAAGGACAAAGCCCAACGCCAGTCCGCTGGCGCTCGGATTGCGCTATGGGGCGGCGGCGTCAATTCGCAGGTCACGTTGCCACTCAGTTCCGTGGACAATGTACGGCGCGAAGTTGCCGAGGTCACGGCGTATATGAACCAGGACGGCGGCTACGTTTTCTGCAACATCCACAACATCCTCGCCGAGATCGAGCCGGAGAAGGTTATTGCGATGTATAAGGGAGCATGAAAGGGAGACCCTTTCCGACTCCCTTTGCGCATCCCTTCGCATTTACAACCTTGCCTCTTTGGTTTTTTCGTCTTATACTGTTTTCAGGAAAACAAAACGTCTTTAGGCAACTTCGACATTTTCTACCTCACCCTCTTCCTTCGGAACAAGCTAGGTGCGTTCTGCCGTTCGGCGCTAAACGTGCTACCATCATCCAGTGCTTGGCCAACCATCCCTACGCCTTTTCCTTATCTACCGACGCTGCCGCAAAGCATCGACCTATGGGCAACGTCGCAAATTTGATATTGTCAGAGTCGTAGAAGGAGGATCATGATGGAGATTTCCAGACGAACCCTCAAGCATGTGATACTCGTTATCACTGTGGTAACAGCCATAATCCTGACGCCCGCGTCGGCGGTTCAAGCGGAGCAAATTGATATTGTGGGTCCGCCTGGCAGCGAGGCCTTTGGCACAGCGGTGACGGCCTTGCCCAACGGGAATATCGTCGTCACCGATCCTCTGTTCGATGCCGGCCTCAAAGTCGATGCCGGTGCTGTATTCCTGTATGACGGTATCAGCGGCGCACTCATCAGCCACTTCACCGGCAGCGAAGACAACGATCAGGTCGGCTCTGGCGGTGTGATGGTGTTGAGCAACGGTAACTTTGTGGTGATGAGCCCTCAGTGGCAGGATGTCGGGGCAGTGACGTGGGGAAGTGGAGCGAGCGGCATAACCGGCACGACGGTCTCTTCCAGCAATAGCCTGGTAGGTAGCACGTATGGCGATCAAGTTGGCTACAGGGCTTTTTCTACGGGCGTGATGCCGTTGAGCAATGGCAACTATATCGTGCATAGCCCGAACTGGGACAACGGTGGGGCGATGGATGCCGGGGCGGTGACGTGGGGGGATGGAACGAACGGCACCAGTGGCGTCGTCTCCGCCGCCAACAGCCTGGTGGGTAGTTCGAGCAATGACAATGTTGGCGAATACGATGTAGTGGAGTTAAGCAACGGTCATTACGTGGTACGGAGCGTGGATTGGGATAACGGTGGGACGTCAAATGCCGGGGCAGTGACATGGGGAAACGGAACCAGTGGGGTCAGCGGCGAGATCTCCGCCGCCAACAGCTTGGTGGGCAGCTCGAACAATGATAAGGTTGGTCGTCACCTCTTGGTAGAGTTAAGCAACAGCAACTTTGTGGTGAGCAGCCCGGACTGGAATAATGGCGCGGTATCGGATGCCGGGGCGGTGACATGGGTAGACGGGACAAGCGGTATTGCCGGTGAAGTTTCCGCTGCTAATAGCCTGGTGGGCAGTACGGCTGGTGATCAGATCGGCGGCTACAGTCTCAACTACGTGGAAGCGTTGAACAACGGCAATTATGTGGTGATCAGTCGCAATTGGGACAACGGTGCGATAGCAGATGCCGGAGCGGTGACGTGGGCAGATGGGACGAGTGGCATCACTGGTCAAGTCTCTGCTGCCAACAGTCTGGTGGGTAGCTCGGCTGGTGATCAAGTCGGCGTCGTGAAGGCGTTGAGCAGTGGCGACTATGTGGTTAGTAGCCCGTACTGGGATAATGGCGTGGTGACAGATACCGGGGCGATCACGTGGGGGGATGGAATGAGCGGCATCACCGGTACGGTTTCGGCTGCTAACAGCCTTGTGGGCAGCTCGACTGGCGATCAACTCGGCGAAGGTAGCGTGGTGGAGTTGAGCAACGGCAACTACGTGGTGGTCAGTCGGAACTGGGATAACGGCGGGGCAACAGACGCCGGGGCAGTGACGTGGGTGGACGGGACGGGCGGTACCAGTGGCATAGTCTCAGCCGCCAACAGCCTGGTGGGTAGTTCGGCAGGTGACCGGATCGGCAACGTGACGGCGTTGCGTAATGGTCACTACGTGGTACGGAGCACATACTGGGATAACGGGGGGGCAGCGGACGTCGGAGCAGCGACGTGGGCAAATGGGACGACGGGTATCACCGGCGCGGTTTCCGCTGCCAACAGCCTGGTGGGTAGTACCGCCTACGATCAAGTCGGCTGGGGCGTTGTGGAATTGAGCAACGGCAACTACGTAGTGAGGAGCCGGAGTTGGGATAACGGTGCGGCGACGGACGCCGGAGCCGTGACATGGGGAGATGGGATGAGCGGTATTGCCGGTGTGGTTTCGTCTACCAACAGCTTGGTGGGCAGTTCGACCAATGACCAGATCGGTGCCCTCATCCCTGGCGCTGTTGTGGCATTGGCCAATGGTAACTATGTGGTGAGTTGCCCAGATTGGGACAGCGGCGGGGTGACGGATGCCGGCGCGGTGACGTGGGGCGATGGGACAAGCGGCGTTAGTGGCGAGATTTCCGCCGCCAACAGCCTGGTAGGCAGTTCGGCTGATGACCGGGTCGGCTTCAACACGAGTGGCGCGATTGAGCTGAGCACCGGCCATTATGTGGTGAGGAGCCCGGGCTGGGATAACGGTACGGCGACGGATGCCGGCGCGGTGACGTGGGGGAATGGGACGAGCGGCATCACTGGTGTGGTCTCGTCTGCCAACAGCCTCGTGGGCAGTTCCACTGACGATGCGGTTGGCGATGTTGTCGTGCTGAGCAACGGCAACTACCTGGTGCGTAGCCCATACTGGGATGACGGTTGGGCGATGGACGCCGGAGCAGTGACATGGGGAAGCGGGATGAGCGGGGTCAGTGGTGAAATCTCGTCTGCTAACAGCCTGGTGGGCAGTTCCGCCGCCGATGCGGTTGGCGAAGGCGGCGTGGTGGAGTCGGGCGACGACTATTACGTGGTGAGTAGCCCGATGTGGGATTATGGCGTCACAACGAACGCTGGGGCGGTGACGATAGGCCGGAGCGCGGACGGCGTCAGGGGGCCGATTACCAGCATAAACAGTGTCCGGGGGACAACGGCTGACGGCGGAGATGCTATGGTCTTTGATTACGACTCTATCAACAGCCAACTCGTCGTGGGACGGCCAGCCGATAACATCGTCACGCTCTTGCGCTCCTCTCAAATCTATCTCCCGCTCGTGCTCAGGAATTTCACATCGTGAGTCAATGTTTCCCAACCTCCTGATCTTCTCAGTAGGCGGCTATGCACAATCAGCAAAGGTAATGGAGATGAATGAAAACGACCTGAGATTTATGCGAGTGGCAATCGGTGTGGCAAGAAAAGCCAGGGCCAAAGGCAACCATCCTTTCGGAGCGATCCTGGTCGATGAACAGGGGCACATCCTTATGGAAGCGGAAAACACGGTGGTCACTGACCAGGACTGTACCGGACACGCAGAGACCAATCTGATGAGGCAAGCAAGTAAAGCCTATGACCGTGATTTTCTCGCACGATGCACGCTATACGCCAGTACAGAACCTTGTCCTATGTGTGCCGGTGCAATATTTTGGGGAAATGTAAGACGGGTAGTCTATGGATTGAGCGAGGAAGGCCTCTATGCGATGACAGGCGAGGACACCGGAGAAGTGCTTGACGTGCCATGCCGGGAACTGCTGGGAAAGGGAAAGAAACCGGTCGAGGTCATCGGGCCTGTGCTAGAAGAAGAGGCGAGAACTGTACACGAAGGATTCTGGCTGTAGAAGTCATAGGCAGGATTTGTACAAGAAAACGGGTAGGCAAAGACAAAGATTAATCGGGGAGGGGTGAGTCCGCTAACATCTGCTTGGCGATTGCTCCATCGTTGTCTGTAGAGATCAAAATGAAAGGAGGTGTGCAAATGACGCGAAAGACTTTGGAGGAATTCTTGTTTGGGGAAGAGGGTGTGGAGCGCCTTATCCACGAGAGGGAGTACAAACGGGCGCTTGAAGCCATCTACGAAGAAGGAGACCTGTACCCCGAACTTGTCCGGATGATGACGTACCGTCATATATGCCTGAATGCGATGCTAGGTGAGACGGCGGGGGCACTGCACTTGTTAGAAGAAGCATTGGAGGCGGGCATCTACTTCCCGGCGATGGTGTTGGGCCCGGAAGGAACGGGCGATCCGGGCAATCCGTTGACGCTTGCGTCAATGGAGGGACTTCCTACGTTCAAACGATTGAGATCTGAGCATCAGGCCAGGTATGAGGAAACGATGGAGCAAGCGCCGCCGGTTCTGGTCACGGTTGAGCCATCACATCCACAGACAGAGCCTCCGCCCCTGCTGTTCGTGACGCATGGGAACAACAGCAACGTCGAGAGCGAGATCGATTACTATCGCCCTGTGACGGAGTGGGGCTGGCTGCTGGCGATGCCGCAGTCGTCACAGCCCTGGGATGTAGAAGGGCGCTACGTTTGGGGTGATTGGGAGGTGACAAGCCGTCAGTTGGAGAAGTATTGGGAGTTGCTGAACCAACAGGCGGAGTACGACGCGAAACGAATTGTAACCGCGGGTATTTCTAAAGGTGGAGAAGTCGCGGTATGGCTGGCGATGAGCGGTAAGGTTCCAGCGCGGGGCTTTGTGGCTGTAGCACCCGGAGGGCCACGCATCGAGGATCCGCAAAAGCTGCTTCCATTGGTAGAATCGAGTCGTGAGCGGGGCATACGAGGATACTTGATTGTTGGTAAACAGGACACCTACTGTTATGAATCGACGATGAGACTGGCAGCGTTTCTTAGGAAGCAGGACATTCCACACGAGGTGGAGATACATCCTGGTCTGCAGCACTGGTTCCCACCCGACTTCGAGCAGAGTCTAGGGCGTGGGCTTGAGTTCGTCGTAGGCTGAGACCCTTCAGTTGGGCAGCCAGTCGTTTAGCAATTTCGTGATCAGCGAAAGAGATATGGGCAGTTCCAAGAATGCAGAGAATGTGAAATTGGGGCTAGGAGAGCACTCGATAGCTGAGGAACTACGATGTGTGAGCTTGGGGAGGGTGTCGAGATATGCGTATTTTCCACGAGCACAAGGGATCTCGACGCTAGTATTCGAAAATTCCGTTGGGTGAGGGGCGAGGTGGAAGACGACTCAACTTGTGAGGACTTACGAGCTAAAGACGGCAATGTTGAACTCAATTAAGGAGGTGTGAGATGAAATCTAGACGTGTATGGCTGGTTTTGCTTGTCGTTGGGTTCGTTCTCATGCCGGACGTTGTCATCGCAGAAGGCGGGCCACCGGGGCTGACCGGCGGATTCCTCGAGAGTAGCACGGCGAGCGTACAAGGTGAGTTCTTCGATCAGGCCGTGGGTCAATCCATTGCCATTGCCGGCGATGTCAATGGCGACGGTTTTGACGATGTGTTGGTCGGCGCGCCCGGCAACCTGGAATCCACCGAGTACAAGGGCCAGGTGTGGCTGTTTTTGGGCGGGAAGGAGCAGTGGCATCTCGACCTGGACAGCGTCTGGGCCGATGTGGTTTTCTATGGTGAGACATTTGGCGATTGGGCAGGATTTAGCGTTGCTGGCGCTGGCGATGTGAACGACGATGGCTATGATGACATTGTGATCGGCGCCCCACAAAGTAACGATGATGACGGCAAAGTCTACCTCGTACTTGGTGGCTCGGATCTCCCCGAAATCCATGATTTTGACCTGAGCACGGCTGCTGCGATCTTTACCGGGAACGGTGGGGAATTAGCGGGCTGGAGCGTGAGTTCGGCAGGCGATATGAACGGCGATGGCTTTGACGATGTGCTGATTGGTGCACCAAATGATATGTTTGGGCTTGGGCGAGCTTATCTGGTATTGGGCAGCGTGACGCCTGAAAGCTTTAGCCTGAATGCTGCCGACGCCATCTACGAAGCCAGGCTTGCGGGTGACCGTGCGGGAAACAGCGTCGCTGGTGTGGGGGATACGAATGGGGATGGTCTGGATGATCTCCTCATCGGCGCTCCCGATGCAGCCTCGCAAAATGGAGAGGCCTACTTGGTCTTGGGCAATTACGGGCCATTCTCGTATACACTTAGCCTGTCTAATGCTGATCGTATTTACTCTGGATTGACCGGGCAATTGCTGGGGACCGCCGTCACAGGAGCGGGTGACGTCAATGGGGATGGGTTCGCCGATCTCTTGGTCAGCTTTGTGAGAGATTTTGGCGGAGCCTATCTCATCCTGGGTGCTTCCACCCCTAAGGCGAACTGTACGCTGGACTTCTGCACTGACGAAGGGTACCGGGGATCGACAAGCAGCAATACCGGGGGACGGATTGCTGGCGTAGGGGACGTCAATGCCGATGGCTATGCGGATATCCTTATCGGAGCTTGCAACTACGATGAAGGGGATGGCACCGGGCGCGCTTCCCTGGTGTTGGGCCATTCTAACCCCTCTAGCGTGAAGACACTGTCCGACGATGCTGACGCGCACTACGTGGGAATGGTTGCTGCAGAACAGGCCTGCGTCACACAGGCCGGATCGGGGGACGTGAACGGCGACGGATTGAGTGATATGGGCATCGGGTCGCCGGGCTGGAACGGCAAAACGGGGAGAGCGTATCTCGTTTTCGCCGACACCACATCGGCCGTTGCTGCGCGGTATCGTGCGATAAACCTTGAAGGTAGAGGGCAAGACAAAGCGATCGGCCAAAGCGATGTGGCGGTCGCCAATTACTCCGGAGCCTCGACTGCGCCCGGATCGGTCTACGTGACGCGCCATTTTCGCCATACGTGCAGCACGCAGTTCGCGACGAACGGCCTTTTGTGGACCGTAGAACGGCACCATGGCGGGGACCCTACGCTCGCCCTTATTTTTGAGTACAATGATTGGCAGATCGTTGACTGGCCTGAATTTGAACTCAGGCTCTGGTATCGGGAACGTCCTTGCCAGGCTTGGATCGAAGATGTCGGCGCTGAGCTGAATATGGACGTCAACCGCATTATGGGGAGTCCGAGTGCATTCTCCTATCGCGAATACACGATTGCCCCCGCGCAACCCAGTCCAACGATGTCGGGTACAACCACGTTTGCAGCGAATTCATCGTCCCGGCTGCCCGGGTGGATGATCGTGGGCGCGGTGGTCCTGAGTGGGGCATCGTTGGTCATCGAGTGGCAACGAAAGCGACATCGACAAGCGTGAGCGGCTGCGGCTTTACTTTCGTACTACTAGCGGAGATTGGTAGGGGTACAGTCAAAGCAAGGTGCGACTCCTGGGGGAAGGAGTTTAGCGGTGTATTGAACCAGGAAAAGGCTGACAACCTGCGTACGACTTGTCCCTCTCTTTCTTTCCCTCTATAATGCTTATGTACCAAAAGCCACCCCGCGACGCTGATCCAATCCGGGGTGTCGATGATCGGCGACGTCTGTGTTATGGTGAGTTGATCGCACTCACCTTCCGCGTGTCAAACGGGTTCTGAGTGGTCCCGATGCCGCTCATTTGAGAGAAATGCAACCTTCCTCGAGAAAAACGCGTTTCTCTCCGGCGCTATTCGTAAAGGAGAAGAATATGCTATCGAGGGTTTCAGACAGCTTGTATACTTGGGCCAAAGGCTGGCTGATTCTGTCTATCATTGCCGCATTTGTGCTGCTAGTTAGCCTACCTCTCGCAGATCCTGCCCTGGTTAGCGCGAGTTTGGACGGGCGATTTGGCTACACACCAGAACAGGCGTTTTCGGCGGTGGCTTCCTACGGTCACAATGGCCGTGTCCAGATGATCTGGATCCATTTGGGGGACTTTGCCCTCATCACTCTCTACACATCCATGTTCTGTTTGTCCATTTCATGGTTTTTCCAACGCGGCTTCAAGCTCGATAGCAGCATGCGAAGACTAAATCTCGTTCCGCTCCTCGGGGGATGCTTCGATGCGCTGGAAAACATCTGGATCATAACGATGCTCTTGGTCTATCCGGCTCAACCTACAGCCGTGGCTTGGCTGTCGACTCTCTCGACGATGAGCAAATACATCATGGGCATTCCAATTGTTTTGCTACTGCTCATTGGGTTGGTCAAAGCAGCCATGAACAGGTTCAAGGTTCAGGAAGCGTAATGGAATTGCGCAGGTTAGGGCGAAGTGGGATAAAGGTCAGCCCACTGGGACTCGGTACGGCCCGCATAGCCGGATTGGGCTGGCGTGACGAGTCAGCTCCCCAAGCTTTCGCCCAGGCAAAATGGGATGCTAGCGGACAAAGTGCGGCCGTGCGACAAATCCAGGCGGCTGTTGATCTAGGCGTGACCTTATTCGATACAGCGGATAACTATGGCCAGGGTCTGAGCGAGTGCATCCTGGGCGAAGCCTTGGGAGGCCGCCGTGATGGCATCGTGGTGGTGACCAAGTTCGGGGAGGATCCAATGCCAGATCAAGAGGACCCCTGGGCCTTGGATGCTGATTCTGTCAAGCGGAAATGCGAAGCCAGTCTACGGCGTCTGGGGGTCGAGTGCATAGATCTATACCTGCTGCATCGCCGCGATTACCCGCTCGAACAAGCGCCGGCGTTGATGGAAGTGCTTGAAGACCTGGTGTATGCAGGCAAGATCTGCTATTACGGCTGGAGTACGGACGATGTCGAAAGGGCCGGGCTTTTCGCCCACGGAGAACATTGCATCGCCATCGAGCACCGTTTGAATGTGTTCAATGATAATGCGGCGATGCTCGATCTTTGCCGGGAACAGGATCTGGCCAGTTTGAACCGCGTTCCGTTGCTCATGGGTGTGCTCACGGGGCGTTGGTCGTCCGAGACAAAGCTGAAGGAGGATGATCCTCGGGCGCAATGGTTTGAGCACGAGGGATTCCTGAAGGTGCTGGCCTGTGCGCAGCAGCTTGAGCCTTATCTCACCAGCGACGGGCGATCTTATGTGCAAGGAGCGCTGGGCTGGATATGGGCGCGCTCCCCTTTGGCGATTCCCCTACCCGGCTTTCGTACTATGGAGCAGATGCAGGGATTGGTGCAGGCGCAGCAATTTGGCCCTCTCCCTTCGGATGTGATGCGGGTCATCGCAGAACAGGTGAAAAGCGCAGGGTTTGCCAATCAAGAAGGAGGAAAATGATGGCGCCATCAGCAAGAAGCGCAGCTCTTCTTAACTGGAAAAAGGGCCAGCCTTTTCTTCTCCAGGGATCTCCGTACGAGCGTGGTCTGACCCACGGCGAAACCCTCTGCAGCCAAATCCACGAGGTGGTTGGCCTGTGGAAGGGCAAACTTGCTCGTATGTACCAGATCGATGCTGACGTGGCCATTGCCCGCTTTATCAAAGGCACTGACTTCGTTCCGGCGATCCGGCGCTGGACTCCCGACCTGCTTGACGAAATCCGGGGAATTGCCGACGGGGCGGATATGGACTGGGAGACGATACTGGCTTTCCAGCTCCTGGACGAGATGTGGAGCAGCGAGGATGTTATCCTGACCGAGCACTGCAGCAGCCTGGGTTTCCCCGCGCAAGGCTCAGAGCCAGCCTATGTGGCTCAAAACATTGACGTTGAGTCATTCCGGGACGGCTTCCAGGTCCTCCTGCATATCAAGCACGCTGACTCCGACCTCGAATCGTTTGTCCTGAGCACGGCCGGGCTGATCGGTTTCAACGGCATGAACAACCAGTCCGTGGGCATCTGTTGCAATAGCCTGATACCGCTTCGCGGTTGCCCGGACGGACTCCCGGTGGCTTGCATCGTCCGTGGGGTTCTGCGGCAACCCAGCGTACAGGAGGCCGTGACTTTCTTGCAGACCATCCGCCATGCCTCCGGGCAGAACTATATTGTCGGCGGGCCGGATCAGGTCGTCGACCTGGAGTGCTCGGCCAACCAGGTCATCCCGTTCGAGCCTGCTGGCCCGCGCGGTGTTGTCTGGCACACCAACCATCCCCTGGCCAACAGTGATTACAACGCGTGGTACAAAGCCAAAAATAACTTCTTCCTCCCCAACAGCACAGCCCGTTACCAGAGTCTGGAACACCGGTTAGCTCATCCTCCCAAGGGCACGCGCCTGGACGAGATCAAGGAAATCCTGGCCTCCAAGGACTCGGCAGAGCATCCGATCTGCGGTTCGAAGGGCGAGGACGAGTTCTACACTCAACTTGACATGTTCACCTTTGCCTCGACGATCATGGTCCTCGCGGACGAGCCAGCGCTTCACATCAGCTTTGGCCCGCCGGATATCACACCCTATCGCCGGTTCGAGTTTGGCAAGCAGGCTATGTCCTGATCCGTCGCGTATAAACCGGGCAAAGTACAACGAGTAACAAAGGAGAAAGCGCCAAATGCGATTCGCGTTTATATCTGATCTTCACGGTAATCTCCATGCATTGGAACTGGTCTTGGCTGATCTCCGGCGGGAACCGGTGGATGAGTTGGTATGTTTGGGTGATGTGGCAAGTCTGGGGCCACAACCTCGTGAAGTCTTGGCCTGTCTCAAACAACTACAAATTCCCGTTATTATGGGAAATCACGACACCTATTTGCTCAACATGCAGCTTACCGAAAAACAGCATCCGTGGTTGCGTGCTGCCGAACAATGGTGTCTGGCGCAGTTGAGTGAGGATGACCTGGGTTTTCTGCGCTCGTTCAAACCCACTCTGAGTCTGGCTGCCGGCCCAGATACCACACTGCTTTGTTTTCATGGCTCACCTCGCTCGAATGAAGAGTGGCTCTATCCCACGACACCCTCTGAGATGTTGGATGAAATCTTTGCAGAGCAGAGCGCTGCTATATGGGTAGGCGGGCACACCCATGCGCAGTTGGTACGCCAACACAGGGGGAAACTCTTGGTGAATCCGGGCAGCGTGGGCATGCCGTTCGAGTTTCCGATGCGCGGTCCGAACCAACGCACCTTACCCTGGGCAGAATATGCGGTCTTGGACATAACCGACGGGAGCATCAACGCAAGTTTGCGCCGCGTACCGATTGATTTTGCGTATCTCGCACAGGTTGTGCGTGCCAGCGGTTTACCGGATGTCGAGTTTTGGCTATCCACTTGGGTCGTTGACTGATTATGCGCAGTTTGGTTTATGCATTGATCACTGTATTCGGATGGGGGACGTGGCTTGCGCCGTCGCAAAAGGTCAATTTCCCCAACCAGCAGATCAGAACCCTGTATGTGGTCGTCACCAATCTGGGGATTGCGACGGCGGTTGCGCTGGGGCAGGGCAGTGTGTGGGAACTGACCGCCGCCAGATTTTGGCTGACCTTTCTCGGCGGCGTGATCTGGGCCATCGGCGGCCTGTCTGCCTTCACTGCGACGAATAAGCTGGGCATGGCAAAAGCGTTCGGCATCTGGGCGCCGCTCAACATCATCGTCAGCCTGATCTGGGGCGCGGTCTTGTTCCATGAATTCGTCAATCTGCGCGCCGAGACGCTTCTATTGCTGATCGCCGCGATTGTCATGATCCTCGCCGGTGTCCTGCTGGTCATTTTCGCCAAAGGCGCTGACGAGGCCGGGCAGGAACGCGGCGCCTTCCGGCTCGGTCTTGTTGGAGCGGTCGGGGCGGGCATTCTGTGGGGCAGCTATTTCATTCCCGTCAAATATTCCGGCGTGTCCCCGTGGGCGGGTGCGTTCCCGGCAGCGCTAGGGATGGCCGTCGGCGGCGTGATCCTGGCGCTACTGTCGCGTCAATCGTGGAAGTTGGCCTCGTCCGGCGACTATCTTCGCACATGTTTGACCGGCGCGCTGTGGAGTGTAGGAAATTACGGCATGCTGCTACTCGTTGACGCAATCGGTGCGGGCAAAGGCTTCACGATTTCCCAGACAGCGGTGGTCGTCGGTGCGCTCATCAGCATCTACTGGCTTCGTGAACCGGCCCCCAAAACCCGGGCCGCGCGTTTGACCTTCACCGGCTGTGTCCTGGCAACTTTAGGGGGAATTGTGCTTGGCAATCTCAAGTGAAAATCTCACCGACTGCGTATCTGGGTTCAACTTCGCTTCGCAATGGAGGTACAAGAAATGGCACGATCTGTGAACACAAGTGATAACTATCTCTCGCGCGTCCTCAAGCACATTCCGACAGAGATTGTGTTGGCCTATATCTCTGTCGAGGGTATCCTGCGTTCGGTGTATGCCACGAGACCGGCCATACTGGAGAAGTCACTGTGGTACCTCTCCGCTGCGATGCTGGTGCTTACACCACTGTGGTTGTGGCGGGTGATGAAGATCACCAAGCTGCAACAGTTATCCATTTCCACGCTGTCGGTGCCGGTATGGCTATTTGCAATTGGCGGCCCGTTCGTGAACCTGGATTGGTACGAACCGGCGCTGGGAGGGATCGCGTTGCCGTTGTACACATTGTGTGTTCCCATCCTCCTGAGAAAACAGTCGTAGCAGTCGCCATCATCAGCTCGGTGAGTCCTTGCCCTCCGGCTGGGGTCATTGGGTCCCCGCCGCCGCATCCGGTCCGCTCCTTCAGGGCTGGCGGCCCATCCGCTCATCCCCTTTTTTGGGCCGAACCACCAGGAACCGCCAACCCACTGCTGGTAAATCCCTGTCACAACTCTGATTCCACAGTAAGTCTGGAGGATGAAAACCAACCCAAACGCGCGGGTTAGCGCAACCCAAAAAACGACACCTCCTGTAAAGTAGAGTTGATTCCAAGCACTCACCACAGGAGGTGTCGTATGGGTAGTATAACCGAAAATGACCCCAGTAAAGGCGGGGACTTCGCGTGCGCGCAAAGGGGCTGCCGGGCGTGTCAGGACGCGCTGGTGCGCGCGCACAGTGGCTTGATTCACACCCTCTTACGGCAGGTGGCCCACGCGGGCGTGTGCCCTACGCGGAGTTGGTGCAAGCAGGGCGGCTGGCCCTGTGGCGGGCCGCGTTGCACTTCGACCCCCAGCGTGGGGTGCAGTTC
>JAFGSL010000055.1 GCA_016934645.1 Anaerolineae bacterium
AATCCGCTCGGCCTTGATCTGCATGCGCACCACGCGAGGGTGGCGGTAGAGACGTTCGTAGAGGAAGTGCTTCAATTCGCGCGTCATGGCGCGCGTCTCTGGCGACGCGGTGACGACGCTCTCCGCTAGACTGCGTACATCGTCCGGCGAGGCCACCCCCGTTTCCACAATGCGCTGAGCGGTGGCCTCGATGGTATCATTGATCAGCAGCCCCAACAGACGGCGCACCATGCGGTGTCGCCACAATCGATCAAAGCCACGTCCATCCCACGCCAGGTTTTCCTTGAGGAACACCCACCACGCCACGTTATCCAGCTCTTCCGGGGTGAGCAAGCCCGAACGCAGGCCGTCATCGAGATCGTGAGCGGTGTAGGCCAACTCGTCGGCGGGGTTCGCCAGTTGCGCCTCTAGCGTCCCCAGCTTATCAGGATCGTAGCGTCCGGCGTCGGCGACGTCGTATTCCGTCTCGTGCTTGACGATGCCCTCGCGCACTTCCCAGGTGAGATTCAACCCAGCGAACGTCGGGTAGCGACATTCCAACTTCTCCACAATGCGCAGGGATTGTTTGTTGTGGTCAAAACCGCCGTGATCAGCCATAAGCTGATTCAGGATGGTTTCTCCGGAATGGCCGAAAGGGGGATGGCCCAGATCGTGCGCCAGGCAGACAGCCTCCACCAGATCCTCATTTGCGCCCAAAGCACGCGCCAGCGTGCGTCCAATCTGTGCGACTTCGAGCGTATGTGTCAATCGCGTGCGGTAATAGTCGCCCTCATCGTTGACGAAGACTTGAGTTTTGTATTCCAACCGGCGGAAGGGCGTCGCATGCAGGATGCGATCGCGGTCGCGCTGGAAACATGTGCGGTATCCCGGCTCGTCTTGTGGGTAGACGCGCCCGCGCGAATCCCGGCTGCGGAACCCATACGGTGCGCGCGAGCGATCTTCGAGTTCTTCCAACTCACTGCGCGTGTAGAGCATGGTGTGCTCCTCCACATTAAACCTGACAGGTCTTTTGAGACCTGTCAGGTTTGAAGAGACTAATGCCCGCTACAAGAGGCGCACGAGCTGCTGGTGCACGAGGCACAGGAGCTACTGCCACCCGCGCCCTTGAGCGCACCGTTGCTGCCGGCAGCATAAAACAGGGAAAGTCCCCGTTTAGCGTTCTCCGCGCCACAGGCGGGACAGGCAATCGGCGCATCAGCATCTTTCATCGCGCGACGCGCATCAAAATGCTCGCCACATTCTGGACAACTGTATTCGTAAATTGGCATTCCTCACCTCGTCGGTAATTAGGGATTCGTGATTAAGGACTAGGAATCAGGCAACGCGTTACTGATTACCAATCCCTAATTTCCTATTTCCTTAATCCCCAAGATTAATGATTTCGGTCAGTTCTTGCGCCTTGACGTATCCTTCAACAGTGATTTTCTGTCCCTGTATGCCGTCAACGCTGGCAACGGCGCGTTTGATATCCACCGCCAGGCTGTGTGCGATGGGACATAAGGGCGAGGAGGGGCGGAAGGTATAAACGGCAATCCCCGTCGTTTCATCGACGGTCAGATCCTCCACCAGGCGCATGCGCAGCACATCGATGCCGGTCTCGGGATCAATAACCTCCACCAGGCGCATCAGAATCTGTTCTCGCAAGGTCATATCTATGGCCATAGCGTCACCTCCACTGCTGATTATACCAGAATTAGGATAGCTACAAAAGTCTCAACCAATGCATAAGGCCAATGTCGCCTATGCTGAGGCTTTGTTGCCGGTCTAATCCTCCCTTTGCTTCCTAGGACGGAATTTCCTACCCTCGAATAACTCCACCAGACCATACCACAAGAGTGTAAATGCGGCGCCTTCATCCAGGTTGCCGACCAAGGGCAGATTATCCGGAATCAGTTCAAGCACGCCTGCCGTGGGATTCAAAACATAGACAAAGCCTACCAACGACGCAAGGTAAACCAACCACACCGGAATTCCACGCAGTGACAGTGGTTTGAGCAGAAAACCCAATTGATCGGCCACTTTGGCCTTTTCCAGTTCATTACCTGCCATATCACTCCTCCATCTACAGTTATTTGAAAGATTTTAGCCTATTCCTATCACCGCCAGCATCTCCGCATTGTTCTTGAATTTGAACAACGGTACGCCAAGCTCAGTGGCCTTCTGTTGTTCGATGGTTTCCAGGCGGCGCCAGTCATCTTTGCGAACCAGCGCCTTATTGATCCGTGCTAGCCGCGCGTCGAGTTTCTCCGCTGCGTCTGCATCGAAATCCGGTGACTCTTCGATGTAGTGCATCACGGCCTCCACGCAGTTGTAGGCATCCTTGCGCGCTAGCCCTACCTGGCCCTTGCTGGCCTTGCGCGCCCATCCGGCGACAAAGATGCCCTCAATCGGCGCGCCAGCTTCCGGATCGTAGACCTCGTAACTGTCACCGTCCACCGGATAGCGTGGCGTTTCGCTCTTGACGAACTCGTTCCACTGCACCGGCAGGCCGAACCGGGAACTTACCCTGTCGCCGATGCAGAAAACGACGGTGTCCACGTCCAGCACATGCTGCGTATCCAGGCGGCGGGCACGGGTGTCACCATTATCTTGCAGGAGCAACTCGGTGTCATCGACTTCCAATCCGGTGATGCCTCCCTCTGCATTGCCCAGGATGCGTTTGGGCGATGAGAGGAAGCGGAAACGGATGCGCGTCTCGGAAACCGGTTCCAGGGCTTTGCGCGACAGTGCTGAGAGGAGAAAGTCTTTCGCCTCATCTGGGTCTTGCCCCACCGCGTGCATCCGGTCGGCCACGCGTTCGAATTCTGCATCCAATGCCTCCAGATCGAAGTTGGACGCGATGTAGGCCAACTCCTGCCGGGTGAACTTGACCTCCGCAGGTCCGCGCCGCGCCACGCCGATGATCTCGTCTACCTGCACATCGCGGGCGAGCCAATGGGCGATGTCGGCCATCGTATTGCCTACACCAATCACCGCCACGCGCTTGCCGATGGCAAATTCCTGTTCGCTGTACGGCGGCAGGTCGTTGTAGTGATACATCAGCGGCTTGGAGTGATAGACGCCCTGCAAGTCCTCGCCGGGCAGGCCAAGCCACTTGGTTCCCTGCGCGCCCACTGCCACGATGATGGCGGCGAATCCCATCTGCCGCAGCTCCGCCAGCGTCACGTCACCGTCTTCGGCCACACGGACGTTGCCGTAGTAGGTGATGTCGGGTGAGGCCAGAATCTTGCGGAACTGCTTGCGCAGCCCTTCCTTGATGCTGTACTTGTCGTAGTAAATGCCGTACTCGGCCAGGCCACCGGGCTTGATGTCGCGGTTGAGCAGCACGACGCGCGCGCCTTGTTCGACCAGACTTTTGGCTCCAAACAGGCCCGCCGGCCCCGCGCCAATGATCGCCACAACGGGTTTCGCGTGTTTTTCGGTCATGATGTCCCTCCTCGGCTGGGTATTATACAGACCTGACAGGTTGTGCGAACTGCGTTCGCCTGAAACCTGTCAGGCCTCTAAAATTCTCGCCATTATAACATACGTCGCCGGAACTACCCTCACTTTCGGGCCGCTTCCGGCAACACATATCGCCATGCACCAGGTGCGGCTGGCACGCGTAGCAAACCAGACATCACCTGCATGCGCTTGTCAGGGTACGATATCGAAAGGGAGCACTTCAGTACCTTGATGAAAAACCATTTTCCATTGCCCACCTTTCAGTCTCCAGATAGATGAGCGAAGCGAATACACAGGTTCATTGTCAGTGTCATGGCTTATTACGCATTGGTATACCAGTTGCGCAATAGTGTCACTCAATTCACGGCATTCGAAATTTTGCGCCACCGCAGACCAATTCCGCGCGTTAAGGGGTAGGTTTTCCAGCACCTTGGCAAGTCCAAAATATGCGCCTGATGCACCGATCTCCCGAAAATCGTCGGAGATTAGCGAACGGAGCCGTTCCGGGGAGCATCTGACTTCTTACGTGAGTAGTGCCCTTTCATTGCCGATGAGCCATTCTCGGTGCTTCATTGCCAGTACTCTAGTGCCATTATGTGCTGATCAGGTAGCTTATTTGACTGTGCGTTTCGCGCTGGTGACGGTGTTCTTCAACAGCATCGCAATCGTCATCGGCCCGACACCGCCGGGGACGGGGGTGAGCCATCCTGCGACCTCTTTTACTTCGTCGAAATCGACATCGCCAACAAGCCGGTAACCGCGCTTACGCGTGGCGTCGTCCACGCGATTGATGCCCACGTCAATGACAACCGCGCCGGGTTTCACCCAGTCCGCCGTCACCATCTCCGCGCACCCCACGGCTGCGATCAGAATATCAGCGCGACGGGTGATCGCCGGGAGGTCACGGCTGCGCGAGTGGCAAATGGTCACCGTCGCGTTGCGCTTGAGCAGCAGCATCGACACCGGCAGGCCGACGATGTTGCTGCGGCCCAGCACCACCGCCTCTTTGCCCTCAATGGGCAACTTCATACGGTCGAGCATCTCGATGATGCCGGCCGGGGTGCAAGGGGCGAACAATGGCTCGCGCCCCTTCATCGCCAATCGCCCGATGTTGATCGGGTGGAAGCCATCCACGTCTTTCTCCAGGCTGATGGCACTGAGGATAGCCTCTTCGTCCAGGTGATTGGGCAGGGGCAGTTGCACGAGAATGCCATTGATGGCCCGATCGGCATTGAGCTTCTGCACGAGGCTTTCAACCTCTTCCTGGGTGGCTTCGCCGGAGAGATCATATCCCACCGAGTGGATGCCCAATTCCTTACAGCGTTTCTGCTTCATACGCACGTAGCTTTGTGACGCAGGATTGTCCCCCACCAGGACCGTCGCCAGGCCAGGGACCACGCCCTGCTCCTTCAGCGCCGCAATCTCCTGGGCCAATTCATTATGAATCGTTTTCGCAATCGCGTTGCCGTCAATCAATTGTGCTGTCATGGTATGCTCCTTGTGGAAATGAGTAAAGAGAGATGAGTAATGAGTAACAAGATTTCTGCCTTTCTTCACTCTTTACTTCTCACTCTTTACTCTTTTCACTCTCTCACGATAATCCGACTATTTTACCATCAACGAGATCAACTGCCATAAAGGCAGGCTTACTCGGCAGGCCGGGCATAGTGCGCATCTCCCCCGCCAGGGGATAGAGGAAGCCGGCCCCCATGCTCGCGCGAATGTCGCGGATGGGGAAGGTGAAGCCGGTAGGCACACCTTTCAACGCCGGATCATGGCTAAGCGACAGGTGTGTCTTCGCCATACAGATCGGCGTTTTGTCGTAGCCCAGGTCGGTGTAAAGCTTGATCTTATCCTCGGCCTCCGGGCTGTAGTCGACCCCGTCCGCCCCGTAGACCTCACGCGCCAGAATTTCAATCTTCTCCTTGATGGGTTGTCCGGCATCGTAGAGGAAGTGAAAGTCGGATGGCTCGGTCGTTGCCTTGACCACCGCCTCGGCGAGTTTCAGCGCGCCTTGTCCACCCTCGGCCCAATGGCGGGTGACGACCGCGTCGAACGCGCCCGCGCGCATCGCCGCATCGCGCACGATCCTCCACTCGGGGTCGGTGTCGGTGTCAAAGGCATTGATGGCAACGACGACAGGAATGCCGAACTTGCGCGCGATCTTGATGTGCGCTTCCAGATTTGCCGTCCCGCGCCGTACCAGTTCCAGGTTTTCTTCGGTGTAGGCCTTATCCAATGGCCGCCCGGCGACGACCCTTGGCCCGCCGCCGTGCATCTTGAGCGCGCGCACCGTCGCTACCATGACCACCACGTTGGGGATGAGGCCTGAGGCGCGGCACTTGATGTCGAAGAACTTCTCCATGCCGATGTCGGCGCCAAAGCCCGACTCCGTAACCAGGAAATCGCCCAACTTCACACCGATCTGGTCGGCGATGACCGACGAGTTGCCGTGGGCAATGTTGGCGAACGGCCCGGCGTGGACGAACGCGGGCTGCCCTTCGAGCGTTTGCAGCAGGTTGGGCATAATCGCGTCCTTCATCAAGACGGTCATCGCGCCCGCCGCGCCCAAATCCTCGGCGGTGATGGGGCGCTTCTTCCTATCGGTCCCAACGACGATGCGACCGATGCGCTCGCGCATATCCTCCAGGCTGGTCGTAAGGGCGAGGATCGCCATCAACTCGCTGGCGACGGTGATGTCGAAGCCCGTCTGGCGTATGGGACCGTCCCCGATTTCGCCCAGACCGGCGATGATATTGCGCACCGCGCGGTCGTTCATATCCACCACACGGTTCCAGGTGATGGAGTAGGGGTCGATGCTAAGCCGGGTCAGCCCGATTTTCTCGAAGTAGCTGTCGCTCCAGCGGCTTTCGTGATAGATACGCGCGTCGATGGCGGCGGCGCAGAGGTTGTGCGCCACGCTCACGGCGTGGATGTCGCCGGTAAGGTGCAGGTTGAAGTCTTCCATCGGGATGATCTGGCTGTAGCCGCCGCCGGCAGCTCCGCCCTTGATCCCGAAGGTCGGGCCCATCGACGGCTGGCGGATGGCGGCGATGCTGTTGTAGCCGAGCGCACCGAGCGCCTGCGTCAGGCCAACGGTGGTGGTTGTTTTCCCCTCGCCGAGCGGGGTGGGGGTGATGGCGGTCACGTCGATATATTTTGCGTGGGGCCGCCCCGCGAATTTTTCGCGCACGTCCAGGTGGACCTTGGCCTTGTACTTACCGTACAACTCCAGATCGTCTTCTGTCAAATCGAGCGCCGCGGCGATCTCGCGGATCGGACAAATCGCAGCATCCTGGGCAATCTCAATGTCCGCAGGGACCGGTTTGTGGTCAGTCATAGAAACCCTCCTCATTTTTCGCAAGACTGCTGAAATGAACAATTTTCTGTAGTGGGCAAAAGCACTTTGAATAAGAGAAGCCGAAAATTTTCGCGCAAAGACGCAGAGACGCCAAGAATACTCTAAAAATTCTGCGTCTTTGCGGTTCTGCGGGAGATATTCACTTTCATAATGTTGTTGCCCGTTACAGCCTAAACGATTTTCACATCATGGTAGTTAGGAAGGGGGGGCGCGGGCAAGTGGCAAAACTCACGTTCCACAAACCAAGCCGTCACAATGGGGGAAGCGATTGAGATTGACATAATTACACTTCCATTTACAGTGGTATTGGTTATGATGACGGTTGTGGTTCGACACACAAGCGTCTGCATGGATGCCCAGCATAATCAAAAGCGGACCTAATGACGTTCGCATTGATCTGTACCCCGAAGAAATAGGGCACTCAACAGCATTTGAAGTCAAAATACGGTGGTCACGGTGTCAAGGGTGGGATTCAGCGCCGATACATCCATCCATGAGCTGTAGATAACGTAAGTTTGCACTTACTTACACCTACACATAACGCCGCTAGGTGGATGATCCGTGCGCAAGTGTTTAGCCATAACATCTTGAATAATTCAATGAAGACATAGTGATGAGTGATCGTAACTTGAACTTTGGTTCTGCCCAGTCATATAGGCGTAAGTGTTTAGCTATTGCCACTGTGCTTTTTGCCATTCTGATGCTAAGCGGCTGTACCCGGCCAATTTGTGTAGAGGTGCCATGTGGGCCAGGATGAATGTGCAGCATGGAAGACAGAACACTTGTCGAGTCGGTGAAAGCACCCACATTTCCCTTAAGGACTGAAAGCTAGATAACTTTCCCATTGGCGGTGCTTTCTATACCCGCTTTCAGTTTGAATTGGGACAGTTATTTGGTACCTATTCCTAAGCGGCACAACGGACTGTGCTGCTCAATTACTTGCTACAATGGAACAACCTTTATACGCGCCGAATGGACCTGTTACTACAATTGTCATGGTGAAGACACTCGGTGATTGCAGTTGGCCACTTTGGGAATCAGCCCCGTTTGAGGTTGATTATGCGGCTACACAAATTGTCCGCGAAGCAGAGGGGAACGTACCATTAGCTGAGCAAGGGCAAAACTGGCTGAAATCACCTGAGGATGTCTATAGCCAGTGTTATGACCAGCCTCGCATATGTGGGTCAAGGGTACTATCTTCAGAGATACAAATGTGCCAGCGACTTCAGCTTAACAAGCTATTCGATTTATCCGTGCCAGGTACATACTCCATGACAATGGTTCGCAACAATCGTCATGACGAACTCAATGCAATGTATAGCAATGTGACAAGTTTTACAATCACTCCATAAATTCGTGGCGGGCGCAATTGTTAGCGCGTGGCTATTTGATCCCGATGGGACGGTGCTGGAAAGGCCAGACGACCCGGTGAGTGAGGAATCCACGCATCTGATTCCCGTGATCTTCGGCGGCGTGTACGATTGGTCCACGGGCCTCATCTACCGAGGTGGAGAGGCTACGGCTTTTCCAAAGCTGTGGCTACACTGCGAGCCAGGCGTTCCAGCGTCAGGGGTTTTTGCAGCCAGACGATTCCGGCGTCCTGCAGGTCACCCGCCTGCGGATCGGGTGGATGTCCGGACAGGATCAAGATAGGTTTGTTTAGCCCACGCACGCGCAAGGCTTGCACCAGGTCACGCCCGCCCATCTCCGGCATAATCCAGTCACTCACCACCAGCGCGATGTCCTCGTTGTGGCGCTCGTACAGCATCAGGCCGTCTTTGCCCTGGCGGGCTTCCAGGACGCGATAGTTCAACAGCGTCAGACTCTCCACCAGCGTGGCGCGCACTTCGGGGTTGTCCTCGATGACGAGCAAGGTTTCCCCATACCCCAGGCGTATCTCGCCGGCCTCGCGACGGGCATCCTTATAGCCGGTCAACGTCAACGCGGGCAGGTAAATGAAAAACGTGGTCCCTTTCCCAACCTGCGTCTGCACGTCTATCGCCCCCTGATGCTGCGCCACGATGCCGAAGACCTGGGCCAATCCCAGGCCGGTGCCCTGATCCGGCGCTTTGGTGGTGTAAAACGGCTCAAAGATGTGGGGCAAGACATCATCGGGAATGCCGGTTCCCGTATCGGATGCCGTGACGCGAACCCAGTCTCCGGCGGATAGCTCCGGCAGTGGCAGGGCTTCGCCGGCACGCAGGCGGATGCGCTCCAGGCGGATGGTCAGCGTGCCGCCTTCCGGCATTGCGTCGCGCGCGTTGACCACCAAATTCATCAGCATCTGCCGGATGCGCGTGGGATCGGCGTTGATGACGTAATCGTCGGCCTCCTCTGGCAGATCGATGTGGATGCTCTCCGGTAGCGTACGCGCCCACAACGTCCCCTGTTCTTTCAGCAGCGGTCCCAAGTCCAGCGGGCGCAGATCGAGCGGTGTGCTGCGGCTGAAATCCAAAATCTGGTTGATCAATTCGGCCGCACGCTGTCCTTGCTGGTATACGATTGTCAGACGGTCGCGGAGATTTCCGGGCAGATCTGCTGAGCGCAGCGCCATCTGGCTGTAGAGCAGCATCACGGCCAGGATGTTGTTGAAATCGTGGGCGATACCAGCGGCCAACTGGCCCACCATCGCCAACTGCTGTTGGCGTTGAACGTGGGCTTCAATTTTACGCTGTTGGGTGACGTCGCGGATGACGAGCAGCCAGTGCGGTGTAGCAGAATTCGCCTGAATAGGACGCGCGATCACTTCCAGGATTTGCCCTTGCGTTTCGATCTCCCGCCACGGGCGGTCCTCCGACCAGGTCAGGAATGCGTCGAGTGGGTGTCCGCCCAGCGATTCCAAAACGTCACCCTCGCGGACGCCGGTCAAAAGCCGCAAGTCTTTCTGGCCTGCCGGGTTAATGAGGCGCACCCGATTCTGAGCATCTAACACAAGTACGCCATCCGGCACCGTGTCGATGATCCGTTGGATCTGCTGCGCCTGTTTTTGTACTTCCTCCAACAAGCGCTCGCGTTCTTTTTCGCCCTGGACCCAGGCGGTGATGTCCTCCGCTGTTCCCTCATAATACAGGACATTTCCCTTGGCGTCGCACACGGTGCGCGCGCTCTCGCGTACATTCAGGCGCGAGCCATCCTTTCTCGTCCAGGTGGATTCAAGCCCGACGATGCGGCCTTCGCTCTCTACCCGCTGTCTGAATGCTGCGCGAGGGTAGTCAGGGAAATAGACATCGCTATTCAGGTTGAGCTGCGCTAATTCTTCAAAAGAAGTGTACCCCAATATGCGGATGAAGGTCGGATTGGCTGTCAAGAAACGGCCATCCGGGGTGGTTTGGTAAATGCCGATGGGCGAGTTCTCGAAGATGTCCCTGAACCGTTCCTCGGTGAGTTCGGCGACGCGCTGTTCCAGCGTTGTGGCGAATTGCGCTAACTCGTCTTGCGCGCGTTTGAGCGTGCAGAGATGGCCCACCGTGGCAGCGTATAGCCGTGCGATTTCACAATCGTGATCAGTGAACGGGTGTTGGTGGATGAAATTATCCATACTCAAGAAGCCGATCACGGTCTCGCCATCCCACAATCCCACCGCGATCCGGTCGCCTACCCCTACCTTTTTACCGTTTCCTCGATATACAGGGGCATCTTTGTAAAGTTTGAACGGTACCTCACCGGAAACGACCGCATGCAAACCGGAGGGGGCAACGATGGCGTGGCGCGCCGACCGTTCATCCGTTGTCTGGCCCTCGTTGTCGGTGCCATACGTCCCGATCATCGTGCCGTGGTCCTCGGTGACGAAAAACAACGCGACACGGTCAAAGCCCAGTTGCTGTCGCCCGGCTTCTACCGCGCGGCGACAGAGTTCATCTAGGCTCTTGGCTTTCGAGAGTTCATTGGACACAGACGTGAGCAGTGCCAGGCGCTCGGAAAACGATGGCTCTTCGTTATATTGGGTAGGGTGACTATCAACGCTATGCTCTACCACATTTTCACCGTTACGGCCTGACCTCCGAAATCCTTGCACAACGAGCAAGAAAACGGCGGTGCAAGCCTGTCTGGTTCCGGTTTACCCGGGTTAGGCTCCCACTTTATTCCATTGTATGCGGGGAGGAAGATTAAACAAGTGACAAAGAGCATGATAACCAAGCAGGCCGTATCCGATGGATACGGCCTGCTTGCTAACCATTGCGTCTCGTTCAAGTTATGGCGTGGTCAAAATAATCCGTGCGTCCACAACCTTCAATCCCTGCTTTTCCGCATAAACCAGCACAGGATTGGCGTCGGATTCGGCGATTCCGTCACCCAGATCCATGATCATCTGCGAATAACGGCTCAGGGCCTCAGCGAGCGCGACACGGTCGCGCGGCGCTTCGCCGCGCGCACCGGCCAATAATGGCGCGCCCTGGATGTCGGCGAGCATCGCCAGCGCGTGTTCTGCTGAGATGGGCGCGACGCGGAAGGTTACGTCTTTGAGGATTTCGATGAAGATGCCGCCCAGGCCAAACATCACCGTGGGACCGAAGGTGGGGTCATTGATCGATCCCAGGATGACCTCCGTGCCAGACGGCGCCATCTGCTGGACAGCCACGCCATGGATATGCGCGTCGGGTTTGTAGGCGCGGGCGCTGTCGAGGATAGTGCGATAGGCAGCGCGCACCTCGTCTGCCGAACGCAGGTTGATCTTGACCCCGCCGGCATCCGATTTGTGCAAGATGTCTGGTGACATAATTTTCAGGACCACAGGATAGCCCATCGTTTCAGCCAACTGTACGGCTGTATCCTCGGTCGTTGCCAATTCGGTGATGGCTACGGGCAGGCCATAGGCGGCGAATACCTTCTTGGATTCGATTTCGCTGAGGTAGACCCGCCCCGCGGCTCGCGCCTGCGCGATGATGGCGCGCGCGGCGTCGGTATCTACGTCGCGGTACGGCGTGAATTCTTCGGTCACCGGTTCGCCATCGCGTCCGATGCCATGCATCTGCGCGTATTCGTGCAACGCGGCGACAGCATTCACGGCGATGTCCGGCGCGCCGTAAGTGGGGATGCCGTGCTCGACCAACCACTGCATCGCGCGCCCGGCTTCCTCGCCGCCGATAAACGACACGGCGATGGGTTTGTCTGTGACGCCTGATTCGTCCACTGCACGCTTGATCGCCTCCGCGATATCCATCGGGTCGTTGCGCTGCGTCTCGCAGAAGAGGACGACCAGCCCATGCACCCAGGGATGCTGCAATGCCGCCCGCACCGTCGCCAGATACTCCGGCCAGCCGCCCATGCCGGTCAGGTCGGCGGGATTCTTCACCGAGCCGATCTCCGGCACGTAAGCGCGCAGCGCGGTCTGCAGGTCGTCCGGTGCGAAGCGCAACGGGATGCCGTCATGCTCGGCGGCATCTGCCGCCAGCACACCCACGCCGCCACCGTTGGAGATGATCATCAGGTTGTTGCCCGCCATCGGCGGTTGCAGTGAAAGCGCCAGCGTGCGGTCGAAGAGATTGTTCAGATCCGAGGCGCGTACCACGCCAGCTTGTTCCAGCGCGGCATCGTAGACCTTGCCCTTGCCGGCCATCGCGCCGGTGTGTGAGGCTGCCGCGGCAGCGCCGTGCGCCGACACACCCGACTTGAGCGCGACGATGGGTTTGTGTGCTTTCCGCGCGATTTCCAGAAAGCGCCGCCCGTTTTGGAAGCCTTCGACGTAAATCGTGATACACGTTGTTTGCTCGTCCTGATCCAACCATTGCACCAGGTCGCCGAAGTTCACGTCGGCCATGTTGCCCACGGAGATCATCTTGTCGAAGCCGACGTTGCGAACGTAGCTTGCCACCGTCATCGCGATCAGCAGCGCGCCGCTCTGAGAGATCATCGCGGCTTTACCCGGCAGCGGCATAAATGGTCCGAACGAGGCGTTGCACTTATCGGAGTTGCACATAATGCCCACGATGTTCGGTCCCAGGAGGCGCATCCCATAGCGCCGCGCTATGCCGACCAGTTCATCTTCCAGGTCTTTACGTCCGATTTCGCTGTAGCCGGAGGCCACGACGATCAGCCCTTTGACACCCTTCTGCCCACATTCCTCGGTGACGGTGAGCGTCCGGGCGGCGGGTACGATCAACATCGCGGTATCGATCTCGCCCGGCACCTCCAGCACCGAGGGATAGGCTGGCAGCCCCTGGATCTCTGCCTCTTTGGGATTGATGGGATAGATATCTCCCGGATAGTCACAATCGATCAGATTTTTCACGGCCAGATAGCCGATCTTACCCGGGGTATTGGATGCGCCGATGACGGCGACTGACTTCGGGCGCAATAGCCCGTTCAAGACTTCAAAATCCACGATCAGGCCTCCTAAGAAAGCAAAAGTTGCAAGGTATAAGGCGCGTTATACACGCGAATTATAACTTGCAACCTTTAACTTTCAACTTCCAATTTCAGGCTTTGTGCTCTAACCCCAGACTCGCGTACAGCCGGACGAAGTCGAAGTGTTCCTCAAGCAAAGCCTCGAACTGATCCAGTTTGGCTTTCTGCCCTAGACGCGTTTTGCCGAACACGTCGTCGATGGCATCCACTGCCTCCATCGTGTTCCTGCGCGTCAGCAAGACCGGCACGCCCAATTCTTCGGCGCGGCGCAGTACCTCGGGCACTGGGCGCAAGTGTCCGGTGAGGACCAAACACTGCGTTGCGGTTTCCAATGCCACCAACTGGATGTCTGTCCGGTCGCCGCCAGTGATGACGGCCTTAGTGCCGGGGATGCGCCGCATGCGCGGTAGCGCCTGTTCCGCGCTCATCGCGCCGACCATCAGGTTTTCGACGAGCGCATCGCGTTTGTGCGAGCACGCGAGACATTCGGCGTCGAGGACATCCGCAATCTCGCCCACGCTGATGGACTGCAATTGCTCACGGAGCGGCAGAACCCCAAGAGTGGGAATACCTCGCCCTTCCATGCACGAGAAACACTCCTGTAATCCCGGAATTTCGGCATCGGGGACGGCGTTGATGGCCAGCCCAATCAGGTGCTCGCGGAACTGCCGCTGTGCATCCACGCAGGCGTCTCCCATGCTCACCGGATTGCGGTAACGGACCATCGCCAGTACGGGAAGGTCCAGGTGGTTAGCGACTGAGACCGGATCAACCTCCAGGCTCAATCCCTCGCGCAGCGAACCACCGCCCTCGATCAACATGACGTCCTTGCCCGCTGAAACGCGCTGGTAGGCAGCTTCGATTTGAGGCATCAGGTCGCGGTCGATGCAGCCGCAGCGCAGTTCCTGCACCAGCGAGGGGGCGAGCACGACGCCCACCATGTTGACCAGAGGATCGGTTATCCCCAGAATACGGTGGATGAACGTGGCATCTTCATCGGAAACGCGCCCTGGTAGCGGCTCCCACGGATACGTCGAAACTGGCTTGAAGTACCCTACCTTGTAACCATCTTGTTGCAGGCGTTGGCCTAGCGCCAGACAAAACGCTGTTTTGCCACTAAAGCGTTGTACCGAGGTAACGTAGAGTGCTTTCATAATTCTCTCCTTTATGATTCGCCCACGATTTCAACGACGTGTTGCGCGGCTGTCTACTTTCTCGTCGAAGCGGAACGACAGCGTGATCTCGCCGCCTTCATATTCCGTGTGCAGAACGTGACCGCTGCGTTGGAAGACCCGCATCATTGCCATATTGCCGGCGATGACGTTGGCGTGGAACCCATGGATACCCCGTTCCTTGGCAGCACGCGTCAGGAAGTGGAGCAAGTGCGTCCCGATCCCCTTGCGTTGGTGCTCGTCCATTACGGAGAAAGCAACCTCAGCCATGTTCTCGTTGTAATCCATCATCCAGTGTCCGGCGGCGATGATCGGCGCGGTGTCGGACGTGCCCAACGTCGCTACAATCCCCATATGGCGGTCGTAATCCGCCGCCACCATCTCCTGCGCCAGCTCGTGCGGGAAGTCGCGGCGCACCTGGAAGAACCGCAGGTATACCGACCGCTCCGACAGTTTGTAAAGGTATTCCTGGAACAAGCGTTCGTCGCTGGGCTTGACCGGGCGGAAGAACAGTTCCAGGCCGTCAAACGTCTCGGTGTGTTCCATCTCTACGGGATAGATCGTCTCGGGGATGATTTGATCTCCGTAGAGGTAGTTCATCTCCTTGGCCTCGGCCAGCAATTGTTCGCGGAACTTGGGGTGTGCGATTTGGATCAGGGCGACGGCGCGCTCGCGCAAGCTCTTGCCGTGCAGAAAAGCCACGCCATACTCTGTCACAACGTAGTGGGCATTGCCGCGCGTCGTCACCACACCAGCGCCCTGGCTCAAACTGGGTACAATGCGCGATACCGTGCCCTGCGGTGTCTCCGCTGTGGAAGGTATGGCGATGATCGGTTTGCCTTGGTGGGACATCGACGCGCCGCGCATGAAGTCAGCCTGACCACCGATACCACTGTAAATCTGGTGGCCGATAGAATCCGCGCAGATCTGCCCGGTGATGTCGACCTGTAGGGCCGTGTTGATCGCAATCATCTTGTCATTCTTGGCGATGTTGGTCGGTAGCGAATTGTATTCGATCGGGTGGAACTCAAAAACTGGGTTGTTGTCCACGTAATCGTACAGCCGGCGGGTGCCCACGCAGAAGGCCGCCAAAATTTTGCCGGGATGGAATGACTTGCGCCGGTTGGTGACGACGCCAGCTTCGATCAAGTCGATCAGGCCATCGGAGAACATCTCCGTATGGACGCCCAAATCTTTCTTCTCCATCAGGCCATACAGAATCGCATTGGGTACTCTACCGATGCCGACCTGAATCGTAGAGCCGTTTTCGACGAGACGTGTCACGTGCCGGGCGATTTGAAGCGCTACAGTATCTGGCGGAGGCGATTCGATCTCTAACAGTGGCTCGTCATACTCCACCACGTAGTCGATGTCTTCAATATGGATAAAGCTATCCCCCAGCGTGCGCGGCATTTGTGGATTGATCTGTGCGATGACGACGCTGGCCGTCGCTGCCGCGGCTTTGACCGCCTCCACCGACACGCCGAGTGAGCAGAACCCGAATTTGTCCGGCGGCGTGACCTGGATGAGGGCGGCGTCCAAGGGCATACGCCCGCTGTAGAACAGCCCCGGAATTTCAGAGAGGAAGATGGGCGTGTAGTCGGCCAACCCTTCGGCTACCGCTGCGCGCACCCCTGGCCCCACAAAGAACGAGTTGTGGCGGAAGTGGCGATCGTAAGCCTTCTTAACCTGCGGTGCTGCTCCAATCGTGAGCATGTGGACAATTTCCACGTCATTCAACCGATTGGCCTCAGCGCCCAATTCCACCAGTTCTTCCAACAGATGTTGTGGCGCGCCACAAGCTGGGCCAAGGAAGACGCGGCTGCCACTGCGAATTTTGAGCAGGGCCTCGCGCGCACTCACCAATCGCCCAGCGTATATCTTTTCCCAATTCGCCATGACTGGCATAATTCATCTCCTTACTTTAGCTATTAGCAATCAGCCATCAGCGGTCAGCCCCGAAACTAAAGGCTGATCGCTGAAAGCTGACAGCTACTATGATGCTTTCGCAACGTGAGGTGGCTTGACGAACCACCCGATCACCGCCGCTGCCAGACAGGCCACACCACAGATTATAAAGACAGTAAGCCATCCTTGCAAGCCCGCGTCGCTTTTCAGACTGGCATCGCGCAAAATCCCGGCCATAATCGGGCCGACGATCCCACCAACACCGTAAGCCGTGAAGACCCAGCCATAGTTGAGACCCAGGTTCTTGGCGCCGAACATGTCCGATGTTGCCAACGGGAAGAGCGCGAAGTTGCCGCCGAAATTGAAACCGATCAACATCGCCGCCAGGTAAAGCAGAATCTGTGAGCCGCCCATCAAGTAGAACAGCAACATCACGACGCCCTGGATCGCGCACATGATGACCAGCGAGGGCTTATAGCCGATCTTATCCGAGATCGAGCCCCACGCAATGCGGCCGATGCCATTGGCGAGGGAATAGAACACCGCCATCGCCGTCCCGGCATACGCGCTGGCCACCTCGGCGGTCAAGCCGGCGCGCGCTTGCAGCGCATCGATGCCAAACAACTTGATATTGCCGATCGTCATCAGCCCGGCCATGCTGGAGAAGATGAACATCCCCCAAATAGCGAAAAACTGCGGCGTGCGCAACATTTCGTTGGGCATGTAGTCTACTTTGGCGACTCGTTTGCCCTTGCCTTTCCCGGCCGGCTTGGGCGCTTTCCAGCCCTTCGGCGTCCATCCTTCGGGTGGGTTCACCATCCAGGTTGAGCCTGCGATGACCGCGACTGCAAAGATAATGCCGTAGATCAGGAACACTTTGAGCACGCCTAACGAGGCCAGTAGATGTCCCCAGTTCCCGGCCAGATAGACCCAGATCAGCGCCCCGAAGCCGAAGCCCGCCACGCCCAGCCCGGTGATCAAGCCTTTCTTGTCGGGATACCACTTCACGCCGACGGCAATCGGGCAGACGTAGGCCAGACCGATACCGGCGCCGCCGATCAGCCCGATGAAAACGACCTGCGCCCAGAAACTCTGGCCGAACAACCCGGCGAGGATATACCCCGCACCAAGCACCGCGCCGCCTGTCAGCGCGACGATGCGCGGCCCGGACTGCGCCTGCCACCGCCCTGCCAGCACCATCACCACCGCAAAGGTCGCCAACGAGACCGAGAAAATGACCTGGGTTTGCGTGCTGGTGAAGTTGAAAGGAGCCTTTTGTAATTCTGGGGTAAAAACGCTCCAGGCATAAATCGCGCCTAAGCACAGTTGGATCAACAATGCACCGACGACCACAAGCCGCCGGTCGAGGACTTTTGGTTGTGACATCATAATGCCTTCCTTATGATAT
>JAFGSL010000410.1 GCA_016934645.1 Anaerolineae bacterium
GATCAACTCTGGCGGGCGCGCGCCTGTGGCCCAAACCAACCCGGCCAGAAAAAGCAGCAGCGAGCGCCCGATCCCGGCGGCCCACAATACGGCAGGCTTTTTGTAGCGCTTGTTCGCCATATACCGCGCTGCGAAGAGTTGCGGCAGCAGCCAACACGCGCGTTGTAGCGTGGACATCAGGCCGATTGTGGCACTTGATGCGCCGAGTTCGGTCAAGAAACTTGGGATGACCGTGCTCGGGCTGAAAAAGGCCATGGCGATACCAAAAAAGCCGAAGTCCGTCACCAGGCACAAGAAGTTACGGCGGTAGTCTTTAGGGAGGGTGGTGTTTGTCAATCTTTACATCCTAACAGCTTAATCCGGCGCTCAGTGTCGAGGTGGCGCTGCAACGGCATCCCGTTGAACTTGAGGATGACGACCTCCGCCAGGTAGAGCACCTCGCATCCCGGCTCGAGGTGGCCCGCCACCGACCATTCGTCACGATAACCGACAGTCATGTGCAGGTGCGGCTGTCCATCGGCGATGATGCCGCTGATGTTGGAGACTTCCAGTGGTTTCTCGATGGTGAAGAACCGGTCCTCCGGCGGAAAGTGATCGTGGGTGATGTGGTGCATGCGGGCAACTTTGAGCGTCGCAATGCCGGAAACGACAACGCCATTCCGGACATCGTGCTCTTTGATCGCCGCATCGATGCTTTCCAGCAACATTTCGCCTGGCGCAATGCCCACGGCGATGACCTCGATGGGGCCGGTGTAGTTTGTGGTGAACATACATTTTCTCCCAGTTGTTTTGAAAGCGGGAGTATGGAGTAAGGAGTACGGAGTAGGGGAGGAAACCCCCTTACTTCTTACTCCATACTCCTTACTTCCTTCATTAGAGCACTGTTTCGTCTAGCTCCAGCCCCAATTCCTCGTACTTCGCGCGACGCGAAACCTTGTCACCGCGCAATTCCTGGTGGGCGTAGATGGAGACATCCTTGGCGAGCGCCTGCGGCACGACGATGACGCCGTCGCCATCCGCCACGACGACGTCGCCAGGGTGTACGAGCACGCCGCCGACCACCACGGGGATGTCGTGGGCGTCAAATTGCAGGCGGCCCTGCACCATCCCCTGCGAGACGATCCTGGACCAGAAGGGAATCTTTTGCAGGATGATCTCATCGGTATCGCGGACGCCGCCGTTGCTCACGTAGCCCACCGCGCCCTTGAGGATGCCGTCCATCGTGTTATTCGACCCCATCAGCCCGGCATCGACCCCGCTCTGGTCGATGATGCAGAAGTCGCCCTCTTCGATGGCGTTGATCCACGGGTAGGTGCAGATGGTGCCGTAGTACCAGCCCGACCACGCGCTGTATTCGTCGGGCGTCATCGTGGGGATCACGCCCTTGTAGGGCAGGTAGCGTGCCGTCCGGGCGATGCCCACCGCGCGCGTCCGCCACAGCGGGCGGATTTCGGGGATCATCGACCCTTGATGGTGCTGCATCATCCAATCCATGCCGTCGCGGACATCCGCCACGCGTAAATCGGAAAATAGTGCCAGCAGTTCCTTACGTTCTTCCTTCGAGAGTGCCATGAAAAACCTCCTGTTGATTGTGTTACCCTTGCGAAGGTTCAGGCGCAGTCTGCTGCGTAACCTTCGCAAGGGTGGATACGCTATTTGATGAAGTCGGCGAACATACTTTTCTCTTGCCCATCCACAACTTTGTTAATGACGTGCAGCGGCGGCTGTGCGCGCAAGGCATCGACATCAGTACACGGCGCGAGGCTGCCATTTTCCTGGACGACATAGATGGAGAGCATGTGGATGTCGTTGATACCCGGTCCCGCTTCCGTCGCGATTTTCAAGTAGATCAGACTTTGCGGATCATATCCCATTAAGTAGCTGGCGACGCTATCCACCGCGACCATGTTGATCCCTGCGATGGCCAGCCCGAGCGCATAGTTCTTGCCGTTCTGGAAGCCGGTGCCATCGCGTCCCACCACGCCTTCGATCACATTGATCTGCGGCTGCACGATCTGCGCCAGGTCAGCCAAACGACGTGCCAGGCCCTCTTGCCACTGTTCATGAACGGCGCGGGTTAACGCTATCTCGCCAGGACGGCTCTCGCTGCGCACCTCATCCGGGATTTCTCGCCAGGCCTGCGCGCAGAAATGGCGTTCGAACACGCTGACCGTGCCCATCAGGTTCTTCAGGCACAGCGTGGTGATGCCCAGATTGTGTGTTTTGAGCTTGGGAACGTTGATGAGCACTGTATCCGGCACGACTGCCAGGCGACTCACGTTGAGCGTCGCGTGGGCGTGAGGGTGGGGCACGGTCTTCCTGACGCACGTATACGTCGTCGGGCAGCGCAACTGCGCGCCGGTCTGCGCAGCGACTTCCGGGAAGCCGGTGCCGCGCCAGTGACGCGGTTCGTTGTCGTCACTGTTGCGTGGATCTTCGAGGATAAAAACACGACGGCGCGTCGCTCCGTGTGTGTGCAGGTATTCGATCATCCCCTGGACAAAGCGTGGATGTGTCGTGATGCCCGTATCAGGATCGGCGAACCGTTCCGCGACAGTTCCGTTGGGCTTGATCACCACCTTTTCACCGTCGAGTTTGACCTGCATCGCATCCAGGATACGCCACGCCGCGCTGCGAAAATCGTTCCATTGCACTGGTTCTGTCGGCTGCACGTGGGAAATCAAGACTGCCCGTGGATCATTTAGCCACGGATGAAGTTGCATTATGACCTCCTGTTAGTCGGATAGTCAAATAGTCACTCGTTAAATAGTCGTCAATCAGGCGATCCTCTGACTATCTGACTACCCGGCTAATGACTATTAGCGTGTATTGTCTTTGCCCGTCGTAGGTTGTCAAGTGGTAAAAAATGCCGACTAAATCGTGTTATCCACGTAGCGCATGGAGAAGTAAAGATACGGGGAAAAATGCTTGCGCCAGAAATGGCCGCCGTAAAAGTTCGCCGTTTCGTGTTCTACGAAGAGGCGCGCGTAGCCCTGCGCTCGCGCCCATTCGATGGCGCGACTCAGCAACGCCGTGCCAACGCCTTTGCTGCGCATCTCCGGCTGCGCGTAGGCGCCCTTGATCTGCGCTGTGTTGGTATTCTGGAGTAGAAATCCCTCCCCCTCGCTATCATGGTTTGATTGTCCCACGATCATGTCGGCGCGCGGCACGCCATCCTCATAGTAGACGAAAAAGACGTCGCCTGCCTGCACATGTTCATCCAAGTCGGCCAACATCGCGCTCCTATCGGTATTTTTCGTGATGAAGATCGGCGCTTTGGGATAGTAGTGGTTGTGTTCAAGCTCATGATCGACGAGTTTGTGCACATCCGGCTCTTCGACGATGCTGATGTCTGTCGGCGCATCGATGGCTGAAAGATCGCGCAGTCGCTCCGCCACAATCGCGCCGAAGCCCAACTGGTACAGCGTCTCCTGGAGCGCGTTGTCGTGGGCGAAATGCCCGATGATGTGCATGTGGGTGTGATCATCCACCCACAATTGCGACAGGTGCATGTACATACGTTGGTAGAGGATTTCTTTATCCTCGCCTATCGCGCTGTGACCGTGCTCCGGTACGAGCGCGGTGCGCTGGCCCTTCCACGTGAATTGTGCGCCGGTGACCATGTAGGCCGCCAGCCGACCATCCTGTATGACCGCGACACCAGGATTCTCCAAGCAGGTAGAGAGTTCGCTGCGGATCCACGTGGGGTCGTCCAGCACACGGGTAGGCAGCAGCGGACTATGTTCTCGCTCTTGCCGGTAACTTTCATGAAAGAGGGTAACGGCAGCGTCGAGGTATTCTTTAGCGAAGGGAACGAGATGACATGTCATAAATGGCTCCTGTAGGTTTCTGTTGTGTCATTGTCGCATCATCAGAGGGAGGAAGACTGATAGTTTCTCACCACCGTAGAGTTGGATAGAGAACGTACCGCCATTGGTGCTCGAGTTTGACATAGCGGTATAGCGTCCAGCGGATGTGGGTGCAAAGCGGAAGAAATACTGGCAGCTTGCGCCAGGCGCGACCCCACTCGCGCAGTTCTGCGTTGCGCTGAAGGGTGGGTAAACACCGCCACCGGCAAAGTTGGTCAGTGTCGTCGCTCCGGTATTGCGGATGGTCACCGTCTGCGGCGTACTGGTCGTGTTGAGCGGAACCGGCCCGAAATCGAGCGCAAGCGGCGTGACGTGCAATCCTGCTCCTACGCCCGTGCCGCGTAGTTGGATGCTGAATAGCCCAAAGCTGTCGCTTACATTCGACGTGGTGGAGTATGTCATAGCCTCGGTCGGCGTAAACCTGTAGAAGAACTGGCAGCTTTCCCCGGGTGGCAATTCAGGTGCACAGTTCTGGAGTGCGGCGAACGGCGGCGCGACTCCGCCGCCCATAAAGTTGGTTATGGTGAAGAAAAGACTTTGGTTGACGATGGTCACGATCTGTTGACCGCTTGTCGCGCCGACTGCGACCGGGCCGAAATCGATGACGCGCGGCGTGACGCGCTGTCCCCCAACCAGGAACGAGTCTCGCCCGCGTCCTTCCAGCGCAATACTAAATGATCCGGCGTTCGTGGATGAATTCGACGTGGTTGAGAACGTCCCGGTATCGGTGGGGCTGAAGTTGAAAAAGTACTGGCAGCTTGCGCCCGGTGCGACCCCGCTGGCGCAGTTCTGAGTTGCAGAGAATGGTGGATAAACCCCGCCGCCCGCGAAGTTGGTCAAGGTGCTCATGCCA
Organism: Anaerolineae bacterium; assembly: GCA_016934645.1. Next base: position 4,723 of record JAFGSL010000410.1, read on the forward strand.
ACGTTGCGAATGGTCACAATCTGCTGAGTACTCGTTGTGCCGGACATCACCAGGCCAAAATCAAGCGATAGCGGATTGACGTGTAGCTCTGCACCAACGCCTGTCCCCCGCAGTTCGATACTGAACGTCCCTGCATTGGTGTAAGAACTGGAGGTAGTGGTAAAAGTGCCTGTCGCCGTTGGCGTAAAGGAGAAGAAATATTGGCAACTGGTGCCGGGCGCGACGCCGCTGGCGCAGTTCTGAGTTGCATAAAATGGCGAAGAAACCCCGCCGCCCGCGAAGTTTGTGAGGGTAGCCGTACCCAGATTCGTGATGGTTACGGTCTGCACCGGGCTGGTCGTTCCCACCCCGACCGGGCCGAAATCCAGGATCAGGGGCGTGACCCATAGCTTGGGTTTTGTCGCCGCGTCGAAGGCGTTTGTTGAAGCCGTTATCGCCGGTAGAGTTGTGCCTAGCACAAGCAGACTGACGATCAATACGCTTAGCAGTGGTTTGATTTTCATAAAGGGTATCCCTTTCGATTTTAGGTTTGGCGTTAGTAGTATAACCCAAGTCGCCACTTTGCGCCGGGCCAAACCCTAAAGGTCTACAAATACTTGCTGTTGGCTATAAATCATCGAAAACCGCGCGTATTTGACTTCACAAAGCCGTGATGAGACCTTTAGGGTTTATAGGTAGCAACTTGAGTAAGTATACTGCCAAAAGGAAAATAGTGGTCTTCTGATTGACATCTTCCCGCCTTAAGGTACACTGCCCTCACGATTTTTGTAGATGAGAATCGTATAATCACCGCAAAAGAGGGGATGCTATGGAGATTACACAAACACTGGGATTTCCACGTATCGGCAAGAACCGCGAGATCAAGCGGGCATTGGAAGTCTATTGGAAGGGGAAACTGGATAGCGACGCGCTGCTGGCGACCTTCGACGAGGTGACACGCGATGGCTGGAACGTGCAGGCAGCCGCCGGTGTCGATGCCATCGGCGTGGGCATGGAGACGCTCTACGATCACGTGCTGGATTGGACGGTGCGTTTCGGGCTGATCCCGGCGCGCTTCCGCGATCTGGCGGGGCTGGACCGCTACTTTGCGATGGCGCGGGGCGTTCCCGGCATCCCGGCGCTCGATATGACCAAGTGGTTCGATACGAACTATCACTATCTGGCCCCGGAGATCGAAGCAGGGCTTGAGCCGCAAGCGAACTTCGACGAGTTCCTGGCGCTTATCGGCGAGGCGCAAGCCGTGTTGGGCGCGCGCGCCGTGCCGGTCGTCCTTGGCCCGGTGACGCTGCTGCGACTGGCACGGCTTTCGGCGGACTTCGGCGAAATGCTGATGGCGTTGCTACCGCTTTACCGGCAGCTCCTCGACGCGCTCAATACACTCGGCGTGACCGAGGTGCAGTTCCACGAACCGGCGCTCGTCCTCGGCGACGCCGCCGAATTGCGCCCGCACGTCGAAACAGCCTACGCCGCACTGGCCGAAGCCGGGCTGCCGATCAACCTGGTGACCTATTTCGACGATTTGGGCGAGAGCTATCCCTGGATCGTCGCGCTGCCCGTGGATGTGCTCACGCTGGACTTTACACGCGGCGACAATCTGGCGTTGATTCAGGCGCACGGCTGGCCGCAAGGGAAGGCGTTGGGCGCGGGCGTGGTCGATGCGCGCAGCGTGTGGCGTATCCGTCCCGCCGAAGTGACGGCGCTGTTGGAGACGTTGCGCGGCTACGCGCCAGTGCGTATCAGCGCGTCGTCTTCCCTGCAATTTGTGCCCTACACCGCCAGCCGTGAGGCGACGCTGCCCGATGCGCTGCGCGGCGTGCTCGCCTTCGCCGAAGAAAAGCTCGCGGAGTTGACGATGCTGGCATCCGGCGAGACCACCGGCATCGACACTGCCTGGGCCGAATTCCACGCCTTCGCGCCGGCCGATGCCGCAGTGCAGGCGCGCCTAGACACGCTGCAACCGGCAGACTTCACCCGCGCGCTGCCCTACAACGAGCGCCGTCCATTGCAGGTGCAGCTTCCGCCGTTCCCCACCACGACGATTGGTTCGTTCCCGCAGACCCCCGAAGTGCGCCGCCTGCGCGCGCGCTTCAACAAGGGCGAGATCATGCAGGCTGAATACGAGGCCGGAATCGACGCCTTCATCGGTTACACGGTCGGCGTGCAGGATGGCTTGGGACTGGATATGCTCGTCCACGGCGAATCCGAGCGCACCGACATGGTCGAATACTTCGCGCAGAAGATGACGGGCTTCGCCTTCA
>JAFGSL010000411.1 GCA_016934645.1 Anaerolineae bacterium
GGCGCTGGCTGTGCTCATCACGTTCTTTGGGACGCGGGAACGCGAGGTGTTTATGGCGCAGGCGCAGCCCAGCCTGAGACAATCGCTACATGCCGCCAAAAGCAACCGGGCCTTTCGCTCCGGCCTGGGGATTTTCCTGTGCACCTGGGTCGTCGTCAGCATCGTCCAGGCCAGCTTACTCTACTTCATCAAATACGTGATGCAGCGCGAAGCGCAAAGCGACCTGATCATGGGGCTGATCTTCATCACCGCCATCGTCGCGCTGCCGTTCTGGGAATGGGCCTCGCGGCACAAGAGCAAGCAGTGGGCCTACATCGTCGGCATTGCGTTCTGGGCGCTAATGCAACTGGTGCTGATCACAGTGAATGCCAATACTGGATTACCCGCCATCGTCTTCCTCTGTGTTATGGCGGGGATCGGCGTCAGCGCGGCACACGTGCTGCCCTGGTCGCTCATCCCCGACGCGGTCGAGTGGGGCGAGTGGGAGACCGGCGAGCGCCACGAAGGCATGTTCTACAGCCTGATCACGCTATCAGAGAAGATCGCCTCCTCCATCGCCGTACCGCTCGCGCTGCTGTTGCTGGACGTGACGGGCTACGTGCCCAACGCCGCACAACAGCCTGCCAGCGCACTATGGGGCATCCGGCTGATCATCGGCCCGATCCCGGCGGTACTGCTGGGCCTGGGCATCTTCCTGGCTTTCAAGTACCCGTTGACCCGCGCCCGCTACGCCCAACTGGTGCAAGACCTGGAGCAACGACGGAAACAGCGAATCGTGAATCATGAACCATGAATCACGAATTACGAATTACGAATTACGAATTACGCATCACGTGTCACGGAGTCACGAATATGAACATCCAAATCAAGCCCGTCCAAACAGCCAAAGACCAACGCACGTTTCTCACCTTCCCGTGGCGCATTTACCGGGACGATCCATTGTGGGTTCCGCCGGTGATCCCAGAACGCGCCAAAGCCGTCGTCAAACGGCAGGGACCGTTCTTCGAGCGGGGTACGGTGGAATTTTTCAGCGCCTGGCGTGATGGGCAACCGGTGGGCACGATCTGCCTCGCCGAGGACACGCCCACCAACACCGAGCGTGGCACGCGAGAATGCGTGTTCGGCTTTTTTGAATGCATTGAGGATTACGCCGTCGCGGAGGCGCTTTTCGATTATGCAAAGAACTGGGCCAGGCAACGCAACCTCGACGCGATCTTCGGCCCCTTCAACCTGGATTACGAAGACGGCTACGGCATCCTCGTCGAAGGGCGCGACCGCCCGCCCGTGTTGCTCTGCGGGCACACGCCGCCCTACTACCAAGACTTTGTGGAACGCTACGGTTTTGTTCCTGCACGCCCAGCCAATTTAGCGTATGCCTTCGATTTGGAGGTGGAGCATCCCACCCTACAACGTCTCGCCCGTCTGGCGGACAGAGTGCGCCAGCGCGGCGCAATCACCGTGCGCGGGGCCGACCTTTCGCAATGGGATACGGAAGTAGATCGCGTCCACGAACTGCTGAACGTATCCCTCGGCCATCTGGAGGATGCGATCCCCTGGGCGCGCGAAAGTGTCGCCGATCTGGTCGCACCCTTCACCCAAATCGCCGACCCCGACCTGGTGCTCTTCGCCGAGGTCAACGGCGACAACGCCGGCTGGTTTGCGGGCATCCCCAACTTGAACGAAGCCCTCATCCACGCCAACGGCCTGCGCTATCCGTGGAATTATGCGCAAGCGTGGCTGGCGATGCGCCGCCACCCCAAATGCCTGGCGGTGAAAAGCCTGCTGGTCAAACCGCAATACTGGAAAACCGGCGTCTCCGTCCTGCTCTTCGATGAGATGGCGAAACGCGCGCAGGCGAAGGGCTACACATGGATCGACCTCTCGCTGACTTCGGCGGACAACCCCGACACACCGGTGCTGGCGGAGCGGATGGGGTCGAAGCTGTACAAACGCTACCAGGTGTACCGGGTAAAATTGGATTAAGCCTTCACCCTTTTTCATACGGGACCCTATCATTCTCGCTTCGAGGGGATCGCCAGATCCCCGCCGGGTGCAAAAACCCCACAGCAGACGCGGATTTGGCAATCCGCGTGAAGCAAAAAAGGGGAATGTCCCAGCAATTCTTGCCAGGGCTATTGACAAATCGTGAATTTAGTTGTATAATCCAACTATTGGATAATCAAACTAATTTCAGCTTTGGAGGATGCTCTTATGGCCCTGACAGATAAAGCCTACCTGCAAATCAACCAGGCACTGTTCACCCTGACGCACGCTTACGAAGCGCGGATGGCCGCCGAGGCAAGCGAGTGGGACGGCTTAAGCCTCGCAGACTGCTCGGTGCTGCTGGTGCTGCACCAATTCGCGCCCACCACCGCCGCACGGCTTGCGGAGATTATGGACATCAATCCGGGCACGATCTCCGTCTACGTGCGGAGGCTGGTGGATAGAGGGTTGACACAGCGGACACAAGATGCCGACGATTTGCGCACATGGTGGTTGACATTCACAGAAGCCGGGAAGTCAGTCGCCGACTCGGTAGTCGCAGGCGCGACCGCCTACACGCATGATTTCCTGGTTGCGCTAGACGATGAGGAACAACAAACGTTGCACCAGCTCTTGCTAAAGGCTTCCCATAGTTTGGGCTTCGACTGGCAGTAAACGATCGCGCGCAGGCGCAAATCTATGAACACGACAAGACAGCAAGTCAGCGGTGGGCAATATATGGTCTGGCTGGCTTCAGAGTACCATCCTATCAATTTCGCGTTGATGACCCGGATTCGGGGAGCCTTCGCGCCCAGCCAGTTCCAGCAGGCTCTCGACAAACTGCGGCACAAATACCCTCCTTTGTCCACGCGCGTGGTCCGGGAACCCGATAACATATATATCGTTTCTGATACCACGCTGAAGTTCCCGGCGCGCGTCATCACGCGAAAGAACGCTGAGAGCTGGATAGAAGAAGCTTCCGCTGAATTGGCCCAAGCCTTTGATCTGTTCAATCATCCCCCTCTCCGGCTTGTCTTGCTTCAGGATAAGGATGTGTCAGAGCTTCTTCTTGTCTGCCCCCACGTTTTGGCCGATGGGCTTTCAATCGCCTATCTGGCGCGTGATTTTCTGATTTTCCTGAGCGATCTTGATGCCGATGTGACGCCCATGCTACCGGTCCCGCCGCTGAGCGCGTCGATCCCTGAGTTTCCGGGAAAAAAGATGACTGTCCAGCGGGCAAAGCTAAAGGCCGGATTATTCAAACTCTTCATGGACCACAATACAAAACATAACGCCACCCCGACAGAGATCGCGAATCGCATCCAGCCAAAGTACCATGTGCATCCCTGGGTGCTAACCAC
>JAFGSL010000412.1 GCA_016934645.1 Anaerolineae bacterium
CCATCCCCATCCACGTCACCCAGCGACACGGCGTAGCTGTTGGCAAAACCCAGACTCTGCCCGCTGTCGGTGAAGATACCGCTCGCGCTGCCCGTGTTGAACCACACCGTGTTGCCCTGATTCAATGCGTTGGCGATGAAGGCATCCAGGTCGCCGTCGCCGTCCAGGTCGCCCAACGCGACATCCTCACTATCCCAGGTATCCAGGGATTGTGGGGAGAGGCTGAACAGCCCTGTCCCGTCGTTGAGCCAGACTTCGTCGCTGGCACCGCTAAGTTGCACGATGAAAGCATCGAGGTCACCGTCGTTATCGACGTCGCCCAATTCTACGCCGTTAGGGCTGGCCGAACTGAGAGGGGGCAGGCTGTCGCCAAATACTCCAGATGCCTGATCCTGGTTGACCCACACGCGCGTTTGCATCCCTTCGACGACCAGTGCATCGAGGTCGCCATCAGCGTCCACATCCCCCAGGGCGATGTCATAGCTGAATGCAGTGCCCAGGTATTGCGGGTTGGTAAAGGTTCCACTGCCAAAGTTCTCCCACAGTTCAACGCCGCTGTCTGTAGCGACGAGAGCGTCGAGGCCGCCGTCACCATTCACATCGCCCAGGGCACCAGCATTACTTGAAGTGACGACAGTAGGGAGATTCTGGGACAGTCCAAAAATGCCGCCGTTATTGTGCAGTATCATGTTGTCGCCGGTGGCATTGATCAGAAGCGCATCCAGGTCGGCGTCGTTATCCATATCCCCCAGGACCACATCGCGGCTCAACGTCGGCGACAGTTGGGAGTCAACCTCCGCGAACAATCCGCTCCCCTCGCCCACTGCTGCACGGAACTGCCACACCGCCGCCGAGAGCGCCTGTTCGCCGGTGATATTCTGCGTGCCAGTAGTGACGGTGGCGTGGATCAGCTCGCCGGGGAAGTACTCGCGCGCCGGATGCAAGGTGACGGTGCGTGAAAGGTTAGTCAGGCTGTAGAAGCCGGTAACACGAGGACTCTGGCTACCGAACACGGCAAAGGTGTAGCTAGTCACGGTCGCCGCATCAATGGCTTCGTCGAAGTTTGCGGTGACGGGAGCGTTGCGCGGCGCATAATGTGTGTTAGGTTCAGGGACAAACGAGGTGGGCGATGGCGCAAGTGGAGCATCAGGAGCGGCAATAACACGCGCTACTGGTGGGCTTTGTAAGGCCACCGACAGTAGCCAGAATAGACCCGCACCAATCATCAAACTCAATAGGACAAAGGACCACTTTTGATTCGAACGTCCGCCATTCATCGTACCCTCCTTATGAAATCAGCAAATCTCAAAATCCGTTTCGGGAAATAAATCCCCTGCGTTTAAGTGTAATCACAGCGTTGCGAGCAGGGCATGCGCTGCGTTCAAATCTCGCGCGACGCCTAATCGTTGGAAAACCGGCACACACTGCTCTAGCACCTCCCTGGCATTGAGGGAATCATTTTGTTGAGCGTAGAATTGCGCCAAGGCAAGCTGGGTCTGTGCCTTTTGGTAATGATCGCCTATAGCATCCAGAATCTCCAGACTCTGCTTCAGGCGCGTTTCGGCATCCTCTGGATGCCCCTGGGCATTCACAACGAGAGCCAAAATCCGCAGCCCATACCCTTCCTCGCCGCGCCGCTCTAGCTCGCGGCTGAGATCCAGCGCGCGCCGGGCTTGTCCTTCAGCAGTATCCAGATCGTCCACTGCAAAATACGCTTCCGCATAGTGACAATACAATTCCGGCAAGAAATCCCGCGCCTGAGCCTGTTCGAAATGCTCTTGAGCTGTATGGAGTTCCCGGCAAGCCTTGTCGGTTTCTCCACGGCGTATAAACACGTGTCCCAGGTTCATATGCAGCGCACCCAGAACGTAGGTCGATCCCCCAAGCAATTCAAGCGCCCGTAAAGCCTGACGGTAGAACGCCAGAGCTTCATCCAAGCGTCCCTGATACAAGGCGATTTCACCCAAATTGTTGTCCGCAAAGATAGCGTGATACACGTCACCGATCTTCTCAAAGATCTCCCGCGCTTGTCGATAGTGAGTATCAGCTTGGTCCCATTCTCCGGTGTCGAAATATGCACTTGCCATCAGATTATGCGACATGGCTTGTCCAGGAATAACACCCGCTTGCACATACAGGATGAATGCTTGCTGAAAGTGTTCAATCGCCATCGTGGTGTTGTCACGCAAACGGACCAAACCCAATCCATTATGGGCGCGTGCGAGGGCAGCCGTCTCATTGAGGTACTGCGCAATATGCAGGGCATTTTGGAATTGTGCCGTCGCCTCATCGTAATTACCGCGCCGGGTATGAATTAAGCCAGCGATGAGACGAAGTTCGGCGGCGTCAGAAGTCCGCTGGTTGTTCAGAATGTACAGGCCTTTTTTGATCCATTTCAAGGCTTCATCGTACTCGCTCTGTAACTGGTACATCTGGGCCATCCACCGGCACACGTGGACCCGCCCCCGCCCATCATTCACCTGCACGGCGAGGTCAAGTGCGTGTTCCAGATGTTCGTGCGCCTGGTCATATTGGCCGATGGTGATCTGGAGTTCGGCGAGCGCCGCGTAAATATCCTGACGCTGCACTATGTTCTCCTCCAGGTCGAGCCGCGACAAGCTCTGCAGTGCTTGCTGGTAATGTTCGATGGCTTCCTGGTTGGCGTAACGCGATGCGGCATACTTCCCGGCCAATCGCGCGTAATGGTACTCCTGTTGAGCATTCTCGGCCTTGCCGTAGTGATAGGCCAAATCGGCATAATGCGACTCCAAATCGGCAGCATAGACCTGTACCATCACCCCAGCCGCCAGCGCATGCAAGTCGCGCAGGCGCGTCTGAAGTTGCATATCATAGGCCGCATCACGCATCATCGTGTGCCGGAAGATGTAGTGCATTTGATTCAGCGCCGACCAGATCATCTCCTCTTCGGCGCGCTGCACTTTGCGCGGCAATTCCACATCGTCGTGCAACATCCGCGAAAGGATAAGCACCTCGAATTCACGCCCTAGCACAGCGGCGGTCTGTACGACGGCCTTCACTTGAGCCGCCAGCCGATCCAGACGCGCAATGAGCACAGCGTTGATCGTGGCGGGCACAGCCTCGACCTCCCGGCTGACAATGTCCCATGTGCCCTTATCACGGTGCAACAGAGCGCGCTCACGCAAGTCCAGGGTCAGTTGTTCGACGAAAAGCGGGTTCCCCTCAGTTTTAAGCCTGAGGAAATCGGTCAGCGCCTCAGAGAGGGGACCGTCAAGCACCTGCTCCGCCAACGCGCGCGTGCCTTCAAGCGACAAGGTATTCAGATCCAACGTTTCTTGCGGCACATCGGCATCCAGTGGAAGGGTGAATTGGCTGCCGTCGTCGCGGTAACGCCCGCTGAGGAGCACAGCGAACGGCACATCTCGGACATTGCGCGTCAGCGCAACCAGCAATTCCTGGGAATCGGGGTCCAGCCAATGAACATCTTCGATGTGCAGGATCACCGGTTGCAGCCGGCTTTCGGCCTGCACAAGCGTCTTGAAAGCCAGAAGCGTGTTGCGGAAGCGCAGCTCTGGCTCTAACTGCTCATAAAGCGATCCCTCCCAATACAAATCCACCAGTGCGCCCAGCATCGAACGGGTGCGCTGCAACTCAGCGATCACCTCCTGGGCGCTGGAACCATCCCTCTCAGTACGAAGCCTTTCAATGAGGGTGTTCAATGCTGCGGTGAAATTGACTTTGTTGACTTCTTCCGTATTGTCAGAATTCTGCCCGAAGTACTGTCGCAAGAAATAACGAAACGGATTGAGCGACTGGCGCAAAATAGGGTCCGTCGGACAGACAAACCACGCCAGCGGCGATTGCGCTTGTACCTGCTGTTGCAGTTCGTAGATCAAGCGCGTTTTGCCAACGCCGGGTTCTCCATGAACGTAGACCACACCGGCAAAACGCGCGGCGCGGTCTCTCCCCGCGAAGATGGGCTGGATGGCCTGCACCAGTTGGCGCAATTCGGCCTCGCGCCCGACCAGTTCGCCGCTGTAGATCACGGAACGGCTTGGTGTCTGTTTTTTACGTCGAGGACGAACTACCGGAACCGGCGCATCTTTGCCCTTCACGCGGATATCTGGCAGAGACTCCCACTCGAAGGCGTGCACGAGCACAGCCTGAAGCGCCTGTGTCACCAACACCGTGCCGGGTGCGGCATTCTGCATCAGCCGCGCCGAAAGGTTGACAGCATCACCGATAACGCCATAGGTGCGCCTAGTCGTGCTGCCGTACGCGCCGGTACGCATCGTCCCCTGCCCCACACCAATCTGAAGCGGCCCGACGAAATCTAAATCTGGCGGAAGCGCGAGCAGATCAAGCGCAGCACTAACCGCGCGCTGAGGATCGTTCTCGTGGGCAGTCGGCGCGCCGAAGGCAGCATACAGATAGTTGCCTTTATCGCCAATAATGAGTTGCAACAGCGCGCCGTTATACTGGCGGATAACACCTTGCACCCAGCGGATGTAGCGATCCAGTTTTTCACCGGCCTGCTCGTCGTTATCGTAGTCGATGCCCTGGAAACACAGGAATAGCGAAACCACCCCGCGCCGCAGTTCCAAGGATTCGCCCACGCCGGCGGTAAATCCCTCGTATACTTCCGGCAGTAACCAAGGACGCAACACCGCAGGCTCCAGGATGAAAGGCGTTGACGCAGCTTGCGCGGACGCAGGTTGGGGTCGGCTGCCATCCTCGCGATCAGCCGCTGCCTCCTGCAAACGCTCCACCACGGCGAACGAGGCTTTATCGCCTTCGGCAACCCGCCACTCGCGCACCCGGACTACGTCCTCAAGCGCGGTAACGGTCGGATGGTCGACCAACACCTCACCGCGGTTCGCCAAGTGTTCGGCGGCAGCCATACGCACGAGCGTCTCACCAGCCAGTGCATCGATGTACTGGATATCAGGATCTCCCACGAGGAAACGGCGCGCCGGACCGCTGGCAATCGACGCCTTCATCGCCAGTGTGACCGTCTCACCGCCGGGCAATGCGACCGCACTGAACTGCTGCATCGCCTGTTGCATCGCAAAGGCACACGCCACTGCCCGCAACGGCGCATCAGGTGAATCGCCGGTAAACCAACAGGTGATGGCATCCCCGGCAAATCCGATCACGCTGCCATCGTAACACTCGACCTCAGCAATCAGGGCGTCGTATACGCGGTTGAGCTGGTGGGTCAGTTCTTCGGCACCCAAGCGCGGTCCCAAAGTGCGGGCCAGTGCAGCGGTCAAGGGCGTGAAACCGGAAATATCGGCAAAGAGGGCCGACCCGTTTGTGCGATCCGGCAGCAGTTCGCCAAGCAGTAACGCCTGCCACCGGTCCCTCGGAATATAGACGTTGAAAGTGCGAGCGAGGGTATTGTGTTCTGTCATCCATTACCTCCATAGAGGATTGCAGTGCGCGTCGCACTGCTACCCCTATTATAGGGCAATAAAGCAAAGACGACAAAAGGAATTAGCTTTCCAGGTGGGACGCACTTGGTTGACCTGTAGCTGAATGTTCTGGTGCTTTCTCACCTTTTTACCAGACGTGAGTGCGTCCCACCTCAAATCGATCGTGGAACTTTCTTTCGTTTGGCTACTGGTTCCAAGCATCATCCAAAAAGCGCTGGATCTCGATCACATACCCGTTTGGATCACGGGCAAAACAGTGATAGATCCCGTAAGCTTCGTTGATCGCGGGGGTTTTATCAAAAGGAACACCCTGTTCGCGCAGGTGAGCATACCACGCATCTACCTCCTGTGTAACGAGCGTAAATAACACCCCCCCGGGTTTCTCTGGGGCGAAGTCTCTTTCGCAGAAGCCCAGGTACGCTTCACCGTTGATCCTGTAAATACGGCAACCGCCTTGATCCAGCACCAGCGGGAGTTCCAGCACGTCCTCATAGAACCGGGCCGTCGTTACCAGATCGCGGGTATACAGAAACGTAATTTGTTGGTCAATGCTTGGTCGTGACATCATATCCCCCCTCTTGAAAACAACATGGATATACAGGATGAACAGGCTATATTTCTCACATCCTGTATATCCTATTCATCCATGTTGAAGGATTCTCACCCAACACTGGTGAACCTCGGGGCAACAATGAATTCCTCAAAATAGCGAGAGCTGTTGCGTCGCCTGCGGTTCGTAGACTGGGAAACGCGTCGCAATGCCGTGCCGCGCGCACGCCGTCTCGAAAGCGCGGTGCAGGCGTGCGGCGTAGGACACTTCGCAGAAGTAACGCTCGCCGTAAGCGCGCTCGTACTTCTGCCGCAAGCCGGGGAACAGCCGGTCCAACTGCCGGTAGTAGTACGCGCGCTGCCGGTCGCGCAGCGTCATTCCTGTTGCCAGGAGGATGTAGGACGCGCCACTCGCGGCAGCCTGGTCGACAATCGCGGTGATGTTCTCCTCGTTATCCTCGATGAAGGGCAAAACGGGCATCAACGTCACACCGGTCTGGATGCCGTGATCCGCCAGCACGCGCATCGCCGCGAATCGCGCTGAGGGACGCGGGGCCAGCGGTTCCACCTTCGCCGCCAGATCGTCGTCCGCCGTGGTGACGGTGAAGCTGATGCTGGCGTAGACACGGCTGATGGCGCGCAGCGTCTCCAGGTCTTTGAGGATCAAGTCGCTCTTGGTGATGATGTGGACGGCGAACCCAAACTCGGCGATGACAGCGAGCGCGCGCCCGGCCAGGTTGATCTCCTTTTCGATAGGCATAAAGGGATCGTTCATCGATCCCAGGCCGATGACGCCCCTGAAGCGCTTGCGCGACAGCTCATCGCGCAGCAGGTCGATGGCGTTGACCTTGACCAGGATTTCCTTGTCGAAGCCGTCGATGCCGTAACACTCGCTGCGGCTGTCGCAGTAGATACAGCGGTGCATACAGCCCCTGTAGAGGTTCATGTTGTACTTGAGACCGAAGTACAAATCTGGCTGGTTCACAGACGCCAGC
>JAFGSL010000413.1 GCA_016934645.1 Anaerolineae bacterium
GGCATTCCACAGATGCTTTCGGTGGTCATTCCAGCTTATAATGAGGAAGATGGCATTGCAGAAATCGTGGAGCGCGTGCTGGCGGTAGAGCCGGCGCTCGCGGGAATTGGGCTAGACCTGGAACTCCTGGTGGTTGACGATGGCTCGAAAGATCGCACGGCAGAAATTGTACGCAGTTATCCAACCGTGCGTCTTCTCCAGCATAATCCCAATCGCGGTTATGGGGCGGCGCTCAAAACGGGCTTTTGCGCGGCACGTGGTGATTTGCTAGGCTTTCTCGACGCCGATGGCACCTATCCGCCGGAATCGTTTCCCGAACTCTGCCAGGCGATCCTAGATGGCGCTGATGTGGTTGTCGGCTCGCGACGTTCTGGTGCGGAAAGCGGTATGCCATTTGTGCGCAAAGTGGGCAACTTCATCTGGGCGAATCTTGTCACGGCACTCAGCGGCAGACCGGTCGTCGACCCGGCCAGCGGTATGCGTGTTTTTCGTCGCGAGACGCTACTACGGCTTTATCCGTTGCCCGATGGCCTGAACTTCACACCGGTGATGAGTACCCGCGCTGTGCATGAAGGGCTGAAGTTTGCCGAGATCCCGATGCCTTATGAGGAGCGGGCCGGACGCTCCAAGCTCAGTGTGGTGCGCGATGGCATGCGATTCCTGCAAACCATCATCTGGACTGCGCTGACGTATAATCCCGCTCGGCCACTTGGTGGCGTAGGCTTTGGATTGTTCTGCATTGGACTACTTATTGCCTTAGGACTGGTGATATTGCGGTTAAGTGGTGTGAATCAACTGGGGCCATGGGGTGTGACAGGGGTTTTTGCGGCAATGATCCTTGGTCAGGTGGGCTTCAGTTTGTTCGCCCTCGGCGCAACCTTCAATTATCTGGTGGCCCTGTTCAACAAGGACGTTGTACAGAAAGGGTTGTTTGGCAAGCCGATCTTCGATCCGCCCCTGGATCGCTCTTTTGGATGGATGGGATTAGTTGCCCTGGCGGGCGGTTTCGTGCTGGGCGTCATTAGCCTGATTTTGGGCTTTAGCGGCTGGGACATCGATCGATTATGGCTTTATCTGACAGCAGGTGCGATGCTCGTGTTGATGGGCATGCAATTGGTGATCTTCTGGGTGATTATGCGTGTATTGGATGAACTGAGCCAACGCGAGATTCTAATCGGCGTCGATATGGACCGCGATTATATATGCTGAACGCGTGAGCATAGCAACATCATCAATCAGATATAAGGTGTAATTTAGTGGTTCAACAAAGAATTGTAGCTCCCAATTTTCCGAATACTGACGCACTCCTCTACGAGGAACTCGCCAAGCGTCCTCCAAGCGCCGTTGACATTCTTTTTGTCAATCCGCCATCGCCTGATGGGGGAATATGGATTCGCAGCCAACACCGGGTGGGACGCCGCTCGCGCGAGGGCATGATCTGGCCACAGGTGGACCTGGCACAGATGGCGGCGCTCTTCCCCGATTTCCGCGTCGAGGTAATCGATGCGATGCCGGAACGGATGTCGTGGACTGAATTTGAGCGGCTGCTGGATGAGAAACGGCCGCGTTACTACATCACTCAGGTGACTGCGCCCACGTTACAAAACGATATGTTTGGTGCTTTCTTGGCAAAAGCGCGTGGCGCAGTCACTATGGCCTTTGGTACCCATGTTACACCGATGCCAGCTTCGACACTGAAAGCTTACCCAGCCTTGGATTACGTGCTATTGGGTGAACCAGAACTAACCTTGCGCGAACTTGTCGATGTGTCGGAGAGAAGGCAGAACGGTGCAGCAACGCAACGTGACAGCAGTGGTGGAAACGATGAGTGGTGGTTTGGTGTTGAGCCGGATTTCGCTCTGCGCCTGAAGCGTTTGTTTACCACGCATGATCCCGACTGGCAGCCCCTCTGGCACGGCGCAAATTTCCTGGATGGAGGCACGCCACTCGCTAGAATCAAAGGTCTCGTCTGGCGCAACGCATCTGAGATCGTCATTAATCCGCCGCGCCCCTATATTGCCAATCTCAACGATCTTCCACTGCCGCGCCATGATCTGCTGCCTCTCAAAGCCTATCGTGCGCCGTTGGTCGGCGGGCCGTATGCTTTCACCGTCCCCAGTCGAGGTTGTCCGGCCGGGTGCCGTTTCTGCATCAAGCACGTCTCTTACGGTGCATCGGTGCGGTTTCGCAGCCCAGAGAACGTAGTTGAAGAGATCGAAATGTTGGTAAATCTGGGCGTGCGCAAGATTCATATGTATACCGATTTGTTTACCGTCAACCGCGACCACGTGATGGGCATCTGCGAAGGGATCCTTGACCGCAAGTTGCCGGTCCGGTGGACGTGCAACAGCCGGGTAGATTTCGTAGACCTGGAGTTGCTGCAGCAGATGCGGCGCGCCGGTTGCTGGATGATCTCCTGGGGGATTGAATCCGGCGAGCCGGAGATGCTCAAACGGATGAACAAAGGCATCACTCTGGAGAAGGTGGGAAAAGCTCTGGGCTGGGCTAAAGAAGCCGGCATTATGAACTGGGGCTACTTCATCATTGGCTTGCCCGGTGAGACCGAAGCCAGTATCCGCAAGTCGATTGATTTTTCCAAGCGTCTACCGCTTGACTTGATACTCTTTCACATCGCGGCGCCGCATCCGGGCACGCCCTTCTTCTTCGAAGTGGTGGAGAACGGTTGGTTCCGCCCCGGCACTCGTTGGGAAGACGTGGATATGGACCGTTCCACGGTATTGGATTATCCTAATCTCAAGGCTGAAGACCTGGAACGGTGGGCAAAACGCGCTTTCCGAGAGTGGGCTTTCCGCCCCAAACCAATGCTGACCTATCTCAAGCTGTTACTCGGCGACCCAAGCCAGATTATCTCAGCGGTGCGCATCGGGCTAGAAACGTTGGGTTGGAAATAAGCGAGAGAGCGCGTGGGTGTACTGGCTTCTGAAACCTCAAACTCGAAACTGCGCGCTCTGTTTTCTCATGCTGAATTGGGATGCGCGCTGCTTGCTGGCGCACTTTGGCACGCGCAGGGTGGTGCTGTTTCATACAGGAGCGCTTGGCCTGGCCCTTGGGTCTTGCTCCTGCTGGGGTTGATGTGGGGCCTTTGCTGGTATCGTACTAGCTTCTCATGGCGTGTTTTGCTGGGCGCAGTCAAGTTATTTGATGTGCTCCTTATGCTCTTTGTGCTATCGGCTTTCGTAGGGACACAAACGGCCTATGCGCCTGGACCGGCATGGGCTAAGTTTTGGCTCGTCGTGGGTGCTTGGGGTCTCTACTATGCCTTAGTCCACCAGCCGGACCTCGCGCATCTTTACGGCGCATTGACCGTCGGGGGGCTGTTTGGCGTGGCGCTCACGGTCTATTTCTTCCTGACCAACGACTGGAGCGCTCATCCTCTCAAAGTGCCCGCTCTGGTAGTCTTGGGGGAGGCAATCTCGGGATTGCTACCCAGGTTATCAGCGAACGCTACCAATCCTAATATCGTTGGCGGGATGCTGGCGATGACATTGCCTTTCTACGTGCCATTGGTGCTCTTGGCCCAGAAAGAAGTCTCCTTGCACTTGCCTGGCTTGCTGCTTCGTGTACTTCCTTTTCTTTGGGTGGTGGCGGCGGGGATTGTTCTGCTTGGTCTGCTGGTGACGACCACGCGGGGAGCCTGGTTCGCAACACTGGTGGGGTTTGGGCTCTGGGGGCTGTGGATTGGACTGGGCCGGCGACTGACAGACACAGCACGTTTGCGGTGGATCACGGGGCTACTCGTTCTCGGTGGAGTGCTGGTGGCAATTGTGCTATACGCTGTACTCGCTTGTAAATTGCCCGGTGCGGGCGCGGTGACTGGCCGGTTGTCGCTGCTGAAAGACGCGCTTCCGACGGCTCGGGATTATATCCTTACAGGCTCGGGATTGGGCACATTCCAGATGAATTTCTCGATCTATACCTTGCTCATTCATGTTGGGTATGTCCCCAATGGCCACAACGTGTTTGTTGATCTGCTTATCGAGCAGGGAGTAGGGGGACTAGGGCTGTATCTGGGCCTTGTGATACTCTGTGTTTGGCAGGGCGTGCGGGCGCTGCATCATGTTTTGTGGCAGCAAGCCCGAATCACTGAAGCGGGATTGGTTTCGCTGGCGGTGATCCTCATCCACGGGCAGGTAGAGGATGTGTTCTACGGAAGCCAGTGGTTGATTCTGTTGTTTATTCCCTTTGCCTTGGTACAGTGGGGAGCATCGTCCGTGAATGTGCCAGAGGTAGGGCATCTCCGTCGAGGACGGCAGTGGGCGATTGGGGTTTTCAGTTTGTTGTTTGTTCTGGGCATCGCTTTCTGGCGTCCCTTGCTGGCACAGGGATATGCTAGTCTAGGTGCGATGCGGCAGGCGAGAGTGGAGTTGGCGCACTATGAGTTCGGGGAAACACCAGGCTTCATTATGGACTCTGTGCGGCAAGAGGAGGATTTGGAGGCGATAATAACATTTTTTCAACGCGCTATTGCCCTTGATACAGGGAACGTGACGGCGCAGCAGCGGTTGGTAGGTATTTATCTTTCGCGAGGCGAATACGACATTGCCTTTCAACATATTGATGCTGTCTGGGCGGCTGGTCACCGGGATTCTGTGACGCGCTTGTTGCGTGGGGATGCGCTTGTTGCTTTGGGACGTGTCGAAGAAGCTGCCGAAGTTATTGCCGGCCTCACATGGGCTCAAGTGCGTATGGAAGGTCAAGCTGGGGATCGCTATTGGGCTAATGGTGATTTCGTGAGAGCTGCTTATGCCTGGCGGACGGTCGCGTTGATGCAACCAGAATCTGCGGAGT
Organism: Anaerolineae bacterium; assembly: GCA_016934645.1. The sequence goes on from JAFGSL010000413.1 coordinate 4,810, forward strand.
ATGCTCTGCAAAGAGCGCAGGAGGCCGAGAAGCAAGCAGTACAGCAACCGTGAGGATATATTCGAATGATCTAAACTCAACGTCTTGCATCTGGTATAATAGAGCAGTGACGGTGAGAGGAGATACCACTATGGTTGCGGTAAACGGGGAAGTGCGGTCAGAGGGTGAAAACAAGAAATCGCAATTGCATCGTAACTGGTACGCCTTGTACACCAAACCGCATAAAGAATACCTTGTCCAAGAAGTGCTCCGTAACAATGGGGTAGAGACTTATCTGCCCCAGATTGTCAAGACCGTGCGACGGCGTGACCGTCGCAGTATGAAACCCTTCCTGCCGCAATATCTCTTTGCCCGTTTCGATCCTGACGAGCAGCATTTCACCAACGTGTGCTGGACTCCTGGATTGCGGCGTATTGTCTCCGCTGGCGGGCGTCCGGTCGTTGTGCCTGATGAAGTGGTAGTGTACCTTCGCGGTCGACTCGAGAATATGCAGACGACGGATGGGCCTGATGCGCCTTTCGAGAAGGGCGAGGTAGTACGTATTACTCGAGGCCCACTAGAAGGAATTGAGGCTATATTCGATCAACAGATCACGCCCAAAGGCCGGGTATTGGTTTTTTTGAACGTGATGAGCCGTCTGGTCAAGACGGAACTGGATCTGGAGGACCTTATTTGAGTAACGCTAGACGGATAAGTATCGCGTGGGTAGTTATCTGCCTGTTGCTGCTGGGTGGCCCTAAGACGGGTTCCGCCCAGACAGATGGCGCATTGTGGTCGCAGCCAGTCAATCTTTCGCGCTCCGGTGCAGGGGAAGCTCCTGTGTTGATAGTAGGTCCCGAGCAGCAAATCCAGGTCTTTTGGTGGGATCGCTTCAATGGGCTAACCACGTCTTATACACTTGATGACGACTGGTCCGATCCTATGCCGGCACCTGTCCAGATGATCGAGGTGGAGGGCGAAGGCGTAAGCGCCCGTGTGGTCACCTCAACCATTTCCTTTATGCCGTATATTGTGGGGGCAGGCGAGACAGCGCTTGCTTTGTGGCTCGGTGAGGCCGATCCGGATACCAACCTACCTCCGCTTCTCTACAGTCGTTTGCTCCTGGGTACAGCGGAATGGACTGCGCCTGAAGTCCTGGTGATGTCAGCCACAACCTGGGAATTAACAAATGATTCTCAGGGTGTCTTGCATCTGATTTACTGTCAGACGCAGGAGCTGAATGCGGTTCCGGCGGGTGTTTACCACATGCGCTCCACCGACGGAGGTGTAACCTGGTCAGCCCCGACAGTGTTGTATGCCTCACTTTATGCCCGGCTTTGGGCAGCGGATACGGTCCACTTATCCATCGCGGCTGATGCGCTAGGCAGTGTTCTCGTGGGGTGGGACGATCCTCGGCAAGAATCGGCCTTCTACGTTCTCTCGACTGACGGCGGTGTTTCTTGGAGTGAACCTACTACAGTGCAGAATGGAGAGATAGTTGGACTACATCCCCGTTTTGTCGCTCTGCCGGCATCGTTGAGCCATGGAGAACAACCTGGGTTTGTGATGTTATGGGAGCAAGGAGGTGTGGCTTCCACGTGTGTTTTGCGACAACAGTGTTCTGAGGATGGGGGCAGGACTTGGTCCGCAGCATCGCGGATTTTCGAGGACCTGGCGTTATGTCCAGTGCAGATCACAACGGCGCGGACAACAATGGACCTAGTGCTTTTGATGCGTGGAGAGGGAGCCGAATATTTGTTGGCAGCCGCATGGGATGGAGAGCGATGGTCGGCGATTAAGCAATTGAGCTTTAGCTTTGAGAATCCCCAGACCAATGAAATGATTTACCTGCAATCGCTTCAAGCCGATGTAACCTCTGATAATGCATTAGTAGTGGTTGGTCAAGGACAGGACGGCGACATCTGGGCGTTACAAGGGCAAAATGATGCGGTGGAATGGGCGTTTGCACCATCTTCACCGTGGACTGATCTGACGATGATGCTAGAGGATGAGGGTATTTCCGGTCTTCCGGCGGTCGCGACAGATGCCGAAGGCATTGTTCACGTGCTATGGGCTGCTGCCGTCACCTCGGGCAAGTCTGGCTCGACGCTATATTACAGCCGTTGGGACAGAACATCCTGGAGCCAGCCGGTTGCGATTCTAGATAACGATGAGGTCATGGCCCAGGCACCGGCTTTAATCTTCGTTGAGCCGTTTCTTCATGCTGTCTGGAATGCTGGTTCGACGGGTACAGTGTTTTATGGCCGGGTTTATCCTAGTGATGCCTATAGTGCTAATGGCTGGGACCGACAGGAAATTTCGGATGAGGCCGCTGTTGGGGGGACTCCGTCAATAACTGTTGACTTACTAGGTCAATTGCATGTGGTTTACGCTGTGCCTTTCAATGAAGGGCGCGGTATCTATTACACTCACTCTGACGATAATGGGGAATCGTGGCAGGATATTAAGCTCTTCGATGCCGATGCAGCGGGCTGGCTTAGTGTCGATCATCCAAGCGTGAGTGTTGATGAACGTGGTGCAATCCATGTGGTATGGGTACGCGCATCGCTGCCGGGCTACGGGGTATCCCAAGGCTTGTATTATGCGCAATCGACGGATCGCGGCGAGACATGGGCGGATGCTATCCTTCTTGCGGATGGCGCTTATGATTGGCCACAGGTCGCTGCTACCCTAACTGGACAAATTGTCGTTACATGGCAAGATCTGGCGAACAATATTGTCGAATATCGCGATTCCAGTGATTACGGGCTAACCTGGGGGTATGTCTCCCAGATTCCTGGTTTGCAAGCGGTTGAGGGACGTACCGTTCTGGTTCAAGATCGCACGGAGCGGCTGCATATCACAGCGCTTGACACACAAGTAGGCTCTAGCGTTATGCTGCACTATCTCACCTATACGGAAGGACAATGGTCCAGCCCGGACTCGGTCGAGCTAGAAGGTATTTATACACCAGTCGATGGCGCGGCTCCTGCAGTGAACAGTGAGTTAGGATTGATCGACGTGGTAGGTTTGGGGAGTCGGCGTGATGACGACGGATTGATGCCAGTTATCTGGCACACGCGCCGCATTATTGAGAGCCAGACGGCATCCGAACCGAATTTTGCGCCTGCACCAACGTCAACGCCTACACCTGGACCAACGCCGCTTCCAACACCGACCCCGCGCCCCGTGGTAGATCCATATCCCCCTCAACCATCAGCACCAGTGTTGTCACTTGGACCACTAACCCTGCCAATGTTAGCTTTTGGCGGGATTGGAATTGCACTTTTACTCGTTGTTGGTTTGGTGGTCATGAAGGCAATAAAGCGCTAGCGCCAAAGCCATATCCTTTTATTCAAGAAGATAATCGAAGTATACGGGAGAGATCAATGTCGACAACACTGTCAATTGAAACACAGATTCGGAATTACATATTGGAGAATTTTCTTTACACCAAAGATGAAGAAAAGCTGCACAATGACGATTCCTTTCTCGAAGATGGCATTGTGGATTCTACTGGTATCCTAGAGCTCCTGCTGTTTGTCGAGGAAAATTTCGACATCCAGGTAGAGGACGAGGAAGTCATCCCTGATAATTTCGACTCTGTGGAGTGTCTGAAACGCTATATTTGTATGAAGAAGGGTATTTCGTGTTAGTCCATGAATTTTTGGAGAATAGCGCCAAACGTACCCCCGAAAAGGTGGCGTTGATTTGTGCAGGTCAGCGGCTGACCTACCGGCAAGTCGATGCAGAAGCCAATCGGGTAGCCAATGGGCTCCTGGCGGCTGGGATACAGCGCGGAGATCGCGTGGTTATCTGGTTGCCCAATTCTGTTGAGGCAGTCCTCGCGATTTTTGGTATTCTCAAAGCTGGTGCAACTTTCGTCGTGCTCAACACGACTACCAAGCCGGATAAACTCGCCTACGTTCTGAACAACTGCCAAGCGAAAGGCCTCTTTGCTCCAGGACGGCAGGCCAAGGAAGTCGCAAGTTTAATGGAATTAGTGTCATCATTGAGGTTTGGTGTGCTTTGCGATAAAGGCGCAGATGAAGGGATAGCGCATCATCGTAATTTACAGTCACTTCCCGTTATGTTGGCTGAAGCTTCGCCGGAGCACTCGGAGCGCCCATGTATCGATATTGACCTGGCGTGCCTGATCTACACTTCTGGAAGCACTGGCGACCCCAAGGGCGTGATGTCGACGCACGCCAACGTTGCGTTTGCGGCCTCCTCAATCATCGAGTATCTGGAGAACGTGCCGGATGATATCGTCATAAATGTACTACCTCTCTCTTTCGACTATGGGCTTTATCAATTGCTGATGACCTTCAAGCTCGGCGGTACGTTGGTGCTGGAGCGCTCTTTTACCTACCCTGCGGCTACCCTCAAGCGGATCGCAGAAGAGCGTGTGACAGGATTGCCCGGTGTGCCGACGCTCTTTGCCATGCTTTTGCAGATGGATTTGAGTCGTTTCGATCTTTCATCGTTGCGGTACTTGACCAACACGGCAGCAGCGCTGCCTGTCGAACACATCCAGCGGCTACGCGATGCCTTTCCATGGGCCAAGCTCTACTCGATGTACGGTCTGACGGAATGTAAGCGTACGCTCTACTTGCCGCCCGAAGAACTCAGCCGCCGTCCCGGCTCGGTGGGAATTGCTATCCCAGGCACGGAAGTATGGATAGAGGACAAAGCCGGGCAGCGATTGAGCCCAGGCGAGGTGGGTGAGTTGGTGGTGCGTGGCGCGCACGTGATGCAGGGATATTGGCAAGATCCCAAAGCTACGGCAGAACGCTACCGTCCAGGACGTTATCCTGCCGAGCGCCTGCTCTACACTGGTGATCTCTTCAAGGCGGATGAAGAGGGATTTCTCTACTTCGTGGCGCGTAAGGACGACATCATCAAAACTCGTGGTGAGAAAGTTGCACCTAAAGAAGTGGAGAGTGTGCTCTACCAATTGCCCGGTGTTGTAGAGGCTGCTGTCATCGGTGTGCCAGATGCGTTGTTGGGAGAGGCTGTCAAAGCCTTCGTTGTTTGCGTACCAGACGTTAACCTCGCCGAGCACGACGTGCTCCGCCATTGTGCACAGCACCTGGAGGATTTTGCAGTTCCGAAACAGGTTGAGTTTCGCGCGTCATTCCTTAAAACAGAATCAGGTAAAATCCAGAAACGAGCCTTGAGGTGACGTAAGTATGTGCGGCATTGTTGGTTGTCTCGATTGGAGTGGGGCGCATAGACCCGACGTGGGACTTTTGCGCCGTATGCTTACCACTATCCGCCACCGAGGCCCCGATGAGTTCGGTATATACATTGACGACAAATTGGGCATGGGGTCGGCGCGTCTGAGCATCATCGACCTGAGCACTGGGCAACAGCCCATTTGCAACGAGGATGAGTCGCTTTGGATCGTGTTCAACGGTGAAATCTTCAATTACGTTGAACTGCGCGCCGACCTCGTGCAACGTGGTCACCGATTCTCAACGCAGTCCGATACCGAGGTGATTCTGCACCTTTACGAGGAACTCGGGCCAAAGTGTCTACAACATCTCAATGGCCAGTTCGCCATCGCGATCTGGGATACAAAGCAAGAGTCCTTATTCCTGGCGCGCGACCGGCTGGGAATCCGCCCTGTTTTCTACGCGGCCTTGCCTCAAGGCCTGATCTTCGGATCAGAAATCAAGGCTATCCTGTTGGATGAGCGCGTTCAGGCTCGCTTAGATCCGTATGCATTGGCACAGACCTTTACCTTCTGGGCCCCCCTCGCGCCACGCACTGTCTTTCAGGGCATTGAAGAACTCCGACCGGGTCATTATATGCAGGTGACCCGAACTGATCGCACCATCTCTCGTTATTGGGGTCTCGAATTTCCGCCTGCGGGCGAAGAAGCCCAAATGTCAGAGGTGGAGGCTGCGGACCAGTTACGTGAGTTGCTATCTGACGCAACGCGCTTACGGCTCCGCGCCGACGTCACTGTGGGCAGTTATCTGAGTGGTGGTCTTGACTCCACGTATATCGCTGGCCTGATCCGCCAGCATACACCGGATTCGCTTTGCACCTTCTCGATCGCCTTTGCCAACGCCGTCTATGATGAAAGCAAATATCAGGAGCTAGCGACGGTGTTTTTGGGGACTGATCATCGCAAGACCTATTGCGAGGATGCTGATATTGGCCGTGTGCTTCCCGAGGTCATCTGGCACACCGAGGTTCCCATTTTGCGCACTTCGCCCGTGCCGATGTATTTACTTTCCAGGCTGGTGCGGGATAACAATATCAAGGTCGTGCTGACAGGGGAAGGCTCCGACGAATTCCTCGGTGGCTACGACATTTACAAGGAAGATAAAATCAGGCGTTTCTGGGCGCGCGAACCTGAATCTGCGCTCCGACCATTACTTTTGCGTCGTTTGTATCCTTACATCGCCAATGTGACGCGGGGAGGTGATGCCTATCTGGCGGCGTTCTTTGGCAAGGGATTGACTGAGACGGATCGCCCGGCTTACTCGCATCTTATGCGCTGGAACAGTACCGCCCGTATGCGTAATTTCCTTTCCGCAGATTTGCAACTCCACGAGTATGATCCGGTGGACGAAGTGCTGGCGCGTTTCGATGGAATGTTGGCAGGTCTTAGCCCCTTAGCGCAGGCGCAGATCCTCGAAGTCACGACTTTTATGTCCGCTTATTTGCTTTCCTCACAAGGTGACCGGGTGATGGCCGCTAACTCGGTTGAGGGGCGGTTCCCCTTTCTGGATCATCGTGTGGTTGAGTTTGCCGGGCGCATCCCGCCTCGGTATAAAATCCGGGGCTTGCGCGAAAAGCATATTCTTAAAGAAAGCGCCGCCGGTTTTCTGCCCCCAAAGATTATCGAGCGCTACAAACAACCTTACCGGGCACCGATCCATAGAGCGTTCCTCGCGCAGCCATTGGATTATGTAACGAATTTGCTGTCCCCTGAAGGTATCGCAAGAAGCGGTGTGTTTGCGCCTGAGCCGATTGCTCATCTGCTCCGCAAATATGAAGCGCGCGGTGAATTTAGCGAGTTCGAGGATATGGCGCTGGTGGGTGTGCTGTCTACCCAATTGCTTCATCACGAGTTTGTTGAGAATTTCGACCGGTCGTTACCGGAAATCGAACCAGTGCGCATCTGCCGCAAAGGTGATGGCGAGTGTCGTTTGATTGGAGCCTGAGGAGGAAAAATGGATTTTCACAAAGATGTTCTCAAAATCAATCCCGAAGTCATGACCGAAACGTTGGTTCAGCAATTGCAACGCGACGTCCGGCAAAAGTTGCGTCGTTCTGGTGCTGTGGTGGGGATCAGCGGGGGGGTGGATTCATCGGTAGTTTTGGCCTTGTGTGTCAGAGCGTTTGGGGCAAAACGTGTTGTTGGCGTCATGATGCCGGAGAAGGACTCTAGTGTGAGTAGTCTCACACTGGCGCGCTTGGTCGCCTCTCAGTTTGGTGTGGGAACAGTCGTAGAGGATATGACCGGCGCTCTGGTGGGCTTTGGGTGCTATGA
>JAFGSL010000414.1 GCA_016934645.1 Anaerolineae bacterium
CTACCCAGACGTTGGTGAGCAAATGTTTGGTGACGCGCGACACCGCAGCGGCTGACGTTCCCTGCGCCAGCACAAACGGCAGCACCAATTGGTCACACAGGTGTGGATCGACGGCCGCGCTACTACGGTGATGATCCAATAGCTCGCGGCAGGCCAATTCTGCGACTTCCTCAGCGGGGAGTCCGCGGCGGCCCAACGCGCTGAATCCGGCCCGCGCCTGCGCGTATTGCACCGTCAAGAAGATCCCTGCGCCAGTGCCTGGCGAGGTGACGTGTTGCGGTTCGATGGACACGCGCGGCAATCCAGCCTGGCTGAGGAGCGCGCGCGCCCGATCACTCATCCGCTGCGGGATGTGCGATGGCAGCTTGGCGACGCAGGCGGCGCCATCCACACGTTCCGGCGCGCCGCGCTCAGTGAGATCGAGCGGGCGCAGCACATCACGGCCTGCGATCTCCACATCCAATTCGCCGCCACCTTGTGGGTAGAATCCCCAGAGACGGTGCGCCAGCCGTGCGTGCACACCCATCTCGAACAGCGTGGGCAGGTAAACGTGCTCAATGTAGGGAACCGGCGGACTCATCGGGACGGCTGTGCCACCGCGCAGGATCACCCGCGAGGAGCCATCGGCGAGCGCTAACGGCAACAGTATCGTCTGCAAGACCAACGGCATCGCGCCGGCAGAACCGCTGCTGACCATGTCGTTCACGTCGAAGACGTAGTCTCCGGCCTGCGCGTGTGTCTGTGGTGCGAAGGTGAGCATCCGGCTGTTCAGTTCAGCGCCGGTCAATGCTGCACTGCAGATAGCGGCAGCCGCGCGCACCGCTGTGAGGTGCTGCGGGCGCAATCCCGGTTTGGAACGGTTGGCACGGATGTTCTCCAGGTATATCGTGTCGCCCGTGATCGCCGCTAACGTTAAAGCCGAGCGAAGAACTTGCCCTCCACCCTCGCCATGGGAGCCATCGATGTGTCGTGTGGTCATAGGGCTATTATAACTGGCCCCAAGAAGGTGACAAATCAAAGAACAACCGCCGGGAGGGCAAACCTCTCGGCGGTTGTGGGGTGTGCTGGATTGTGATCCAGCACAAGCTCAGAAGTGAGGCCAGGTTATTGGATGATGTCGAAAATGACCTGGACTTCCACGGTGACGTTGTAGGAACCGGTGGCAATGGGTACTTCACCGCCACCACCCATCCCCATATCCCTCGCGTAGGTCGCTATAGGAGTGGGGCCGGAGACGTACTCACTCACCTGGCGCACCTTGCCCACGCGAATGCCCAACCCGGCGGCCAGTTCCTCGGCCTTCGCGCGCGCGTTCTGGACAGCAGTGGCCCGCGCTTGCTTCTGCAACTCGGTGGGGTCGCTCACGCCGAAGGTGATGCTGCCCACGTTGTTCGCACCGACAGCCAGTGTGTTTTCCAGCAACTTGCCCGCCTGGGTGAGATCGTGTAGCCGCACGTTGATCTGGTTGGTAACGTGGTAACGCACCTGTCCGGTCGGGACACCAGTTTCCTGGTTGTAAATCTGCTCAACCCACATGGTGTAGTTGACCGTCTGGATGTCCTTGTCTTCGATGCCCAGCGCTTTGACCGCATCGAGCACGGCCTTCATCTTTGCGGTGCTCTCGCTGATGGCCTGCGCTGCATCATCGTTGACGGTTTCTACACCCAGTTGAATGTCGACGATGTCGGGGGTATTGCTTGCCATCCCCGAACCGTTGACGTTGATGGTATAGGGCATTTCACCCCCAACCGTGGCGTATGTCGCGCCGCTCACCGTTCCGCCACCGCCAGCCTGCACCTGCGCGCCACATCCCAACAGCAGCCCGAGCATCCCGGCTGCGGCCAACACCAATAAACCTGTACGAACTTTCTTGCTAAACATTGTATTGCCTCCCTTTGCATTGTTATTTTGTGAGTTTGTCTCTCACAGTAATGATGACGTCGGAAGGCCGCAAGAAGTTCCCAACTCGTTACTTGTTTCTGGTTACTCGTTACTCTTGGAGAAATACTGTTCGATCAATGGGGTCAGGTTGGCGTCACTGTGGGCGCGGAGGGCAGCAAAGAAGTCATTGCGCGTGGCGATGCGCCCCTCGTTGGCTTCGCGGTAGGCCTTGACAAAGGCGAAAAAGTCCGCGTCACCCATCAGCGCACGCAGGTCACCCATAAAGCGCGCCCCCTGTCCGTAAACTTGATCGATGTACGTGGCGGTATCGGTGAAGTCGTAGACAGTTCTGTCGAGCGCTCCACCACGATTACGGCTGCCGATGTGATGGTTCCACCACCAGTCGACGAAATCCGGATAGTAACGCTCGTAGAAGAGCACTTCGCTGTATTTGGCGAAGGATTCATCCAGCCACGGTTCGTGAACTTGATCGTTGCCGACTGCGCCATACCACCATTGGTGTGCGATCTCGTGTGCGGTGAGGTTGATCAGTCCCGCGACGGGGGTTTCCTGGTAGGCTTCGTAAGCACGACCGCTCATGCTGACCAGGCCGGAATATTCCATCGCGCCGTAGTAGGCGTTCTGAGCGATCACCAGATTGGTGTAGGGATAGGGGCCATAGAGTTCCGTGTACAGAGGGATGGCTTGCGATGCCGTCTTCAAAACGGCCTGCGCCTCCTTTCCGAATTCGGGCAGAAAGTAAACTTGCACTGGCGTCGCTTCGGCTACGGCGCGGACCACCTGGTATTCGGGGCTGGCGAGAAAGGCGAACGCGCGCGCCTGGTCGAGCCGGTAGCGCCGCACCTGCCCTTTCTGGCTGACAAAACCCGGCGCAGCGACGACAACCGCCGTATCGGTGCGCAGGGTCACATTGTAGCTGGCGATGCCATAGATGTTGGGATCGCCAACCAGGACATATTCCCATGTTTGCCACCCTTCGCCGTGCTGGTAGGGGACCAGCGTGGGATGCCAATCACCGGCCTGGATCAGCCACTCGCCTGCGCCCAGATTGCCCAGCGGCAACCAGGCATCGGCGTCCACAGGCGGGATGGTGATTCCATAAGTCAGGACAACAGCGACCGCTTCCCCTGGCGCGATGGGAACCGGCGCGGCGATGTGCAGCATAGTATTCGATAGGATTGCCGTCGTGGGATGGCTCTCCCAACTTGTGGTGATGGCGGCCGTACGCAGCGTGAATACATCTGGCTGGTAGGCCGGCGGGACGGCGAAGATGAGTTCGTCCCAGGTGTCGGGACTGTCATTGACGAGTGTCGTTTGCTGTGTCACCGTCAGGCGCTTGTCGGCATAGTTGAGGGCAATGTGCAGGTCAATCTGCGGGATACCGTTTGCCGGCGGTGTGACGAGTGATGCGGGAGTGGAGGTCGGTGTGGGCAAGGGGGTATGGGTGTGAGAGAGTGTGGGAGTGCGGGTCACTGGCTGTGAGGACGTAGGGGTTGGAGTGGGGGTAGGTGTAGTGGAGGACGCCTCCGGCGTCTGGCCTCCGGCAAATGTGCAAGTCGTTAGCACGAAAACGACGAACAGTGTCCCTGTTGCCATCAGCAACTTTTGCAACGAAGATGAAAGCATCTGGCCACCTTACCAATAAGAAGATGATTTGTACCGAGAAAAACATACCACACACCTGCCGTAGCTTGAGTGTCTCCTCGAAACAGAAATTTCTTGTTGGTGAATCCTTGCCTCTCTTGCGGGCAATGGTATAATCGCGAAGTTGATGCAGCTAATGCTGTTGTCTGACGCCATGTTGAATCGGCTAGATGTTGTCATTATATGTCAACCATCAGAACAACGTATAACGATAACATAGCTAAACATCAAGACAGCGTAGAGAACATTAACAAGCGAACCATCAAGACAG
>JAFGSL010000415.1 GCA_016934645.1 Anaerolineae bacterium
ATGGGCGCCGACATGATCGGGCGCGACGTCTTCAGCCGCCTCATCTACAGCAGCCGTGTCTCGCTAACCGTGGGTCTGTTGGGAATGGCGATCTCCCTGAGCATCGGCATTTTGTTAGGCGGTATCTCCGGCCTGGTCGGCGGTGCACTGGACAACATCATTCAACGCCTCATCGAAATCCTGATGTCCATCCCCACCCTACCGGTCTGGCTGGCACTAGCAGCCGTCGTGCCCATTGACTGGCCCGCCCTCCGCGTGTACTTTATGATCTCCATCATCCTCTCTCTGATTAGCTGGACGGGGATGGCGCGGGTCGTGCGCAGCAAGTTCTTGGCCTTGCGCGAGGAAGATTTCGTGATGGCGGCGATGCTTGATGGTTGTAGCAAGACGCGTTTGATCCTGCGGCATATGCTCCCCTCCTTCCTCAGCCACATTATCGCGTCCATCACGTTGTGGATTCCCGGCCTGATCTTGGGTGAAACGGCCTTGAGCTTCCTGGGACTTGGTCTGCGACCGCCGGTCGTGAGTTGGGGTGTGATGCTGCAGGATACACAAAAGGTCGCCGTCATCGCGCGCTACCCCTGGCTGTTGGCGCCCGGCGGTGCAGTGTTCCTGATCGTTTTGACGCTGAACTTCTTGGGCGATGGTCTGCGCGACGCCGCCGACCCCTATTGATAGAAGGTATTCTATGGCAGACAATAATCTTTTACTCGAAGTAACCGACTTGAAGGTCCATTTCTTCACCGATGAAGGTGTGGTGAAAGCCATTGACGGCGTCGATATGAATGTCGAAAGCGGCAAAACACTCTGCCTGGTTGGCGAGAGCGGCTGTGGAAAAAGTGTGACATGCCGCGCATTTCTCGGGATCGTGCAGCCGCCAGGGCGCATTGTCTCCGGCGACATCCTGTTCCATCAAAACAACAGTATTGTGAACATTGCCAAGCTGCCACCCAGAGGCCGAGAAATACGTCAGATCCGAGGCAAAGAAATCGCGATGATCTTCCAAGAACCGATGACGTCGCTCAGCCCAATGTACACAGTGGGCAACCAGATTATGGAGAACATCACCCTTCACACGGGCGTCTCTAAAATCGAGGCCAAGGAACGCGCCATCTCATTATTGGCGCAAGTTGGCATCCCCAAGCCGGAACGTCTGGTCGACGAGTATCCCTTCCGCCTTAGTGGTGGGATGCGTCAGCGGGCGATGATTGCGATGGCGCTATCCTGCGATCCTACCATGCTGATTGCCGACGAGCCGACAACCGCGCTGGATGTAACAACCCAGGCGCAAATCCTCGATCTAATGTTGGAACTGCAGGGAAAATATGGAATGGCATTGCTTTTCATCACCCACGATTTAGGCGTCGTAGCTGAGATTGCGGATGAGGTTGCCGTGATGTATCTAGGAAAGATCGTGGAACGCGCGGACGCGGACACCATCTTCAACAATCCCCAACATCCCTATACACAATCGTTGCTGCGCTCAATTCCCAAAATTGCGATGCGGCGCGAGGAACTGGACCCCATCAAAGGCATGGTTCCCAGTCCCTTCAGGCGGCCTAGCGGCTGCAACTTCAACCCGCGCTGTCCCAAAGCGATGTCCGTGTGCCGGGAAATCGTACCGAGCACTACACAACTCGGCCCTAATCATACCGTGGCCTGCTTGCTCTATGACGCTAGCATCAGAGACAGAAAGGAGGGTGCATAGGCATGGCAAAACAACAAAAACAGGAAGTAGTGCAACCTCCATCCGAGATGCGCTTACCCGAGACCCTGCTTGAAGTCAACAACCTGAAGATGTACTTCCCGATCACGGAAGGCCTGTTTGCCCGCATCAGAGGCTACACCAAAGCCGCCGACGATGTGAGTCTCTTTATTCGCAAAGGCGAAACGCTTGGCCTGGTCGGCGAAAGCGGCTGCGGTAAAACCACCGTTGGACGTTGCATCGTGCGCGCCTATACACCAACAGCCGGTCAGATTCTGTACCGCAATGCAGATGACACGGTTGTGGACCTTGCGCCACTGAATAACAAAGAAGTACAGCCATATCGCAAAGATATACGCATGATCTTCCAGGACCCGTACTCGGCGCTGAATCCACGGATGACCGTCTTCGACGTCATTAGCGAAGCCCTAAAGGTGAACAAACTGATGGCGAGCCAATCTGAAATGGAAGACCGCGTCGAGTATCTGTTGCAGCGGGTAGGGCTGCGCCCTGAATACATCAAACGTTATCCCCACGCCTTCAGCGGTGGCGAGCGCCAGCGCATCGGCATCGCGCGCGCGCTGGTGACCAATCCACGCCTGATCGTAGCCGATGAAGCGGTGTCAGCGCTGGATGTGTCGATCCGCGCGCAAATCCTCAACCTGATGGAAGAGTTACAAAGTGACTTTGACCTGACGTATCTGTTCATTTCGCACGATTTGAGCGTCATCCGCCACATCTGCAACCGCGTGGTTGTGATGTACGTCGGCAAAGTTGTGGAAATCGCCAGTGGCTTGGACATCTACATCGATCCCAAGCATCCCTACACCGAGGCGTTGATGTCGGCGGTACCGGTATCCAATCCCCGCGCGCGCGACAAGGGGACGCGCATCCGCCTCCCAGGCGAGGTCGCCGATCCCTCGAACCCGCCATCCGGCTGCTATTTCCACCCGCGCTGTCGCTATGCAAAAGAAGTGTGCAGCACCGAGACGCCTGTTTTGCGCGATATGGGGAACGACCACTTTGTCGCCTGCCATTTCGCTGATGAACTGGAGCTTACCGGCGTCCGTATGGCCTAAATATCGACGCCTTTACATACCATCCACCAAAGGTCCCGCAGTTTTTGCGGGGCCTTTGTCATTGACTATTTTCACCCTCCGTAGACAATCAGCGCTACTACAATGCCTGACAAAGGAACGACAAACATGGATTGCACATGGAAACCCAACTGGGAAGAGACGAAAAAACACTTCAAGGCATGGTGGCAGCACGAAGGGCTGGTCCTGTACATCGACGGCCCGTCGCACACTGGCGCGCACGAAACAGTTCCCCACCCCGGCAACGCCCCGGATATCGAGTATTATTACACACAGCCTGAGTGGCGCGCACGGTGGAACCACTACAAGCTCTCGCGCCAACTCTTTCCCGGCGACGCATTTCCCATCGCCAACACCGACATCGGTCCCGGTTCACTGGCGCTCTTCATGGGCAGCGAACCCCGATTGGCCGAAGACACTGTCTGGTTTAAGCCCTGCATCGATCCCGATGCTCCGGAGAGCCACCCACCTTTGCGCTTTATGCCAGAAAGCCGCTGGTGGCAAATCACCGAAGCTACGCTGCGCGCCTGTGGCGAATTGGGGCGCGGCAAATACACCGTCGGCTGCCCCGACCTGATCGAGAACATCGACATCGTCGCCGCGCTACGCGATCCGCAATTGCTCTTGATGGATATGATCGAGCGTCCTGCCTGGGTGCTAGAGAAAGTCGCCGAGGTCAACGCCGTCTTTTTCGAGGTGTACGACCGGGTTTATGAGATAATCAAGTCGGAGGATGGCAGCTCGGTTTTCGGCGCGTTCCGCCTGTGGGGGCCGGGGAAAGTCGCCAAGGTGCAGTGTGATGCTTCGGCGATGTTCTCTCCGAAAATGTTCAGTCAATTCGTCGTTCCTACGCTGACGGAACAATGCACATGGCTAGATTGCTCTATGTTCCACCTCGACGGGCACCAGTGCATTCCCCACCTCGATCTGCTGTTGGACATCGAACCGCTGGACGCCATCGAATGGACGCCCGATCCGCAAGTGCCCGGAGGCGGTGATCCAGCGTGGTATCCGATGTATCGCAAAATCCTGGACGCAGGCAAATCTGTCCAAGCCATCGGTGTGAAGCCGGAAGAAGTTGCTCCGCTGCTGGATGCGGTCGGTGGCAAGGGAATGTACATCATGACGACAGCACGATCAGAGGTAGAAACTGAACAGCTCATCAGAACGGCAGAACCGTATCGTTGAGCAAATTGCACACAGGAGGTAAGAATGAGTTCAATTTTAGTGCTCTATCACTCGCAAGAATATGGCAACACACAAGCAATGGCTGAGGCCGTCGCCGAGGGTGCGAAGTCTGCTGGCGCCGACGTGACGCTGGTCAACGCGAACGAACGGCGCATTACCCTGGACGAGTATCGCGCGTTCGATGCCGTCGCCTTCGGTACACCGGACTACTTCAGTTATTTCGCCGGGACGATGAAGGTTTTCCTGGATGATTGGTATCTCGCCAAGAAAACCAATCCAGCACGGCTGTCGGACAAACCCTTCGCGCTCTTCCTCTCCCACGGCGGCGGTGGGCGGGCGAAACAGCCGTTCGAGGACCTTTTCAAACGCATGGGGACGAAGGTTGGCGCGACCGTGACGTCACAGGGACGGCCAACGTCGGCCACCCTCAACGCCTGCCACACACTAGGCAAACAGCTTGCCCAGGCAACACAGTAGCTTCTGTAGTCAGTAGATCACAAATCTATGTTTGTAGTAGTAACCACTTCAGTGGTTCTTTTGACGACTAAAGTCGTTACTACGAGCCTAAATTTCGATTTACTGAGTCTCTGTTTCAGTGTAGAATAGGTTTGGATGTGCGGAGGAGGCTCAACCTCCCCCGCAAAATACTATGACAGTTTGAAGGAGCCATATATGTTGGAATCGAAAGTGAAGAACGCAATCTTGGTATGGGGCGGTTGGATGGGACACGAGCCGGATCAGTGCACGGCGATCTTCGCGCCGTATCTGGAATCCCAGGGCTACGCCGTCGAAGTCTTCGACACGCTCGACGTCTACCTGAACACCGATAAACTGATGGGCCTTGACCTGATCGTGCCGGTATGGACGATGGGCACCATCACGCGTGAGCAGGAACAGGGCCTACTGAACGCCGTCAAGAGCGGCGTCGGCATCGCCGGCTGGCACGGCGGCATGGGCGACTCGTTCCGCAACAACGTGGACTACCAATTTATGGTCGGCGGGCAGTGGGTGGCCCATCCCGGCGGCGTGATTGATTATCGCGTCAACATCATCAGCGACGATCCGATCGTAGCAGGCCTGGATGACTTCGATATGCACTCGGAGCAATACTATATGCACGTCGATCCCTCCAACGAGGTGCTGGCGACGACGACCTTCAACGGCGACCACGCCTACTGGATCGACGGCGTCGTCATGCCCGTCGCGTGGAAGCGGATGTACGGCCAGGGACGCGTCTTCTACGCCTCGGTCGGCCACGTGGCGAAGGATTTCGAAGTGCCTGAGGCGCTCGAGATGGTGAAACGCGGCATGTTGTGGGCGAGCAAGTAAAGAAGCACGAAGCAAGAAATTAGAAATGAGAGATGAGTGTGGAGCAATAGCCATCTTGCGTCCTGCATCATGCGTCATGCATCTTGTTTCTTGCACTACGAAATTTGAGAGGAACAGACAACTATGAGCACGAAAATAAAAATCGGCGTGATTGGCTGCGGCAATATCAGCGGGATTTATCTGCAAGCGGATAAAGTCTTCGAAATCTTGGACACGGTTGCGTGCGCGGACATCGTAATGGAGAAGGCGCGCGCGCAGGCGGAGAAGCATCACATCGCGCGCGCCTGCACAGTGGACGAACTCCTGGCCGATCCGGAAATCGAGATCGTCGTCAACCTCACCATCCCCAACGCACACTACGACGTAGCGATGGCGGTGGTGGAAGCCGGGAAATCGGTCCACAACGAGAAACCGCTGACCATCACCCGCGAACAGGGCCAGGCGCTGCTCGCGGCGGCAAAGGCGAAAGGCGTGCGCGTCGGCGGCGCACCGGACACCTTCCTCGGCGGCGGCATCCAGACCTGCCGCAAGCTCATCGACGACGGCTGGATCGGCGACCCCATCGGCGTGACGGCCTTCATGATGTGTCATGGCCACGAAAGCTGGCACCCCGCCCCAGAATTCTACTACAAGGTCGGCGGCGGGCCAATGTTCGACATGGGGCCGTACTATCTCACGGCGCTCGTCAACCTGATGGGGCCGGTAGAGCAGGTCAGCGGCGCGACCCGCATCACCTTCCCCACGCGCACCATCACCAGCCAGCCGTTGAACGGCACGGTCGTTGACGTGGAAGTGCCCACGCACGTCGTCGGCACGCTCGAATTCGCCAACGGCGCGATCGGCACCATCACCACGAGCTTCGACGTGTGGGCCGCCGAGTTGCCGCGCATCGAAATCTACGGCACGGAGGGCACGCTCAGCGTCCCCGATCCCAACACCTTCGGCGGGCCGGTGCGCGTGCGCCGGGCGGGCGCGTCCGAGTGGAGTGAAATTCCGCTCACGCACGGCTATGCCGAGAACAGCCGGGGCATCGGCGTGGCGGATATGGCTTACGGGCTGCGCTCCGGGCGTCCCCACCGCGCCAACGGCGACCTGGCCTACCACGTCCTCGACATCATGCACGCCATCCACGCCGCCGCCGATGCAGGACAGCGAGTGACGTTGGAAAGCACCTGCGAGCGCCCGGCCCCACTTCCGCTCGGTCTGCGGAAGGGACTGCTGGACGTATAGAGTTTGATGGTACAACCGGAGCGGATGCGCACTCAACGCCGTGAGCATCCGCTTCGTTTTATAGATGAGGAGGGAATAGTATGCCGATTCTACAATTGCTTCAAATCGCCGCAGCCATAGCCACGATTGTCACCGGGCTGCTTTCTCTGCTGCGCCCCCGCTCGGTGACGGGTTTCACCGGGTTGCACCCGACGGGGCCGCGCGGGATCACGGAGATTCGCTCTATCCTGGGCGGGTTGTTCATCGCGTTGGGACTCGCGCCGCTGTTGCTCAACACCCCGGCAGCGTACCAGATGCTCGGTATCGCCTACCTGGGCATCGCCATCGTGCGCGCCGTGTCGATGTTCATCCTGGATAATTCCGTCGTCCAGTCCAACAGCGTCAGCCTGCTGATCGAAATTGCGTTCGGTGTGATTTTGGTTCTGTAATAGAAAATGAAGATACGAGAGAGCTACATCCTGCGCAAACACTACAACGTGATCGTTGTTGGCGCTGGGCTAGGAGGCATGACCGCCGCCAGTCTGTTAGCCAAACGTGGTTTATCCGTGCTGATGATCGACCAACAGAACAAACCCGGCGGCTCCTGTACCTCG
Organism: Anaerolineae bacterium; assembly: GCA_016934645.1. Next base: position 7,143 of record JAFGSL010000415.1, read on the forward strand.
TTCAAGCGCGAGGGCGTCGTCTTCGACGTCGGCACCGCGATGATCTATGGCTTTGGCGATAAAGGTTTCAAACCCTTCCGTTTTCTGATCAACGAATTGGAAGAACCGATCGAGATGGTCGCCCACCCCACCCTGGCCCGTATGACGTTCGAGGGCCAGGAGATCACCTTCTGGCCAGACCTGAACCGGTTTCTGGACGAACTCGGCGCACTTTATCCCGACGAGAAAGAGGCGCTGCGCGCGTTCTACGCCGATCTCCACAAGATGTACGAGAACATCGTCATCAAAAACGAAGTCGTGGTGCCGCCCTCGGAGTTCTCGGCGCGCCAGGGACTGCGGCGGCTGCTTTCCGATCCCCTGGGCATCTTCAAAATGCAGCGCTTGCTCTCCATCAGCGTCAAGGATTTACTGGATCAGTATTTCCACACACCGGAGATCGTCCACTTCTTCGACAAGCTCTGTTCTGCCTACGCCTACACGACCGCGGCGGAAACGCCCGCCGTCCTCGCCGCCACGATGTTTCTAGACAACCACATCGGCGGCGTTTACTATCCCGCCGGAGGCGCGCAGATGCTGCCCAACACCATCGAAAGAGCCTTCGAGCGCGACGGCGGGCAGACGCTCTACGGCCATCTGGTGGACGAAATCCTGATCCGTGATGGGCGCGCGTACGGCGTGCGGCTGTCTGACGGCGAGGAGATTTTAGCGGATCGCGTCATCGCCAATGCGACCGTGTGGAACCTCTACGGCAAACTCGTGCGCCCCGAGCACATCCCGCCGGAGCGCCTGGCGTGGGCGCAGGCACTCATTCCCACCTACCCCAGTATGACGCTCTATATGGTCACCGACCGGGCCGCGCTGCCGGAAGGCGTATTCCCGTGGGAGATTTTCATTGAGAATCGCGCCGTCATCGATCACTCCGACCTGACACTCTACATCAACGCGCTGGTCGATCACACCCTGTGCCCGCCGGACAAGCTGGTCGTCCTGGCGATTGCGCCGAATATGTGTGACTGGCCCACCCCGGAAGACGCTGACTACCGCTCCAAAGCTTACCGCGACCAGAAGCAGCAAGAGGCTGAGCGGATGCTCGCCCAGATCGACCAACACTATCCCGGCTTCAGCGGCCACATCGAAACCCTGATCGTCGGCACGCCAACCACCATCGAGCGCTACATGCTCAAGAACGGCGGCGCGGTCGGCGGCCCGAAGAACGCCATCGGGCAGCACATGCTGAAGCGGCTCCACGCCCGCAGCGAATGGAAGCACCTCTACATCTGCGGCGACTCGACGGTGATGGGCACCGGCGCACCGGCGACGATGGTCTCCGGCGTCGGCGCCGCGAACATGGTGCTGCGCGACCTTCGTAAGCCGGAATACGACACGCGCAAATACCCCAAGCAGGTCGTGCGATTCGTCGATATCCCATACACTCGCCCGAAAGTCGCGGCGGATGATCCGATCACGCCGGAGAACGCGTACCTCATCGCCGCGCAGTGCCAGGGCTGCGAACATCCGGCGTGCGTCAGCGGCTGCCCCGCCGGGATCGACATCCCCGGCTTTCTGCGGCGCATGGAAGCACGGAACTACACCGGTGCGGCGCGACTGCTGCGCGAGCGCAATCCCTTCGCCGAAGTCTGCGGCTATACCTGCGCAGCGGATGACCTCTGCCAGAAACACTGCTATCGTAAATCCTTCGCCGGAGCGCCTGTTCGCATCGCGGAACTCGAACGTTGGGTATGCGAGGCGGCGGGTCGCGCGGGTTGGCTCCGCCCGGGTTCCGTCGAGAACGTACAACGCATCGCCGTGATCGGCAGCGGTCCGGCAGGTTTGAGTTGTGCCTACTATCTGGCCTTAACAGGGCGCACCATTGACGTATACGGCAAAGAAGCACAACCGGGTGGTCAACTGCGACAGATGGCAACGCACGGCGATCTTCCCCCGGAAGCGCTGACCCGAGACCTGCAAGGTGTGTTGGCGAACAACATTCACTTCAATGGCCAGCAGAAGCCGGGTGAGACGTTCGACATCGCCGAACTGCGACATTCGCACAGTGCGATTTACATCACGGCGGAGTTTGCCGAAATCCTGCACGATGAGCTTGTATCGCTGTGTGGACCGGACTGGCACGATGCGCCCGCCCCGGAGACACGCCAGGCGACATCGCAGCCAGGGTTGCATGTGGGCGAGAATCCTCCAACGGTGGTCGAAGCCGTCGCGGAAGGCCGCCGCGTCGCAGTGAGTATTAGCCAAGATGACGACTGAAGTAATGTCAACTACCGATTTATTGCTGCCGCTGCTGCGCCAGTTCTCGCGCGGTGAGTACGGCATCGCTTTAGGCGGCGCACACGCCAAGGGCGTCGATGATCAGGAATCCGACATCGATCTCTACGTGTTTGCGCGGGAGATCCTAACCGCCGAGGAGCGGCGCAAGCTGTGCGAAGACTTCGGCGTGGACGGCGCAACGCTGACGGCGTGGGGTGATGATGCCGAGTTCATCCAGGCGGGGAGCGACTTCTACTTTCACGGACAAAAGGTCGAGTGTTGGTTCCGCAACATCGACTACATTGACGCCATCATCGCCGAATGTCAGGCCGGGATCGTCAAACACAGCCTGCTGACGTGGACGGTGATGGGGTTCTACAACCACTGCACCCTCTCCGATCTGCACAACATGCGCCCTATCGACGATCCGCACGGCATCCTCGCGCGGTGGCACTCCAAGGTGGGCGTCTACCCACCCAAATTGCGCGAGGCGATCATCAGCCGGTACACGCGCGCGGCGCAGTTCTGGCCCGACAACTTCCATTACAAGAGCGCCGTCGAACGCGCCGACGCCATCTACACCGCAGGCATCGTCCAGCAGGTGATCCACAACCTAATCCAGGTCGTCTTCGCGCTGAACCGGACGTACTTCCCAGGCGATAAAAAGCTGGAGATCGCGTTGAACCATCTCGCCATCAAACCGCAGCGCTTCACGGAACGCATCCAAGGGCTGCTTTTCCCCGGCGACGAACCGGACCCGACCATGCTCGATGCACAGCGGCAAGCACTATGCGCATTGGTCCAGGAAGTGATCGCACTGACGGAAGGTCTACAATGAATCACAAATCACCCTATCCAGGCTCCCGGCGGCTCTCGCGCCGCGACGTGCTCAAGCTCGCGGCGGTCGGCGCGCTGGCGGGCTGCACGCGGCCTCTCGCGCCAACGGTAACGCCAGCGCCCACATCCGCCCCCGCTCCCAAATCTACGCTCGCTCCCACCCCCGGCAGCGCCGCGCCAGAACCGATCGCCGACTACGCCTGTGTCACCGGCGAAGGCCCGCTGTGGCACCCGGACGAGCAGCGCGTCTACTGGGTCGATATCCCTACAGGGCGGTTGTTCCGCTACACACCCGCCACCGGTGAGCACGAGCAGTGCTTTGAAAGCTCGACCGCCAACGGCGGCGCACTTGGCGGATTCACGATCCAGGAAGACGGCGCGCTGCTGCTTTTTATGGCGCGCGGCGCGGTCAAACTCTGGCGTGACGGTGAGATCACCACCATCATCGACGAAATCCCAGACGAGGTCACCACCCGCTTCAACGACGTCATCGCCGATCCGGAGGGCCGCGTCTTCTGCGGGACGATGCCCACCGCTACGCGGGGGTCGCCCACGCAATCTCGCCTGGGGCGGCTTTACCGCCTGGACCCCGACCAGACGCTCACCAAACTGCTCGACGGCATCGGCGTCTCCAACGGGATGGGCTTCACGCCCGATTTCCAACATCTTTACTACACCGACTCGCCCACGCGCAACATCTACATCTTCGACTACGACCGCGCCACCGGCAGCATCAGCAACCAGCGTGTCTTCGTGCAGACACCGGAGGGCGAGGGCGGCCCCGACGGCCTGACGGTGGACGCCGACGGCTACGTCTGGTCGGCACGGTGGGATGGCGGCGTGCTGGTGCGCTATACGCCGGATGGCGAGGAAGCGCTGCGGATCGCGTTCCCTGCCAGGAAAGTGTCTAGCGTCACCTTCGGCGGGCCGGATTACACCGACATCTACGTGACCACGGCGGGCGGCGATCAGAAAGCGCGCGAAGGCGACGGCGCGGGTGCGCTCTTCCGCTTGCGGCTGGGCATCCAGGGCAAGCCGGAGTTTCGTTCGAAGATAAGTAATGAGTAACGGGTAATGAGAAACGAGCAACAAGTAACGGGCAGAAGAGGGTTGGGAAAGCGTGAGCGGTGAACGTGTTTGCGCGGGATGTGGTCGGCGGATCACAGGATATCACGTCCAGGCTCTCGGTCGGAACTGGCACCCGGACTGTTTCCGCTGCGCCGCGTGCGGTCGCCCTATTGAAGGACAATATGCTGAACACGACAGCGAGGTCTATCATCCCCGCTGCCATCAGGAGCGATTTGGTCTGCGATGCGCGGCGTGCAATGGTTTCATTGAGGGACAATACGTCGACTATGAAGGCCGCCCGTATCATCCCGACTGTCATAGGCAACAGTTCGGCAAGCGCTGCGCCGTTTGCGGTGAGTACATCGAAGGCCAGTACATCCAGACGTTTTGGGGCGAGAGCTATTGTGCCCGGCACCAGACGCAATATCCGGAGTGCTACGTCTGCCAGCGCCCGGTGTGTCAACGACTGACCGGCGGCGGCAAGCAATACAAGGATGGGCGTGTAGTCTGCATGCTGTGTCGGAAACAGGCGGTGGACGATCAGAAGCAAGCGCGCAGGATCATGCAACAGGTTCAAGTGCGGATGGCACGTTACAGCCTGGACACACGCCAAGTCTCCATTCCGCTGGAGATGGTGCAACTCACCCAGCTCACAACGGAGGGTATATCCGGCCCGATGGCCCGCCTACAAGGCCAGACCATCAAGCAGATACAGACGCGCGACGGGCAAGAAGTCGCGCGCATCATCGAGGCGCTCTACGTGCTGGGAGGGCTACCGCCAACCTACCTCGAAAACGTCCTGGCGCACGAGTTAGGCCACGTTTGGCTGTTTATGCAGCACATCGACAATCTGCCGGAGGATTTGGAAGAAGGGTTGTGCAATCTGTTTGCGTATCTGCTCCATCAAGAGCAAACGTCGTCGGAGGCCCGTCACTGCATCCACCTGCTGGAAGAAAACCCCGATCCGATATACGGCGACGGGTTCCGTCGCGCGCGCGCCATCTACGAGCAACGCGGTCTACCCGTGCTCCTGCGCGGTGTCGCTCAGCATCGCCGCTGGCCACGCAAATAGCTAACCTCCCCAAAATATTGCCCAACAATTTACAAGATACTCGTCTCACATTTGACGTTTCCCGCAGAACAGGTATCCTATAAACAGTGAATAACGTTGGATTTTCAACCAAGAGAGGAACACAGCGATGAATAACACATATTGTAGGAAAAAACCTAAAAATCGGCCCCTATCACGACGGCACTTTCTCAAACTCATAGCAACCGGAGTCCTGGCTGGATGTGCGCCCAAACTCACGCCCCAACCGACAGACGAACCGGCAGCGACGATGCCACCTTCACCGACCACCGCGCCAACCGACACACCAACAGCCGTTCTGCCAACGAACACACCAACCACCCACCCCCCTAACAACCCACCCACCGCTCCTCCAAACACCCACACCCCCACACCGCCTCCCACCCTCACGCCGGCCCCCGTCGCGCGCCCTCACGTACTCGGCAAAGTTGTGCACACCCGTCATGCCGGAGTATGGGATGGCGGCGATCTGCAATCCAACGCCATCCGCCAGATGCTCGACGCGTCCATCACCCAACTCACCGGCCTGGACGACGCCCGCGCAGCGTGGAGCGCACTCTTTGCGCCCGGCGAGCGCATCGCCCTCAAGGTCAACACGATTGCAGGCGCTTCATATTGGACGCACATCCCGCTGGTGACGGCCGTCGCCGACAGTCTGCAAGACGCTGGCGTGCCGGCGGAACAGATCGTCATCTTCGACCGGCTGTCGCGGGAGTTGCAAAACGTGGGGTACGCGCTGAATACAGATGGTCCGGGCGTGCGCTGCTACGGCACGGATCACGCCTATACCGGCGGCTGGACGCTGCTGGATGGCAGCGTCGGCATAAGCGACGTGCTGTTGAACTGCGATGCGCTCATCAACATCCCGTTGCTCAAGACGCACGGGACCAGCGGGATCAGCTTCGCGCTGAAGAACCATTACGGCACTTTCGATCAACCTGGCCGGTACCACGGGAACATCGAACAAGCGTTGGGGGCGCTCAACGCGCTGGATGCCATCCGTGACCGCACACGCCTGATCATCGGCGATGCGCTGAACATTTGCACGCAGAATTGGAACTCGGCAGTCAATGGGGATTCACTCCTTATGAGCTTTGATCCGGTGGCAAACGACGCCATAGGCTTGCAACTCTTCACCGCAGCGCGTGAGGCAGCGGGCGGAAACGCGAACGCTGCGCAGCGCAAAGCGACAGCATGGCTGGAATATGCCGCTTCTCTGGGGCTGGGTGAGCATGCACCGGAGGCAATCGAGAAAGTGGAGGTCAATTTAGCATGAGACGGTGGACACGACGACAGTTTTTGCAGTGGGCTGGGTTACTTGCGGCAAACGCGGTGCTGCTGGGATCGGGATGCACGGCCAATCCCGGCGGTGATGGGGATTCCGGCCGCCCTGTGGCCCCGGCGCCCACCAACGACCAGGCCTATCTTGCCATCGCCCACGGCAGCGACCCGGCGACGATCACCGAGCGGGCGCTGGCTGCCATCGGCGGAATCGAACGCTTCGTCAAAACGGGCAACGACGTCATCATCAAGCCCAACATCTGCGTGAACTACAACCCGCCGGAGTTCGCCGCCACGACCAACCCCACGGTCATCGCCACGCTGGTCAAGCTCTGCCTGGGCGCGGGCGCACGGCGTGTCCGCGTGATGGATATGCCCTTCGGCGGCACACCGGCGTCGGCCTACGCCATCAGCGGCATCGAAGACGCGGTCAAAGCGGCGGGCGGCGAGATGGAGATCATGAACCCGGCGAAGTTCGTCAAAACCGCCATCCCGGAAGGCCGGGACATTCAAAGCTGGGAAATCTACCGGGACATTATGGCTGCCGACGTGCTGATCAACGTCCCCATCGCCAAACATCACTCGCTGGCGCGGCTGAGCCTGGGGCTTAAAAATCTCCTGGGCACGATCACCCAACCTAGCCAGATCCACAGCAATCTGGCGCAACGCGTCGCCGACCTGGCGAGCGCCATCCGTCCCACACTCACCGTGATGGACGCCGTGCGGATCCTGATGACCAACGGGCCAACCGGCGGCAGCCTGAACGACGTGAAACAGACCGATACGGTCGCC
>JAFGSL010000416.1 GCA_016934645.1 Anaerolineae bacterium
CCAAAGACGATCTCCTCGGCAGCGCGCCCACCAAGCCCGTAAGCGATGTCGTCTTCGATCTTGCTGCGCAACAGCACGTAACGGTCCTCTTCGGGCAAGGCGATGGTGTAACCGCCGGCCATGCCGCGCGCTACAATCGACACTTTGCGCACCGGATCGCACTTGGGCAGCACGTGCGCGACCAGGGCGTGCCCGGTTTCGTGGTAAGCAAATACGCGCAGTTCCTCTTGGGAGATCAGGCGGCTGCGCCGTTCTGGCCCGGCGATAACGCGCTCCACAGCCTCGTTGAACTCGCTCATCCCGACACGTTTCCGACCCCGCCGTGCAGCGAGAATGGCGGCCTCGTTGACCACGTTCTCGATGTCCGCGCCGACCAACCCCGGCGTGGATTGCGCCAATTCCGCTAAATCGACTTCGGCGGCGATCGGCTTGCCGCGCGTGTGGACGCGGAAAATCGCTTCGCGCCCGCGTATGTCAGGCTGGTCGATGATGACACGCCGGTCAAAGCGCCCCGGACGCAACAGCGCCGGATCGAGGATGTCGGGCCGGTTGGTGGCCGCGACGACGATGACGTTCGTATCGGTGTCGAAGCCATCCATCTCCACGAGAATCTGGTTGAGCGTCTGCTCGCGCTCGTCGTGCGAACCGCCCAATCCCGCGCCGCGATACCGTCCCACGGCGTCGATCTCATCCACGAACACGATGCACGGGCTGTGCCGCTTGGCCTGATCGAACAAATCGCGCACACGGCTGGCTCCCACACCGACGAACATCTCGACGAATTCGGAGCCGGAGATGCTGAAGAAGGGGACGCCGGCTTCTCCGGCGACGGCTTTGGCGAGGAGCGTTTTCCCTGTACCCGGTGCGCCCATCAGCAGCATCCCTTTGGGAATGCGCGCCCCGAGATTGATGAATTTCTGGGGTTCTTTGAGGAATTCAACGATTTCTTTGAGTTCTTCTTTGGATTCTTCGATGCCCGCCACATCTTCAAAAGTGACGGTCGGTCGGTCGCCGGAGAACATCCGCGCGCGGCTCTTGCCAAATGACAGCGCCTGGTTGTTCGCGCCCTGGAACTGGCGGATGAAGAAGAAAAATAACACCCCAAGTACAATCATGCCCACCATTGTAATGCCCAGGTTGACCAGCGTGCTCCAATCCGTCGGCTCGGCAAACTCGATTTTGGTCTGCCGGAGCATGTCCTCATCGACTCCCAGGGCTTGCAATTGCTCTATCAGTGACGTCTCACGCCCCTTCCGCGAGAGGATCGGCTGCTCGACTGTCCCGGTACCGGACGCTGTTTCTTGTTTGTAAACGACCTGCAGGATATCGCCACGCACCGTAATGGTGTCGATCTTCCCGGCATCTATGTCATCGGCAATCTGATTGAGCGATACGGTCGGGCTGGTTGTCCCACTGGTCAGGTAACTGTAGACCAGAAACAGCACCGCCGCAACCACAATAAGGTAAACAAAATTGCCGTTACCTTGTTTAGATTTCATAATCGAAAACCTCCTCAACCCTTTGCGGGCCTTTATACCACACCATGCCCCACGTTATTATGCGGCGTACATTCCCTCCGCGCCGCCTCGGGCCTTATACTGGGTATTATACCAGAAAACCATGAAAGAAAAGTGAAACTCGGGCTACCGAACGACCAATGTTTCACGGTGTGCTTTGTTGCGTCGAGGCTCGTGGAGATTTCTGTAGTTTGCCTCGCTATTAGCGGACCTCAATGGTGATGACGAAAATAGTGTCATCCGTGACCTGGGTCTGGCCGGAGTCGACTACGGGCATCCGTCCTTCAGGATTGTAGAGGCCGACCCGGATCTGGTATGTGCCCGCGGGCGTGTTCGGGGGGAGTGAAACCTGGTGGGGGTCGTTGATGATCTCGCCAGCAGACCAACTGTTGGTAGGACGGAGGCCGTTCATCGGTTCGATGTCTCGCTGCGCGATCGCCGTCCCGTAATCAAGCGTCAGCACATGGATGAAGACTTTGTAGGAGGACGGGATGGTTTGTAATGCTCGCCAACGGAGTGTGAGACCCACAGTGTCGCCGGGCCGGTAGGTCAGTTGGGTAACGCGCGCGTCTTCCAACATCACCTGATTGTTCAAATTCACCTGCATGGGAATCGGTAGGCTGGTCCCACCGCTGACCGTGAGCGTGATCGTATTGCCGGCGCGCACTTCGGTTCCAGAATCCGGCATTTGCTTGAGGATGATGCCAGCAGGTTCGGTGCTCCAAATCTGCTCGATGGAGACGATCAGGCCATCGGCTTCCAAACCGGCCTGTACCTGGACATTCTGATCGTTAAGGTCGAAGCCCACGACGTTTGGCAGGATGAGCGCGCGCCCTGCTGCTACCACCACACTCACGGTCGTGTCCGCCGCGACGCGGTTGCCGGAGGCGGGCGTCTGTTCCAGCACCGCGCCGGGCCGCGCGTCGACGCTTTCCTGCTCACCGAGGATTTCCAGACGCAGTCCCAGGCTCTCCAGCAGCCGTTGCGCATCCGGCGCGCTTAACCCGCTAAGATTGGGTACGCTGACGATCTCCACATCGGCGGCGATCGTCGCTGTTGGTGAGATGATGCTCTCTGTAGGTATAGACACAGGCTGCATATACGTCTGGTAGACGAAGATCCACAGAGGAATTAGCCCAATCACGGCGATGGCAGCCACGCCGATGAGCGCCCACAACAGGAAATCTGGCCCGCTTTGGACGGCGACAGGTTGCGTGCTTTCCGGTTCTGCGCTGGGTACACTGGCAACGGGCGGTGG
>JAFGSL010000417.1 GCA_016934645.1 Anaerolineae bacterium
AGGGTAAAAATTCCGATTTTTCTGGCGGGCGTGACACTGCTCTTCTTCTGGCCGGTGTGGGTGGCCGGCTATCGCTTCCCCACCGGCGGCGGAGACTTGTGGGGGCAGATCCATCCCGTCTGGTCTTACGTGGCGCAGTGGCTTCGACGCGGCGTCATCCCGTTGTGGCACACGGGGATGATGGCAGGCGATCCCATCGTCGCCGAGGGGCAGTACGGGCTGTTCAACCCGCTCAACTGGCCGTTATTTCTGCTGAATCCTATCCCGGCATGGGCCGTCTCGCTGCGCGGGATGGTGACCTTGTGGCTGGCAGGTCTGGGGATGTACGGTTATCTGCATCATTCCTCAGTGTGGAAGTTACGCGAGATGGCGGCGCTCATCGGGGCGCTAGCTTACATGTTCGCTGACCCGTTTGTAGCACATCTGGGCCATCCGCAGTTCAACGATGCGATGGCTTGGCTCCCGTGGACGCTTTGGGCTTTGGATGGCGCGATGCGGCGCGGACGCGCGATTCCGCTTGCGGCGTTGGCGCTGGCGTGTCTGGTGCTCTCGGGGCATGGCCAGGCGACGCTCTACGGCGCGCTGACCGTCTTCGTGTACGCACTGTGGCAGGCGTTCGCCGGGGGGATGCAGCGTGCGCCGCGCCGCATTGGGCGTCTGGCGTTGGCAGGATTGCTTGCCGTGGCACTGACGCTGCCGGCTATGTTGCCGGGATTCGAGCGGCTGCCCTACACCGAGCGTGCCAATGTTCCCCCGACTCCTGGCGAATATGAATTTCACCTCGGTATGTGGCGCGACTTCATCACGCCGCTCTTCCACGGGCGCAGCACTAAGACATTTTGGGGACCGTGGCAACGGGTAGAAACCGGCTCTGTCGGCGTTGTGGCTTTGGGATTGGCGTTGCTTGGCTTGCTGGTCCGCCCGCGCTGGCGCATGGCGTTTTTGTGGATAATGGGCGCGCTTGCTATCCTGCTAGCGCTTGGCATACGAGGGCCGTTGTATCCGCTGCTCTCGTCGTTACCGCTGTTTGACGCAACCTGGAAGACCGGGCGCGCCATCTATGTGCTTTCCTTTGTTCTGGCGATTGCAGCGGCGGAAGGAACCGAGCGGTTGTTGCGCGAGTCGCGTCCAGTCTGGAGTGCTGGGATGTTGGTTGCCGCTGTGTGGATCGCCTTGCACGCACCCGTGTGGGCGGCACTCGCGCCCGACGTAGCTGCCGTTGGGCGCGCATCACTCGGATTGTATGTGGCTGCCGTGGTCTTGGCCTTTACCGCGCTAATTGGCCTGCGGGTGCGGCGCTGCCGTCTCTGCCGGGCGGCACTGCTCTCGCTGGTGTTGGTCGAGTTTGTTTTCACTGGCGCGATGGCGGATGTGGAGCCAGCGCCGGATATTGCCGCTAATCCACACCGGGCAGCGACGGAGTATTTGCAAGAGGACGACGGTTGGTTCCGCGTGGACGTTGACAACGCGGCGCGCGGATTGTGGTCGCCGGCGGCGTTGATGGCTGCTGGTTTCGCCGTTCCGCAGGGGACCGGCAATCCGATGGAAATTCTGATGTACAATCAACTCTACTGGGGCATTCCGTATAAGGGGATGCCGGCCTACCATCTCTTGGGCGCCAAGTACATTGTCGTCCCCAAGGGGGCGCAACCGGGCGGGGATGGGATATGGCCCGTGTTTTTCGAGGATGCGCTGGTCGACATCCACCTGAACACCAATGCGCTGCCGCGTGTCTGGCTGATCTATCACACACTGCCGGTGGACACGCTGGAGGCAGCCTACGCCTACATCTATGCCGCCGATTTTGAACCTGCGGTAACGGCAACGGTGGAGCAAGGTCCTCTGCTGGATACGGCGGGAACCGGGCGCATTGAAGTGCTGGCCTACGGCCCCAACCGTGCGTCGTTTTATGTCGAAACGAGCGAACCGGCATTGTTGGTACTGAGCGATTTGCTTTATCCGGGATGGCACACGACGCTGGACGGTGAATCCGCGTCGCTCTACGCAACAGACGGTCTGTTTCGTGGCGCTATTGTCCCAGCTGGAGCGCATCGTGTGGAGATGCGCTATTTCCCGCAATCCCTGCGCTGGGGCCTGGGGCTGATGGGGATGGCATTAGTGATTTTCGGCGCGCTGACGGCGAGGCGAATTCTAACCGCGAATCACGCTAATCTACGCGAATCCTAAAAGATTAGTGGAGATTCGCGCGATTCGCGGTTTTTACTTCCTGAAGAGCGTCGGATTATGATCCAACGCAAGCGTATACGATGAGAGAGGTTGTGGTGGGTATTTCTACACGCGAGAAGGCACAGACGTTCCGGCGAGTTGCGGGGATGGCGCTACTTCTGCTGTTGGCGTTCGCGCTGCGCGTCTGGGAAGTGGGTGCGGCGGACCTTACTTTCGACGAGGTGGCGACGTTCTTTGTGGCGCACCGTTCTGTTGGGGAGATGGTGCGCTACGTGATGGGCGCCGCCCGCGAGCATCCGCCCGCCTACTATGTGATCATGTCTCTGTGGATGCGTTGGGCCGGGACGAGCGAGTTTGCCGTGCGATATCCCTCTGTATTGATCGGGGTATTGGCCGTGGTGTGGAGTTTCCGCGTGGGACGCAGGTTGGGACCACGTGGCGATTGGTGGAGCGCCGTCCTCTGTGCCGTCTTACCGTTCAGCCTGTGGGCGGGACGCGCGGGACGTATGTACGGCCTGGTGTTGCTGCTCTCGTTGTTGGTGATGGAAAGTTGGCTGTGCTGGCTGGAGCGTCCAGGATGGCGACGTTGGTTTGGATTCGTCGTGCTGTCACTCATTGCGGCGATGACGCACTATTACCTCGTGCTTTTGTGGCCGGTGCAGGGATTGCTACTCATTCTGCTGCCGCGCACTACGCGCTCCATTCGCAAGCCGTGGCTGGCGACGGCGCTGGGTATCGGCGTGGCGGTGTTAGCTTTTATCGCTGTTTCGCCGGGCATCCGTACGATGGTGTTGGAGGTCGCGCGGCGGTTTCCGGCTCAGCTTTGGCGCTTTCAATCGTGGGGTTTCGTCTTCGCCGATTTCTACTTCTGGGGGTACCAGCCGGAACTGGTGTGGCTCGTGTGGACAGGACTGGGCCTGACGCTGGCGGGGTGGATTGTATGTGCGCGGCGCAATCCCTTGACCGGCGCGTTGTTGGCTGCCTGGGGCGTGATCCCGCTGCTGCTCGCTTCTCTTGTCCCTGAAAGCTTGGAAACGCGCTACCTGACGCCAATTTTCCCGGCGTTCCTGTTTGGTCTGGCGGTATTGTTGGCGCGCTTGCGAGTTCGGTTGCTTCGATTGCTCGCGGTTGGCGGACTGTGGGCTTTCGCACTGTGGCGCGTTCCTTTGATTTACGAAAACCTCGATACGGAGTTCTCCACCCGTATGCAGACCTTGCACGTCGCGGCGCAGCCTGGCGACGCGCTGGTGATGAACGGTCCATGGCCTAAACTGTTGTTGCATTATTATCCGCAACCGGATTTTGTCCGCGTTTATGCCGTACCGTCGGCTGCGCCGCCTGGTTTTTCCGCTGAAATCGACATCCCTCGACTGGAGCAGATCGTGCGCGAACATTCGCGGATATGGGTCTCTTACGGCGCGATCCACTGGGCCGATCCGCAGTACAACGTGAGTCGCTGGCTGGCAGAGTATACGTATCGCGTCTACGAGCGCGCTGGGATAGCACTGTACCTCACGCCAGTCAATGGCATGGTTGAGGTGCGGGCGGGTGTCGATTTGGGGCCACGTTTGGCGCTACGCCGAGCGATGGTGGACCGGCAGGCTGGACAGATCGGCGACACTGTGCGGATCGGGTTGGCGCTGGAAGGGCAATCGCTGGACCGTTACATCTACGTCACATTGGGGTTGCTAGACGGACACGGTAACGTCTGGCAGCAGCGCAGAGTCAATCTCGGCCCCTTGCATCAACCTGCGCAAGGAACGTTGCCGGATCAGTGGAACGAGCAACTGGGGCTGGTGCTGTTACCTGGCCTGCCTCCGGGTGAGTATACCTTGGCTTTGCAGGTCGAAGGGGATGACGTCGCGATGGGAGAGGCTGCCAGTCACTATGGGTGGATTCCCCTCACGTCCTTCCACGTCACGGCGGGTGTGGCACAAGCTAGACTGGAGGGGCTGCTACCCAATGCCACCGGCGTGACACCAGTCTTCGATGAGACACTTACGGTGGTTGGCGTGGAGCCCTATACTGCGAAGTCGATGCAGGGCTATCAGGCCGGTTTTACATTGTGGTGGCAGGCAGCCGGGCCGACGGCTGTGTCGCAGCTCCAGGTGCGCCTAGTCGGGCCACAGCGTTGGGAAGCGGGTGCCTTCATGCTCGGCCCGGACTTTTATCCGCCGACGGTTTGGCAGCCAGAGGAGATCATCCGGCAGGATGTCGCTTTCCAGCTTCCTGATGATCTGACCGCGGGGCGTTACCGGGTGCTGGTGCAGGCGCAGACCGGTGATGGTGTTGCGCTTCTACTTGATGGAACCACTGAGGACGGCTGGGCAGAGCTGTTCACGTTCGTTGTTGAGGCACGGACACGGTCTTACATACTACCGCTTTCGATAACACGGCAGGACGTGCGCTTTGGGGAGGTGCTGCGATTGCGTGGCTATCGGCTGGAGCGACATACTGTGCACCCCGGCGAGAGTGTTGCGTTGACCGTTTACTGGCAAGCGATGGAGAAACCGCCACAGATGTACGCGGTTTTCAATCACCTGCGCGCACCGGATAATACCTCGCTGTGGCAGGGCGACTCGTGGCCGCAGGCTGGCGTCTACACGACTGAACACTGGCGCAAGAACGAAGTGGTGACCGAGGATTATATCATCGTCATCCCTGAAGGCGCACCGCCGGGTGATTATCCGTTGTATACTGGGGTCTACAATCCGTTTACGGGCAGCCGGCTCCCGGCGACAACGCCGCGCGGCGAACGTCTGCTCAACGACGAGTCCGTCCTGCTCACGCTTAGCGTGACATACGAATAAAAATTACACCACGAATTTTCACGAATCCACACTAATTTTGCCCCATTCGTGGAGATCTGTGAAGATTCGTGGTTTGGGCTCAAGGAGTGTGTGTGTCCAAGGTTTACCGCACAGGTTTGCCATTGCTTTTTATCCTCGCCTATTTTACGTTGGGGATGGCGCAGGCGACGCATGCCTCGATCACCTTCGACGAGGGGCCACACCTGGCGATAGGCTACGCCACGCTGCGCACTGGCGACCTGCGTCTGCAGCCGGTTCACATCCACCCGCCGTTGGCGAACGTGTTGGCGGCAGCTCCATTGCTTCTGCAATCCGACCTACCCGATCCCCGCGCTGTGGATGGGTGGGAAATCGCCAGCCTGTCGGCGATCACCGACGCGGTGGTGTGGCGCTACCCTGAACCGGCGCGCATCACTGTGGCGGGAAGGGTTCCTATCCTGTGGCTTGGCGTGTTGTTAGGAGCGTTGATCTGTCGCTGGACCAAAGATTTAGGCGGATGGCGTGCCGGACTGTTGGCGTTGACGTTGTATGCCTTCGATCCAAACTGTATCGCCCACGGTGCGCTCATCACGACGGATATGGCGGCGGTCTTCTTCATCGCGGCGACGTTGTATTTAACGAATTGCGAATTACGGATTACGAATTACACATCACGTATCATGTATTCGCGAAGTTTGGCGCGACTTGTTGCCATAGGAGTATTGCTAGGGTTGGCACAGTTGGCAAAGGTGTCAGCGTTGATGCTTGTGCCGGTGCTTGGGTTGTTGTTGGTTCAGGCTGTGGTGAAAAAGAATCAGCGCATTACGAGTCACGAACCACGAATCACGAATCACAAATTACGAACTACGTATCACATATCACGTATTGCGCATCAAGTCTTGCGCGCATGGGCTATTGTCTTTGGCGTTGCCGCGTTTGTGGTCTGGGCTGGATATGGTTTCGAGATCAGTGCTGTGCCAGGGGTGCCGTTCCCACTTCCGGCGGGAACCCATCTGCGCATCTTTCAATCTCTACAAGAGCATTACGATTTAGGACACCCCACTTTCTTGATGGGGCGGGTTAGTGATCACGGCTGGTGGTGGTACTTCCCGGTCGCTTTCGTGCTCAAGACGCCGCTACCGGTGTTGGTGCTTGTAGTAGGGATGGTTGTGCGTTGTGGGTTACGCGTCAAAAGTTACAAGTTGCAAGTTCAAGGTTTTGAGTTATCAGTCGCCAGTCTCACGCATCATCTCTCACGCATCACGTCTCACATTTCCCGACAAACAGCGAATGTGCTCGCTTTGCTTCTTTTTCCTTTACTTTACGCGGTGTCCAGCCTATTTAGCTCGGTCAACATCGGATACCGGCATTTGTTACCCTTACTGCCGTTTCTTTACGTGGGAATCGGAGTATGGAGTATGGAGTATGGAGTATGGAGTAGGAAGCGCGGATCACGAATTGCGAATGACGCACCACGCATCACGCATCATGCATCACGCATTACATATCATCCCTTACTCCGTACTCCGTACTTCTTACTTGTTACTCTTTGCTTCTTACTTCTTGCTTGGCTCGTCATCGGCACTGTGTCCCTTACGCCCAATTTCCTCACGTTTTTCAATGCAATAGCGGGCGGGGCGCGCGGCGGGTATCGTTATCTGGTGGATTCGAACCTGGACTGGGGGCAGAATTTGTGGGACTTGCGCGCGTGGATGGATCAACACAGTGAGGATCACGTCTATTACGCGCACTACAGCCCGGCCCGGCTGGACGTGTACGGCATCGATGCCACGTACCTGCCGCCCGATCCACGCGCGGGCGACTTTGCACCATGGAATCCCACGCCGGGACTGTATGCTATCGGCGCGACGGTGTTGCAAGGACCTTACGGACCGGATGTGAATACCTATGCTTGGTTTAGAGGTCGGGAACCCGAGGTGCGCCTGGGGAATGCGTTGTGGCTGTATCGCGTCCTGCCGCGCGAGGAACCGGGATGGGCTGTACTTTGCGCGGATATTCCGTTCTCACCGGAAACCCTGGAGCAGCAGACCGGCGTGGCTGACCTACGTATGCTCTGGCCAGATTGTGCTCGCACGTTTGTTTATCCAGCAGGGACCCAGCCGGGAGTGATCGTTATCAAGCCGGATGAAGTTGTGCTGCCAACGGCAGATGTAGACGTGTCGCTGCGGTCGTCAGCTGGGGAGACTGAGTACGTGGTGTATCGTCTGTCTGGACTGTCCCCGACGCCTGAAACGGAGATGTCGGAGATTGTCGTCAATGGACCGTTGAATTTCCTGGGCTATACGCTTGACGCAGACGACGTCTCACCTGGAAACGAGATTGTTCTCCAAACGTATTGGCGTGTCCGCGAGGTGCCGGGACGGCCACTCTCGCTGCTCGCGCACTTGCTAGGTCCAGATGGAACCGGTGTAGAGGTAGGAGATGGACTGGGCTTCCCGATTGAGCAGTGGCGACCAGGCGACGTGATCGTGCAGCAGCACGTTCTGTCGATTCCGGCTGGTGCCCCTCCTGGTGAGTACACCGTGATCACCGGGGCATACTGGCTGGATACGATGGAGCGGTGGAGCGTAGGAGCGAGAGAGACACACATCGTGGTGGAGGCAATTGTTGTTGGCGACTAAATCCGCTCACATAGGTGGCGCGGCACGCTGGCGCATCCAGTGGAGTGTTCTGGTATTGTTCGCTCTGTTGTTGAGCGGTGTGGAACCGCTCTCTCTCTCTGCTGATGAACCGGCATACATCGTTGCTGGCTATGTGTTCTTGTCGCGTGGGATAGAGGCTCTCGATATCATGGCGCAACGCGGGTATGCGCCTCTGTTGGCGGCTTTGGAAGCGGTGCTCTTCTATGCCACTGACCCCGATATTCCACTGGAGACCCTGATTGAGTGGATGTGCCTGCGTTTACGGTGTATTGGATCGCGCAGTGTGGCGCGCCAGTGCCTGTTTTGGACGAGGCTGCGCTGTTAAAAGGTCTTGGCGGTGCTCCTTTCCGCCGTACAGACTTCGATTGTATGCAAGCTTGGTTGTATCTCGATGGAGGGACGACGTCCGGCATCTACGGGCTGGATCGTAGCCTGATGCAGGAGAGTCGGTTGTGTCTGCCGGAATTGCTCCCGTGTGTGCCGGTTCCAGAGGATCCGTTTATTGCGCGCCTCGGCCACGTGGCGCGACTGTCTTTTGATCAAGACCGCAAGGATGAACTCCCCGCGTTCGTTCTATACGAATCGTCTACCGGCCCGCACTTACCCACTGCAACAGTTTACGCTGTCTCCATAGAACGTGCACCGGTGGCGTTGTCCAGTGAGGCGTTGTTGATAGCACCTGTGACTTTGGACGGCCCGTTGTCTTAATTGGGAACTACAGCCTATGCTGAGGTGGATGGTCTCGATGTGGAAACATGGTGGCGGGTGACTGATGGACCAATCACGCGGCTTTTCTCGATTATGGCACATCTGCTCACGCCGCAAGGGGATCTCATTGACCAAGCCGATGGTTTGGTCGTGTGGCCTTCCGTGCTGGCGACGGGTGACGTGTTTGTGCAACGGCATCACTTTGCTTTGTCACACGAGGGTGATGCGGTGTGGTTGCGAACAGGTGCGTACTGGCTGGACACGCTGGGGCAATCCTGGATGGGGAGGGTAGCAGCATGGGGTGTTGTTGGAAAGCATCACATGGTAGGGATTTCGCGTTTGTTCCCTACTGGTAGAGGTAGAATGAACTGCTGGGTACGGCCGCACCCTTGATGAATCTGGTTGCGAAATTCCAAGATTCTGTTAAGCTATACTGTTGACTCTGCTTCGTCAACTAGATGAGAATGAGGCTTTTAGAAAGGACAAGATAATCGGTATGGTTCGGAAGTTTGGAGTTGCTCAGCGCGTATTTTTGGTTATTAGTTTAGTCGCAGTAGCTGATCTGCTTCCCTTGTCTACTGTTCAAGCCCAGCAAGGCAGTACAAACCTTCTGGTCAACGGCGGATTCGAGTGGTGGGACCCGAGCGCCAATGTCTGGCCATTCCAGGATGGCATTCCAGAAGTTCAGGTTTGCCCCGGCTGGCACGCATTCTATCTGGACAATCCCCCTTCGTATGCGCAAGTTCCCGAATATTGGCGGCGGCCTGAATTTCGCGATGTGAAAGCGGGTGAATATCTCGACCGCGTCCGCAATGGCAATCTGGCTGCCAAGTATTTTTCTTTCGCCGGGCAACACGAGGCCGGTTTCTACCAACAAATTGGCGGAATTGCCCCGGACACGCCTTTGCGTTTTTCCGTCTATATGCAAACGTGGAGTTGTATGCCCGATCCATCAGCATGGAACGTTTGCCCAATAGAGGATAAGTCTAATGATCCGGCCCCAATGCATACCAGAGTAGGGATTGATCCCACGGGTGGGACCAACCCGTGGTCGCCAAGTATAGTTTGGTCGCCGGAAATTGACGCTTATGACGTCTGGACCTATTTCCAGGTGGAAGCAACCGCGCAAAACAGTACAGTAACGGTCTTTACCTATTCTAGACCGGATTGGACCGATACATATTTTCGAGTACACAATGACGTTTATGTGGACGATGCCAGCCTTATCGCGCTAAATGAAGCTTTGCCAACGGCTACGTTGGAACCAGCGGCGCCGACCGCAACAATCGATCCCTCGTTGCCGACGTCGACACCTGCTCCCACTGCAACACCGGCACCCACAGCCACCCCACGTCTGAATGGGGCCACTGTCCATATTGTTCAGGAAGGTGATACTCTGGGTGCCATTGCTCTACAATACGGTATCTCTGCTGAGACGCTACTCCAGTTGAACGGTTTGTCCGATGCCAATATGCTGTCAATCGAGCAGGAGCTGGTGGTTGCTATGCCTGAATCTCCAGTGACCGCGACGCCTTTGCCGGAACAGCCGATTCCAACCGTTGTGCTGCCGGCTGTAACTGCAACTGCTATCCTACTGGCTCCAACTGGAGTGATCCCGGTGCCAAAGACCATCCCACCTACCGCGACGGCGCTTCCTATGTCTGTACCGGCAACGCTTCCGGTGTCAACTCCGGTCCCGACACCGGAAGTCAAGAAAGATGCCTCGCCGTGGGGTTTCGTGGGTGGAATCGGTATTGCATTGATTATGGGGGTGGGCATCGGTTTCGTCTTTGGCAGAAGGCGGCCTCTGGGCTGATGTGACTTCTGTTTGGAATATTTGGATTGGAAATTACGATTGAAGCTATTTTCTCAGGAGTTCCCATGTGGGATTCCACACTAACGAGGACGAAAATATAACTTTCAGTTTGTTCCGTGTATTCCGTGGTTATTTGCAGAGGAGGATTTTAAAAATATGGTGCGCCGTCGGTATGTTTTAAATTTCTTGGTTTTGTGTGGTTTGCTCTTAGTGCTAGGGATAGGCGATTATGCAATTCGACCTACTAAGGCACTCTCTGACAATCTGTTGGTGAATGGTAACTTTGATGAATTGCCGTTTGATTGGTATTATCCTAACCATTTTGTCGCCCGTGGTTGGGATCGCTGGTGGATCCATGGTACAGTTTTGCCCGAATATGACGATGTTGCCAAGCCCGGGGGGGTTAGGGTCAATACTTATGTAGACGGTGGGCACGCGCAAGTCTATTTCAAATGGGGCAGTGCCTACACTGCCGGTATCTTTCAGGTTGTGAATGGTCTTACCCCTTGCCGTCCCTACGAACTCACGATGTATGCGCGCACGCATAGTCTGGACCAGGCGCATCCAGGTTCGCGCATTGGCTTGGATCCCCAGGGTGAGCAACTGACGCCGGATGGTGCCGTCAAAGATATGGCACCGCTTGAACGGACCGTATGGTCTCGTGAGCAGACCGCACTCTCTTTTTGGGAAGAACTGTCTGTAACGGCGGAACCTCTCGGAAACAGCCTCACAGCGATACTCTACGCCTCGCCTGCTCCGGGCAGCGATGCAGTTCACTATTTCGATACCTACTGGGATGCCGGCGCGCTGCGCGCGGCTATATATGCGAATGGGCGGCTGCCGGGTCCAACGCACCTAACGACCAGCTTCATCAATAACGTCACCCCCATTACTTCTCCCACAAGTCTTACGCTTAACTGGAGTTTGAGTGATACCGCTGGCACCCAGGTCTGGTATAATATTGTTCCGCCTCCCACACCTCCTACACCCATTACTTCCACATTCCAGATCAACTTCTTGGCCTACATGCCAATTGCAGCACGGGGTATCCCGTTCAATTTCCCGCAGCAGACCGCTTTGGACTACGCGACTGGGCTAACGCACTCAGCGACCATTTCCGATTTATCCTCTGGCGAAGCGGTTTCCTACGTCGTGGTGGCGCGCCGGTTAGTGGGTAATACATGCGTCACCGAGTATGCTGGCCCTTACATCATTCAAATTCCTTAGGTTCTGTAAATAGGTCAGTCTATGCGCAAGCGTCTCGGCTCCGGGATGCTTGCGCGCAAAGTATTAACTTGTGGGTTTTGAAAATCCTTTCGGGATGGAGAAAACGAGTCTAATTATCCTTCAGCAAAAACGATACCAATCTGTTCCATACACTTTACTTGCCCGCTGGTTAGTGACTGCGTTGTTGTTGTGTTTCTTTGGGCAAACGGTATTGGCTGGTCCTCACCTCTCTCTAACGGCCGATGAGCCAGTCTATATGGCGCAGGGCTATGTGTATTGGAAGTATCACGACTTTCGGATGCAACTGGTGCAGGCGCAACCACCTCTCCCTAATTTGCTCGCCGGGGCATTTTTAACCCTCCAACCCGGTCCACAGCCAGAGTTATTATCGGGCTGGGAAGATGCGGACCTTAGCCAGTTTGCGCGTGCCTTTGCCGCGTGGTATGACGATGCATTACCTGCCGCGACTTTTGTATCACGCCTGCCGATGATTTGGGTGGCGTTACTGGGGGCGGCTTTTGTTTTTCGATGGGCGCGCGAATATTTCGGTATCCAGGGCGGCTTGCTGGCGTTAACTCTCTTTGCCTTTGATCCCAATCTTATTGCCCACAGTGGCTTGGCAACGACCGATATGTTGTTGACCGTATGGAGTTTTGTCGCCGTATACGCGGCCTTACGTTGGATCAAAAAGAACGCACGTGTGTGGTGGGGAGTGCTGGCCGGGTTGGCGCTGGGATTGGCGCTAGGCTCGAAGACGTCAGGGAGTTTTGCGCTAGGAATTGTAGGGTTGTTGTATGCGATCAACGCATTAAAACACCTGTGGACGCATCGCCGTGCGCCGCGTGCATGGGGGCTAATAGCCACATATTGGGGCGGACGGTTGCTCTTGCTTAGTGGACTTGCTGTGTTAACGTTGTGGGCTTTGTATCGTTTTGAACTGCGTCCATTGCCGGGCTCGGTAGTGCCTGTTCCTTTTGCCTCTCACTGGATGATTATGAAGGCGCTTGTCCAACACATGGCCGACGGACATAGCGCCTATTTAATGGGCGAAATCCGTCAGACAGGCTGGCGCGGCTATTACCCTGTTGCGTTTACCATCAAAACGCCTTTGCCTACGTTGCTCGTCTTTTTGGGGGCGCTCGGTGTAGGGTTGATACATGCCAAGCGTCAGATATGGAGAACTTATGCACTTTGGCTGACGCCATTGTTGTATGCGATTATGGCTATCGTCAGCACAATCAATATCGGGTATCGTTATTTGCTGATTATGTTTCCTTTCCTTTATGTGTTGTGCGCGGGCCTTGTTTCATGGGGTAACCAACGTCGTTGGCGACAGATAGCAGTATACGTCGCATTGAGCGCATTAAGTCTGAATACCTTATGTCGTTTCCCCCATTATCTGGCTTATTTCAATGTGTTGGCCGGTGGGTCTGAAGGCGGGTATCGTTACTTGGTCGATTCCAACCTTAACTGGGGGCAGGAATTTATCGCGCTCCGGGATTGGCTGGATGCAAATCCTGCGACTGATAGGCTCTATCTGAGTTATTACACGTATGTAGATCCTGCTTTGTATGGCATCGATTACATCCCCATCGCGCCAGCCAAAGGCGCTGCGCCCATTTTGTCACAACGCTTTAACCCTATGCCGGGTCTGTATGCGTTGAACGCCACGCCTTTGTATGGTGTGATGACTGCCTTACCGGATAATTATGATTGGTTCCGCCATCGCGAACCGATAGCGCGCCCCGGCTATGGTATTTTCATTTACGACGTGCCGACGAAGACACCAACACCGGCATGGCTAGGCCAATGTGCTGTGCCGGCAACGCCGCTTACTGCCGATGCTATTAGCGAAGGCTTGGGATATATGGATTTACGTTTGATAACCTTTGACTGTACCCAGAGTTGGGTATACCCAGCGGCTGGGATGACAGCAGGCTGGTATGCCCTGCACGGCGACATACTGAGCGTGCCGAATGATTTTATATCTGCACGGCTGGCTGCAGCGCAGTTGAGCTATCAACAACTGCGCCCTGGAGTGTTGCCGCCATTTAGCCTCTACGAACAACCTGTATTCACGCCGGCACCAGATGATCCCACGCAAGGTATTACACACATTGACAATCTCATGTTCCTGGGGCACAGCCTGCCGCAGGACGTGCAGGCGCATATAGGGCAGAACTTTCCCGTGTACACATACTGGCGAGTCCTTGCGCCGGCGACAGAGCCTCTGTCGCTGTTGCTGCACGCTATTAGCGCCGATGGCACGCGTGCTATCGTCGGCGATGGGCTTGGGTTTTCGGTCGAGCAATGGCAGCCCGGCGACATTATTATCCAACGTCATCTTTTGGAAGTGTCTGCTGACACAACTCCGGGATTCTATACCCTCTCTACCGGCGTTTATCCCCTTTCGACAGTCCAACCGTGGCCGATTTTGATAAACAATGTGCCCCGTGGAGATCGCCTTGAACTGGGAAAGATTGAAGTTTTGCCGTAGCAAAAGAGTGCTTTGCTTGCCAAAGCACTGCACTCATAACCGGCACAAAACTACTAAGGCATTACAAAAGTTTTCTTTTCTGACACCCAGTTTACACATTGGTTGCCAGAAAGCCCGCGTGAAACCACAAAATACTCGTAAATGTAACCTGATTCCAAGTTGGTCAGCGTCACTTGATATGCGGTCGCTGCTGTTTTATTCACGGCGCTATACGACCAGTTCTCGGGACGGGCGACAAGGGGCAAAAATACAGTATACGACATCGGTGTTGATGGCGGCGCAGCAGGCACAGATTTTACATGATAGAAAACCTGCCCGATTCCACTATCCGTCGTATTCCAGGAAACAAGAGCGCTGCCACCGCCAGGCGTGGCGCTCACAGCAGAAATTCCTCCAGTGGACGCGTAAGACAATGGATCATAGATGGTAGGTGGCGTGACTTCCTGGAAAGTGCCGGTATCCCACAGGATGCGGTGAGAACGCCCTCCATCGGCATGGGCATACGTATATACCGTTAGTTTGTTTGCCCAGGCTTCCGTGCTGACGCTCAAAGTCCCATATTCCCATTGATATTGTTGGGCTGTACTCCAAACGGTCGTGCTGGGAAAGGAGCCATGCACTGCTGGATCGTTAGTGGGTAATATCCAACCGACGCGGTCTATGCCGACTTGCAGAGCGATGAGCTTATCGGCTGTTTCCTCCGGACGTGATTGTCCCTTCATTGAAAACTCGTACCACAAACAAGGCGTGATGTCATAGATGGGTTGGTATATACCGCCTAATAGCGAACCTGCTCCATAGGTACGTATTTGCACAGCTTCACTATAGTCAATATATACTTGTTCAGGGTCAACTTCCGGTATATCCCACCCATCCATAAACCAGACTCGCCAATCCTGACGGGTCTCAAGGGGAATGTTATCATATAGATTATCATCATCATCCGGCAGCCATGAGCCAGTTAGGTAATTTCCATATCGGTTGTTGAATTCATACCAGTCATGGTTGTCGAAGCCGGCGTTTTTCAGTGCCGGGGCAGCCAGCGAAGCTGTCACCACCGGCGGAGCCTCTTGTTGCGCAATCACCGCGATACCGGATCCCATACCCAACAGTGAACTCAGTACGATCATGGACAATCCTAATTGCCACCAATGTGTCTTCATTGACTTTTTCTCCTCAAAGCGTAGTTGCAGAGCGGAAGGTAGTATAGCTAGAATGCGTATCGCGTCAACCTTTTGCTTTCTATTGCGTCAATCTTTGCCGCGTCAACTGTTGACGCGTCAACTTGTGAAAGCGACGTAGCACGGTACAATGTCCCCGATGAACTCGCAGCATTTGCATACATCACGTTGTGTGGCGCTGTTGCTGCTTTGGGCGTTTTTTGCCCAGGTCGCTCTTGCAGCCAGGGAAACCTCCATCACGCTCGATGAGCCACTGCACATTGCCAGCGGATATGCTTGTCTGGTCACAGGTGATTACCGCCTGGTGGAGGAACATCCGCCGTTGCTCAAGATGTTTCAGGCTGCTCCGTTATTGCTGGCTTACCCTCAGTTGCCCGACCCACGTTCACTTCATGGCTGGGATGAGGGCGATCTTATCACAGTGGCGCAGCATATGATCGTCGCCTACCGGCCAATCGACCCCCTGGTCTTTGCGGCTCGGGTTCCGACGATGCTAATAGGGGTGCTGTTGGGCGCGTTGATTTTCCGCTGGACGCGAGATTTGACCGGCAAACGCAGTTATCTTCCTGTCATCGCTGTCTTTCTATTTGCCTTTGATCCCAACATGCTGGCACATGCCGGTGTCGCTGCTACGGATTTGGGTGCCGCTGCCGGGATGTGTGGCGCGCTGTACACCTTCTGGCGTTGGCTAAGGCGGCCTACGTATACTCGCGCTTTGGTGGCCGCCGTACTTTTGGGTCTGGCCCTGGGCGTGAAGAATACGGCATTGATGCTTGGCCCTATCTACGCTGCGCTTCTTTTGTGGGAGTGTCTGCGCCGCCGTACCTGGAAGCTCTACCTCTTGCATGGAGTGCTGATTGCGGCGGGAGCATTTTTGCTCCTCTGGGCGATTTACCGTTTTGAATTTGGCGTGATTTCCGGGATTCCGTTCCCCATCCCTGCGCCAAGCCACCTTTTGCCGCTGCGCAAACTGCAACAGCATATGCAGCACGGACATGCTGCTTTCCTTATGGGCCAGAACTATCACCATGGCGACTGGCGTTATTTTCCTGTCGCTTTTGCGCTTAAAACACCGCCACTTACCCTGCTGCTTTGTGCCTGGACGTTGTTCGGTGGACTGTGGCGCATCGCACAAGCAAGAACCAGATCGCATGTTGTCATAGCCTTGCGTTCGTCAGCGTCTATGTGGCTTTTCTTGTTGCTCTACGGCGCTGTCAGCCTTGCCAGCGGGATCAATATCGGCTACCGCCATTTGCTTCCCATGCTGCCGATTATCTACGTGAGCGTCGCGAGTTATGGTCTGCCCGGTATAGGCGCTGCGTTGCAAGCGATAAGCTGCAGGCTGGGGAGCGCTTTGCGTTTTACGTTTTACGGACTATTGCTTGAGTATGTCATTGTCACCCTCGGTCTTTTCCCCTGGCATTTGGCCTACTTCAACGTTTTGGCCGGTGGGCCGGATGGCGGCTATCGTTATCTGGTGGACTCCAACCTGGACTGGGGGCAGACCTGGAAGGCGCTCCGGCGCTATCTGGATGCGGAGGGGATTGCGGAATTCTACATGAGCAGTTATACGATCAATGATCCCCACGCTTACGGCCTCGATTATACCCCGCTGCCACCCTGGCCGGATGCGCCGCCGGTTATGCCACAGCGTTTCGATCCGCCACCGGGCATCTACACCATCAGCAGCACCCAACTCCAGGGGGTTGTGATTGCCGACCCGGAGATGTTCGACTATTTCCGCAACCTGGAACCCCGCGCGCGTATCGGCCACGCGATGTTTGTGTATGAGATTTCACCGCACTCCTCCGCAGAATGGATCGCCCAGTGCAGCACACCGGTGATGCCTTTGCCAGCCGACGTGGCGCGCGAGGGTTTCGGCATTGGGGAAACAGTCCCGCTTCTTAGTTTTGATTGTGCTCAGAGCTGGATCATCCCATCCGGAGAGGGGCGTTACGTGCTTTCGCGCGGCTTCACCGACAGGCCTTGGGGGCTGTTGGCACAGGGGAGGCTGGCATACGCGCAGAAGCAACCCGGATTCGTTCCGCCCTTCACCATCTATGAATGGGAGACTGCTGTGTCTCCTCAGCCGATCTATCCGATGTCGAATCCACTCACGCTTGGTGCCACGCTGACCTTTCTTGGTTACGACGCTACGGCGCTCAAAGTCGGTGAAACGAACACTGTGGAAACCTGGTGGCGTGTCGAAGCGCGCCCGGCACAGCCGCTTTCTTTGATGGCGCACCTGTTACGGGCGGAGGGCGTTCCCATTGCTGTCGGCGATGGTTTGGGCATCCCGGTGGAGCAGTGGATACCGGGTAGCTTGTTGATACAACGCCACGAATTTACGATTCCGCCTGAAACTTCACCCGGCGAGTGCGCTTTACAGGTGGGCGCCTATACGCTTCCGGCCCTGGAACGGCTGACAGTTACATCGGCAGGAACACCGTCCGCCGATCACGTGGTCGCCGGGCAACTGGAGGTCGTCGCGCCGTGAGACAGCATCCTTCTCGTTATTGGATGATGCGCGGTGTTGCATTATTGCTGCTACTCGTCCTCTATGCGCAGCTCCTGAGTGCGGCTACGCAACTGTCGGCTACGGTGGATGAGGGCTTTCACATCACCAGTGGTTACGAATACCTGCGCACCGGAAAACTACGCCTTTTCGACGAGCACGCCCCGGTGGCGAAGGCACTCTTCGCGTGGCCGCTGTTTTTCGTCCCTGATCTCCCGCCGCCCGAAACTGCCGATGGCTATGCGAGCGGTGACCTTATCGCCGTGACGCAGGCGACCGTATTGGCCTACCGCCCTCTCGACCGCGTCATCGTCGCGCCACGGCTGGCGGCTGTGCTGTTGACCTTCATCCTGGCTGCGACGCTTTATCATTGTGCGACTTCGTTCGCTGGCCCGGCGGCGGGATTGCTTGCGCTCTTCCTCTGCGCCTTCGATCCTAACTTTCTGGCGCACGGCAGTCTGGCAACCACCGATATGGGCGCGACGGCGTTCAGTTTCTGGGCTATCTGGGCCGGTGTGCGTTGGCTGGAATATCCTACTCGCCGCCGGTGGTGCGTTGCTGCTGTGCTGCTGGGTCTGGCTCAGGGCGCTAAACTGACGGCGTTGTTGCTTTACCCTGTGTTGGGACTCGGTGTGCTGCTGGCTGTACTGGCGAAGCCACGCTTGCGTCCCAACTCGCGTTCAAAGGGATGGTTCGAATGGTTCTTGGCTTTTGCCGGGATGGTTGCGCTGTCCCTGCTAGTGTTGTGGGCGCTGTATGGCTTTGAATTGCGCGCCTTGCCTGATGTGTTTGGCGGCGTCGTGCCTTTGCCCGCCGCCAGCCATATCGAACGCTGGCTGCGCTTGCAGGATAACCTCGCCTATGGACGGGAAGCCTTCTTGTCGGGACAGAACGCCATGCATGGCTGGTGGCAGTATTTCCCGGTGGCATTTCTGGTAAAAACCCCTTTGCCTTTATTACTCCTGTTCTGTACGGTTCTTTTACATAGTGGCTACTGCATCTTAAAGTATAGGTCCGGTGTTTCGCCCCTCACGTTTCATGTTTCACGAATCACGTTTTACGTTTTCCCTCTCCTCTATGCCCTTGCCAGTCTTGCCAGCTCACTCAACATTGGCTACCGGCCTCTGTTGCCCATACTGCCATTTCTGTACGTCGGTATTGCGCGTTGTGGATGGCGGGTGGCGAATGGCGAATGGCGAATGGCGAATGGCGAATCACGTACCTCTCCTAACCCTTTACTCCTTACTCCTTACTCCTTACTCCTTGTCTGGATGGCTGTTGGTACATTGCGTGTTGCTCCGCATGACCTGACCTTCTTCAACGAACTTGCCGGTGGGCCGAAAAATGGTTGGCGTTTTCTGGCCGATTCCAACACCGATTGGGGGCAGACATTTAGGGCGTTGGCTGAATATCAACGGGAAAACGACCTCGGGCCGGTGAATCTCTCGGCTTTTACCTTCTACGATCCGGCGGCCTATGGTGTAGAGTACACCCCCATTGCGCCAATGACAGATGCGCCGCCGGTGCTGCCCCGCCGCTTTAACCCCGAGCCGGGGATATACGCCATCAGTGCTACGACGCTGGATGGCGTTCCATTGCCTTATCCCTCAACCTTTGACTGGTTTCGTCATCGGGAGCCGTTTGCCCAAATTGGCAATGCGATGTTTCTTTATGCAGTAGAGGCCAATGAAGGTAGTTGGGTTGCTCAATGTCTCCTCCCTGTTGCTCCATTGGCAGGGCAGGTTATCCCCGAAGGATTTGGTATCAATACATTGCGGCTAATTTATTACGACTGTGAACAGAGCTGGGTTTTTCCAGGAAATGGTAAATCTGCGGGGTGGTACGTCCGAGCGACGTCGGAAATTGAGCAATTGCGCTGGTCGGTAGGAAACCGACATCTAGCATGGTGGCCCACTTGGGTGTCCCTATTGCCTATGCTCGCTTTGCGCCTGAGCTATGTGCAGCCGATGCCGGGCGAACTGCCGGCCTTTGCCATTGGGGAGTGGGAAGGCGCGTCCATTACCCCACCGCTCGCTGTTCAAGACGTTGTATTGGAAGAGACACTCACTTTCCTGGGGTATGCTGTCCCAGACACGATTCGAGCAGGAACCACAGTGGATGTGTTAACCTACTGGCGCGTTCTCGCGCAACCGGTACGGCCTTTATCATTAATGATGCATTTGATCAATGGGCAGGGCGAGACTATTGTTGTGGGGGACGGATTGGGTGTACAGATTGACCAGTGGGATGCTGATGATATAATCATTCAGCGGCATCGACTCTCTATACCTGAGGGAATCCCATTAGGCGACTATCAGCTCCAAACGGGGGCCTACTGGTTAGATACGATGGTGCAATGGTCGCCGACGAGGGGAGGGGAGAGTCAGGCGCTGCTCATGCGTATAAAGGTCACACGTTGAAAACTTCATCCACTATATTCCAATCCGTTTTTCTAATCTGTAAAATAAATCAAAGCCACCTTTGTTTTGGGATTGGAACGGGCATGCTTCTCTTCTTGTTTGCCTTGCTGGTGATAGGATCCCGGCAGGTTTCGCTCACTACGGATGAGATGGGCCACGTTGCTTATGGTTACACTGTCTTAACCCGAGGGACAGAGGCTTTTTGGATGTCTCCCCTGCGTGGTCAACCACTCCTTCTCAATGTGATGGAAGCCTTCTTGCCGTACCTGGCTAATCCTGATATCCCTTTGGAAAAATTGGCCGGCTGGGGTGTCTACCTGCGCGCTTTCGTTGAGGATTTTGCATTTCAGATGTTTCGGGTTGAACGGGCGCAGATAGGCTGGTTCCGTTCCGCTGTGCCCCCAAATGCTTACCCGGTCACTATACCTTCTTACGGCATTGAACAGGATAAGTTGCTTGCTAGGCTACCGATCATGTTTTTGACCGTGCTGCTGGGGGCGATCGTTTTCCGATGGGGCAGGGAACTTTGGGGACCACAAGCCGGGCTGTTAGCGTTGTTTACGTTGATGTTCGATCCCTTGATTCTCGCACAGGGAGGCTTGGCCTGCACAGATATGGGGACAAGCGCGCTGGGAATGTCGGCGCTATATGTCGTATGGCATTGGATGCAACGACCTACTTGGCGATTGGCGTTAGGGACGGGTGTGCTATTAGGACTAACCATGCTGTCCAAATCTTCTGGCGTCTTGTGGATGGCGGCGGCGGCATTGATCGTCATAGGAAATATGCTTTTCTGTCATGAGACAAAGCAACATCTGCGTTTATTATTTCAAGGCTGCGCTGTTGGAGCAGTGAGTTTGTTGCTCATCTGGGCGTGCTATGGTTTCACTGTGGGACGTATCAGTGGACTGTCATTATACTTGCCTGCGCCGGCATATTGGCAGGAAGTACTCTTTATGTCACCTGGAGATGACGCCAGGTGGGTGTTCGCGTTGGGGATGCGCAAATATGGCAGTTGGTGGTGGTATTTCCCAGTGGCTTTTCTCATCAAAAATCCCTTACCTTTTCTTTTCAGCCTAGCCATTGGCGTGGTAGCCTTGATTCGTCATGCATTAACTTCTAATATAGGGCTTTTTCAGTTTCGCCGCATCTTTACCCTGCTTCTATTCCCTATCTTCTACACGGTAGTGGCGATAGGCTGGGGGATGAATATAGGCTATCGTCATCTACTACCTATACATCCTTTTCTTTATCTGATCACTGCTGGGGGGATAAGCAAGTTGTTTGCGGTCGGACCGCGATGGTCACGTTGGTTGATAGCTGTGGTATTGGTCTGGCTGGCTGTTGAGTCTGGACGAGGATATCCTAATGAGATAGCTTACTTTAACCAATTGGTGGGTGGTTCAGAGGGAGGATATCGCTATCTGTCTGATTCCAATGTGGAATGGGGGCAATCAGCGGATATTCTCCATGCATACGCGCAGGCACATCCCGATGTACGTATTGAGCCTCCTGTAGCCAAATTTTTGCCTGCACCGGGGCGTTACCTGGTCAATGCTACTCAACTACAGGGCATGAATATCGGCGACCCTTTCGCATATGATTGGTTCCGACATCAGGAACCGGCCATGTTGTTTCACGAAACGTTACTCTTATATCATGTACCGCCTAATAATGTGACTTGGTTTGCTCAATGTACTGTTCCGATGGTTCCTCTGGATGATATCGCTATTACTGAAGGAACAGGATTAGACAATCTGCGAAAAATCTATTTTGATTGTACCCAAGCCTGGCTCTATCCTTCTGCGGAAGTCGGGACAGATCGTGAATATCCAGCAGCCAACCAATATACAGAGGGAATCTACGCGCTCCATTATGACTTGATCGGTGAATCCAGCCTTTGTTGGCCAACGTTCCTCCGCTGTCCCCTCGTCCCTGCCGATTCGTTTATGACACGCCACTTGCGCCAGCAAGGTCAGGAGGTGCGTCTGTCTTATGAACATAAAATCTCCGATCATCAAACCCCGGCTTTTGTGCTTTACGAGATGCCATCGAATCCTGTCAAGCCCAAGCCGCCGTCGACCGCGCTGAAGTACGTTACCCCTGTTGAGGCAGCGCCTCGTGAGTTGCTAAGTTCCAACCCGGTAAGTGAAGCTGTACTTTTCGACGGGCGTTTCGCTTTTCTAGGCGTGGCAGCTTATGCAGATAAAGATGGTCTGGACGTAGAGACTTGGTGGCAGGTTAAGTTACCGACTCATGAGCTACTCACGCGACCTGTGTCAATTATGGCCCATTTGCTCACCGGGGAGGGAGAAGTCTTGGGGGTATCCGATGGCCTGGGAATCTCGCCTCTGGACTTGCAAAGTGGCGACGTTTTTGTGCAACGGCATCGCTTTTCCAACTTGCCTGAGGGAGCGCCGATCTGGTTACGGACGGGCGTCTATTGGTTGGACTCTATGGAGCGTTGGCCGGTGACAAACGCGCCACGGGCCGATGCTGTTTTCATACCCCTGACAAAGGAGTAGAGGTGTATATTGACTGTCCCGACTCATGATCGTTGCCCACAAGCGGGTTCCGCCGGCGAGCAAGGTGTTATCTCCCTGCGATGGCTGTTGATTGCTGCGCTGGTCATCGGTATCGCGCTGCGCACAATGCAATTTCGCCAAATCCCCCCAGGCTTATACCGCGACGAGGCTTACAATGGCATGGATGCCTTAAATGTATTGCGGGGTGATATCCGTGTATTTTACGATACTAACTTTGGACGCGAGGGGCTTTTTATTTGGTTGACCGCGCTTTCTGTGTGGTTCTGGGGCGCATCGCCGCTGGCCGTGCGTTTCCCTTCACTTGTGATAGGCATATTGACCTTATTTACCTGTTATGGTATGACCAAAGAACTTTATGGACGGCGCATAGGCACATTCACCACAGCTATCTTTGCCATTATGGTATGGCATGTGCATTTCAGTCGGGTGGGGTTCCGCGCGGTGTTGGTGCCACTTTTTACGTCTTTGGGCGTGTGGTGTGTCGCGCGGGGGATACGCGTCTCTAAAAACTATTGGCTAGGATTGGGGGGAATGGCAGCCGGCAGCTTGATCTATACTTACATTGCCGCGCGCACGGCTATTTTGCCGGTTAGTCTATTCATCATTTATGTCTGGCGGCGACGGCGCTCAGTGGCCGTCCCTACCTTACAGCAATGGCTGTGGTTTACATTGCCTGCATTAGCTGTGATGTTACCTTTCTTGTTTTACACCATAGCGCATTGGGAAAGTGTTTTTCTCCGCACACAGGTGGCAGTTGGCCTTTTTACCGTTTCTAACCCGGTACAATTATTAGCGCGCAATCTTTTCAATACACTGGCGATGTTTATATTTCGCGGAGATTTTCTGAGCCGCCATAATGTCCCCTTGCGCCCGGTTTTCGATCCTGCTTTGGGGATAATGTTTTGTCTGGGCGTGTGGTTGGCAATCCGCCGTTTTCGGCGCGACTATGGAACGGCCTTTCTAGTATTTTGGCTATTGGCTATGCTTCTCCCCTCAATATTGACCGAAGATTGCCCGCATTTTATTCGCGCGATAGGTATCTTGCCGTTTGTCGCTATCTTGCCCGCTCTTGGGCTGGATTGGTGTTGGAAACGCTTATCCAAAATTGGACATTCAGGTTGGGGAACTCTTTTTGTAGTTGTTATTCTCCTTATTGGTTTAGGAAGCACTGCTTGGGATTATTTTGTGCGTTATCCTACCATGTCAGATATTAATCATAAGTTTGAGTTCGAAACATCAGAGCAATCTACTAATACTACCCCAGGTGCTTATCGTAAGTTGGATTGGAGCAAAGACGCTTGGCGCATCTTTGCTCACCCACCATCCCAACCGGGGATCTGTTATCGTTTTGAATGTGCCGGCGTAGAACTGGCGAATGAGATAAATTCCTATCTGGAAACCGGATGGACCAGAAATACTGGGCGCGTTATTCCTCAACCTGGACGTAGTGACCGCCAGGTATTTGTGCAATATCAGCTATGGAAAGATGTGATCAACGCGCATTTCCTCATCCCTGATTCACCTGGGTTTAACGTTCCCCAGGATGGACTCATTAACTCTGTAGCACCCAAGCCTGCTCTCCCTATGGTCTTTTATGGATGGTATAACCAATACTACCCGGAGTTTTGGGTTGCTGAGATGCAGACGTTATTACCTCCTAACTCACTCGTGGAAGTACAAGAGGGCATGTGGACGATTACCCATCAAGACTGGTCACCGCATCCCGCATATCTCAAATTTACTGCCACCCCGAGCGCTATCCCCAATGATTTCTTTGCGCAGTTTGCGCAGGGTATCAGCCTGGTTTCCGGCTGCGTGACCCCACAACCGCAAGGTATTGCTGTGCTCCTTACTTGGTATGCCGATCGCCCAATTCAGGCTGATTATAAAGTTTTTGTCCACTATGAACGCGACCAGCAGATTATTGCCCAGGCCGATGCTTATCCAGCTTACGGTTACCATCGCACCTACAACTGGCGAGTTGGTGACCAGTTACTTGATACCTACGTGTTATCTGTTTCTGGGAATGTTGTCAATGATCGTATATGGGTGGGATTGTATACAGAAGCGACGCTCGAACGTCTACCTGTACTCAATGCAACCACATCTACAGCAGATAATAGAATTATGATCCCATTATCTATTTGCGTTAAGGAGCCACTAGATGAAGTTCAATAAGTTCGCACATTGGAAACTATTACCTGTATTTCTCTTAGCATTTGTCTTTCTGTTTTTTGTTGCGCAGCCAGCCATCGTTGCTCACAAAATATCTCCTTCACTCGTCACTGCTGGAAGCACAGAAGTCTACATCCCCGAAGGTCAATTTTTGATGGGATGCACTTATGACTTTTATCCTGGTGGATGTGATAATGATACTTGGCCCATTCATGCTGTCTGGTTGAGCGCTTATTATATAGACAAAACTGAAGTCACTAATGCGCAATATCGTGCCTGTGTTGATGCTGGTATCTGTACGCCGCCGCAAGATTCAGCCTCGCCAACGCGCCCAGACTATTATACTAATCCACTGTATAATGATTTTCCAGTCATCAATGTGCTTTGGGGACAAGCCAAGACTTACTGTACGTGGCAAAACAAGCGGCTGCCAACTGAGGCTGAATGGGAAAAGGCGGCTCGCGGTACAGATTTACGCAAATATCCGTGGGGCGATCAACCACCAACCTGCGCCGTTGCACGTTTTGACGGATGTGGCGGGGATACTGTACCGGTTAATAGTTTCCCTAATGGGGCCAGTCCGTATGGAGTGTTAAATATGGCTGGCAATGTCAGCGAGTGGGTCAATGACTTCTACTCGCGTTTCGCTTACCGCGAAGGGGCGTATTATAATCCACAGGGTCCGGTTGAAGATGGGGGAAAAGGGGCACTCGTGCGTGGCGGCTCTTGGCATGAGGATGGCGGCGGCATTACGGCGATTGTACGACTAGATGAATCAGAAATATTGCACATCGAACGCATCGGTTTCCGCTGCGTGCGTAGTGCACCGACGTCGCCGACGCCCACCCCTACACCTACACCGACGCCTACGCCAGTCCCCTCGGATAGCGGGAGCTTCAGTGAGGATGGTGGGGTCCTGTGGATAACCCATCCTGAGCACTTGACAGCATTGCATGTGCTCCCTGGAACCCTGAGTGGCACCATGACTTCGGAGATTACACTCAGCGTTACCTATACACAGCCTCAACCGGTAGGAGATTTACAAAGTATAGATCACTTCTTTGTTGTGGATGGAGTGCTGTCGGCCAACCCAGTAGAGGTGTTGCTGGGTTTCAAGAATACCGGCGGCATGATTGCAGGCACCGAAGGTCTTTACCGCTTGGATGCTACTACCTGGGTGACAGACAATATTGCGACTACAGAACATAGCTCCGGACACATTCTGGCGTGGATTGACCGACCCGGATTATATGGGATTCTGGGACGAACCAATCGAACCTATCTTCCCATGGTTTTTAAATATTGATCATGAAGTTGCATCTGCGTTCGTGGCACCCCTTGTTAGCTCTACTTTGGGCTTTCGTGGGGCTGGGCCTGTTGCATAGCTGGGCGACACCTCTCTACGAAGCCCCCGACGAGGTCTGGCATGATGTCTACAGGCGCTGGCTAGCAAATGGCAACCGGATTACCTTCATTGGATGACAACGCCAGTGGTGCCGATCAAGAAGCTGTACAGCCGTCACTCTATTATGCAGTGGCGGCTGTGTTACGTGCCCCTCTCGATGACAGTGAGGAGAAGGGTTTCAATTGAGTTGGTGAAGTTCCGCCGCCGCAGCTTCAGGCCCGTTTGGAGGCGGCTGTAAATGGTAACTTATTGATCAATAGTGGTATGGATGACTTGTCCTTCTATTGGACGTATTCTACTCACCATATCGCCAGCGTGTGGAATTGTTGATAGATTCATCTAACGGTGTTGCAGGAATATGACGACACTCGTTGTCGATATTGTCAACCCTGAATGACCGTATGGTATAATGAACTCCGCTATCGATCTGAAAACAGAGAAATTTTCTATAGGGAGTTGTTCCTAAAATGTATCGTCAGCAACGTATCGGGGTTGTGGTTCCGGCTTATAACGAATCTCAGCTTATCGGGCGGGTGTTGGAGACGATGCCCGATTTTGTCGATGTGGTAGTGGTGGTCGATGATTGTAGCGCCGACGATACGGCTACCGTCGCGCGTGGTTACGGCGAGCAGATGAGCCCACGTGAGTTGGTGGTGTTGGAGCATCCAGAGAATCGGGGCGTGGGGGGGGCGATTGCTACTGGCTACGTTTGGTGCCGGGATCATGACATCGACATCGCCGTGGTGATGGCAGGTGATGCTCAAATGGACCCTGCCGATTTGCCCGCATTGCTTGATCCCCTGGTCAATGACCAAGCGGACTATGCCAAGGGCAACCGGCTTTTCACCGGCGACGCCTGGAATATGATTCCCCACGTGCGGTATCTGGGTAATAGTGCCATGTCGTTGCTGACCAAGATCGCGTCAGGCTATTGGCATGTGGCCGACTCTCAATCCGGCTACACCGCGATTAACCTCAAAGCTCTCAACACACTTGATTGGGAGCAGATGTATCCCCGGTACGGACAGCCCAATGACTTGCTGGTACGGCTCAATGTATACAATTTCCGCGTCTGTGACGTACCGGTGCAACCGGTGTATAATATAGGCGAAAAAAGCGGCATCAAACCATTGCGGATGATTCCCAAACTTACCTGGTTGTTGTTCAAGTTGTTTCTGTATCGGATGTGGCAAAAATATGTGATTCGGGATTTCCATCCACTGGTGTTTTTTTATTTGATGGGGATGAGTTTGTTAGTCCCCGGCACATTGTTTGGCCTCTACCTATTTGTTCACCGCCTGTGGATTGGCCTGGTTTCTCCCACCAGCGCCCTCTTCGCCGTGTTTCTCTTCGTCTCGGGGATGAACAGCATTCTTTTTGCAATGTGGTTCGATATGGAATACAACCGGGAATTACGGGGGCGATGATTATGCGGCTGCTCGTGGATTTAGGTCACCCTGGCCATGTTCACTTCTATAAGCATGCTCTCCGCGCCTGGCGCGCGCGTGGCCACGAAGTGCAAATCACCGTGCGCGCCAAAGACGTGACCCTGGCGCTACTTGACCATTATGGATTCGCCTATCATACGTTGAGTTACGCTCAAAACACCAGGCAGCGACGACTGCGTGAGTTCGTACAACGCGAGTACGCGCTGCTCCGTGTCGTGCGCACTTTTCGCCCTGATGTGATCACGGCAATTGGTGGAGCCTTCATTGCGCCGGTAGGGGCTGTGACAGGCATCCCTGCCGTGGTCTTCACCGATAGCGAACACGTCCGCATTGACCGTGTACTCACTTATCCGCTCGCAACAGCGGTTTGCACGCCCTATTGTTTTTTCAGAAAAGCCGGGCCAAGGCACCATCGCTATCGAGGATTTCAAGAGTTAGCCTATCTGCATCCCGCCCGCTTCACGCCTGATCCTGCTGTACTTGATGCGCTGGGCCTGGCTGCTGGAGAACAGTACACCGTGGTGCGCTTCATTGCATGGGATGCTGCCCATGACGCCGGGCAAATTGGATTTACGGCGGAGCAAAAACGTCATCTCGTGGAAGGATTGGCCGCGCATGCACGGCTCTTTATCAGCGCTCCCGGCGAATTGCCTCCGTCCTGGGAGCATTATCGCTTCCCGCTAGGAGCGGAGGCGCTGCACGATCTGTTGCACTATGCTAGGCTTGTCGTGAGTGAAGGCGCAACCACGGCCACTGAAGCGGCCCTGCTTGGCACGCCTGCTATCTATGTAGCGAGCCTGGTTGGGACAATGGGGAACTTCGATGCGTTGGCCCAGGCTGGAATCGTGGAGGCCTATCGAGATGGTGACACCGGGCTGGCGCGGGCGATGGCGCTAATGGAGGATCCCACCGCTAAAGCAAGAGCACAAATGCGTCAACAGGCGTTACTTGACACGCTCATTGATGTCACGGCCTACATCGTAGAGACCGTTGAGACGTATGCCCGACACACAGCCAATTGAGAAATATGTATCGTTTACGCAAGATGGCGCAATTTGCTTCAGGCAAAATTCTCGATATCGGCTTCGCCGATCAGCCTAACCCTTATCTTCGTGGTGAAGTCTATGGTTTTGACCGCCAGCCAACCCGCAAGCCAGTGAACTACACTGACCTCATCACTGGCGACGTGGTTGACTTGATCCAGCATCCAGAGTGTTATGATACTATTCTCGCCGGTGAGATCATTGAGCATCTCGAACACCCCCGGCGCTTTCTGGAGGCTTGTTATCACCTGCTGCGTCCCGGTGGATGCCTGGTACTCAGCACTCCCAATCCCTACTATCCGCCCGTGGTCTGGCTAGAACGCTTGATGATCCGGCGATACTTCTACGCTGAAGATCACTACAACCTCTTGTTACCGCGCTTTTTGCTGCGTATGGTCGAACAGGCTGGCTTTCGAGATGTGCGCGCTTATTCTGGCGGTATAGTCATCCCTGGCCTAAACTGGACTTTACCCTTTCCCCGCGCCTATTGCTATGCCATCATCTACGTAGGGAAAAAATCCACATGAAATCCTTGTTTCGGCGCTCAAAATCCCTGGCTATTGGCCTTGTTATGGTAATCTCTTTGGCCGGCGGCTACTACCTGGCTCGCAATCTTCGCTGGGAAGCCTTGATTCAGCTTGGCGCTCCTCTCATCGCGGCTCTACTGGCGCTCTCGCTGGGGTATTTGGGCGTTTATGCGATCAGCGTTTGGGGACTTTTATATGGGCTGGGGTACAATGTCCATTTTGGGCTTTTGTGGTTGGCTGTTACCAGTAGTATGTCTTCGAATTATCTGACGCCAGTTAAAGCGGGTATTCCTGTTCGATTATGGCTGTACAAAGCTTTGTTGAATGTTCCCGTGACTGCGGGTGGCGCCAGCGTAGTGGTCGAGAGCGCTTTGGGGATGCTTCTTGGTGTGGGCTTGGCAATAGTCGGCGCGCCCCGACTTTTGCCAGATCGAAATGTGCAGGATATCGCAGTTATATTGGGCTTTGGCGTGCTCGGTGCGCTCATTGTGTTGTTGTCACCTCAACTCAGTGAGACCCTCGTTCGGTGGGTCGTGCCGAAGCGTTACATTGCAAAAATTCTTCATTGGGAATCTCAATTTTGCAACAGCTTACGCTCTGTGCCTGTCAAGATCCTGGTCTGGGTCATCATACTTTACTCGGTGCGCCTGGCAATCCGTGCGTTGTGTATTTATCTGGTGTTGTACGCGAGCGGCGGTTTCACAAATTGGCTAGATTTGCTCTTTGCTCAAGCCATTAGCGGCATGGTGGGGATCATTTCTATGTTGCCCACCGGCCTCGGTGCGCGAGATGCCAGCATGACGCTGTTGCTGATGAATTTGGGCATCCCTCAAGATATCGCGCTCGTGGGTGTGTTAGTCGATCGCGTGTTATGGACTTTGACGCCTTTTGGCATTGGCCTTCTTTCAATCAACATTCTTAGTTTCAAGGGGTTGGTTCACAAGGAGACGCTCGGTTTATGAGGACCACATCCCGGGATACTCATTTAGCCTTGGCGCTTTTTTGCGTGCTCACCTTCTGGTTTTGGCTGACGGCCAGCGCGCACACCTACATCGCCGATGGCGAAACCGAATTCGCTGTTACTGAAAGTTTGGCCGAGCGTGGGACCTTCGCGCTGACCTTCCTTCCCGGCGACACTACTCCCCGTGCTTTGGTCGAAGCTGCTGATGGACGTCAGTACGCGATCACCGGCCCGCTTCAGTCGATCCTGGCACTGCCTTTCTACGGTGTGGGGCGCTGGGTGAGCGGCTATTTTGCCCCGGCGTTTAGAAGCTACTTCACGCATTTCTTCGTTTTGCTCTTTAATGCGCCCGTACACGCGGCAATAGCCGCCTTGCTCTATCTTTTTGGCGTTGACTTGGGCTTCCGGCGCCGCACAGCATGTTTTGTGGCGCTAACCTATGCTCTGGCGACGGTTGGTTGGCCC
Source organism: Anaerolineae bacterium (assembly GCA_016934645.1). Next base: position 30,574 of record JAFGSL010000417.1, read on the forward strand.
TATGCACGCACTTTCTATGCCGAAAGCCTGCATACTTTTTGGTTGGTTCTGGCAGCCTGGGCAGTTTATCGTTACGCATACACAGAGCGATGGCAATGGATGGCTGTGACCGGTCTAGCTTTAGGATTGGGTGTCGCCACCAAGTACGTGATGGCTGTGGCTGGCCCGGCCTATCTCCTTTATCTGGCGCTGGTATGGATGCAGTGTCACCCAGGGCGTGAGCGGCGACGCTGTATACTGCGCACATTGTTGGCCGGGGGAGCACCTTTTGCTCTGATCATCGGGATGTTGTTGCTCTTCAACATTGCACGCTTCGGCGGGCCGCTGGAGACTGGCTATACGACCGGCGAAGCACGGGGGGCTATCGACACATGGGCCGCCACAGCCCACCCTCTGTTATCCCTCTACGGATTCCTCTTTAGTTCGGGCAAGGGCTTCTTCTTCTTTTCTCCGCCGGCGGTGTTGGCGATCTGGGGCATCACTGTGTTACTGCGCCGACGGCGTGAGGCTGCCGTGCTCATATTCAGCATTCCGTTGCTTTACCTGATTTTCTATATAACAATGACCTCAGCGTGGCATGGGGGAGGTAACTGGGGGCCGCGCTACCTGGTCTGTACCACGCCTTTTGTGCTCTTGCCGCTCGGTGCCTATCTCGAACGGCGCGCGCTGCCGCGTTGGTTGCGCTTGGGTAGCGCCGTCATTTTCTTTGTCATAGGGTTTTGGGTGCAATTCTCTACAGTGGCGGTCAACTACAGCACATATCTCTTCAGCGATATCCCTGCCGATTACCAGCGTTATTATCCATACTATTCACCTTTGGGGAGACAATGGCAGCTCTGGCCGCAGGTGGTCAGGACATGGCAACGCTATGATCACGATGTGCGTGTATCCGATGAGACCTTCTATACACTTGAGAGCGGTTTCTATTCCATAGAGGTAGATGCGCTTGCTCCCTTTGGCCGGTGGACACAAGATTCAGCCCAACTGTACATCAACGCAGCGCCACAACAATCGCTCACGGTGCGTTTCAGCTATTCGCGTCCCCGCGCCGCTGATCCGGAGGATGTCCCGTGGTCGGGTCTACACTTGTACTACGATCACGCGCCAGTCGCGGCGACACGGGAATTAGTGCACAAAGATGAACATGAGACACAATGGTTAGAAACGCTAACCCTGCCGGCTGCCCAAGTCGCCATCCATCCTGGTACGTTGGTGATGACGACGACGGCATGGCAACCGCCGGGCGAGGAACGGGCGCTTGGCGTTTTCCTGGCGCAGGTGGAGGTGCTGAGCGATGGTCTATTAGTCGCCTATCGAGAAGCGCGTCTGCCGGCCCCGCTGCCCATTAACGCCGATATTCCGTGGCGTTGGGAGGCGATGCGCTGGTTCTACGACCCGGCTAATGCTCGTCCCGCGGATCTCTGGGCCGCCTATATTTGGACCGTGGGTATACCCTGGCGGCAAGCGCGCGCCTTCATTCTCATTTATGCTGGGCTGATGGGGATAGGTTTGTTCGTCAGCGTTATTGGATTAGTCAACGTGACTCGACAAGGTTTATACCTCTGAAGCACGAAGTAAATTTTCTAAGAAAACAAAGGTCATTACAATATTTTTCCAATGTGCCATAATCCTTACCGCGGTCTATGCATTATCCTGCTGGCCTACCTCAGTCTGGCCTTAGCCTATGGCGTCATTCTGCCCCCTTTTGAGAATCTGGATGAGTTGGAGCATTTCGAGGTGATTCGCTATGTGGCTGAGAACAGACGGTTGCCGGTTTATGAAGTGCTGGATGTCGAGGATTATCAGATGCATCAGGAAATCTCACAGCCGCCGCTCTATTACCTGTTCTCTGCCATTCTTGTACGCCTGTTTGGCTTGCGTGCCGAAGATGCATCGACTTTCTGGCAGTGGAATCCCCGTGTGGCTTGCGGACTGGAAGCCCCGCATCTCTACGATAACCGCGCGGTACTGCGCCACGATCCGCACAGCGAGGCCTTCCCCTGGCAAGGCGCGCTGTTGACCCTGCACGTCTTGCGGCTGTTTTCCACGTGCCTGCAAGCGATCACGGTTATCGGCGCGTTCGCGCTGGGCCGCCGGCTTTTTCCAGGCCGTCCGGCGATCCCTTTGCTCGGCGCAGCTTTTGTCGCCTTCAATCCGCAGTTTTTGCTGGTTGCCAGCGGCGTCAATAATGATAACCTGATGACGCCTTTGGCAACTGTGATCCTGTGGCTGGTGGCACGCGTGTGGCAGGATCGCCGCCTGGACTGGCCACGCGCAGTGCTCTTGGGCGTGCTCTGCGGCGCGGCGGGCCTGAGCAAGTTGAGTGGATGGCTTACCCTGATCCCGTGCGCGGCTCTCTTCCTGGCCTTATGGTTGCGTCACGCTGCACCTCGACCGGCCCTGACCTTACGCGCGATACTCATTCCCATCACCGCGCTCGCACTGGGTAGCTGGTGGTTTTGGCGCAACTGGCAGCTTTACGCCGATCCGACGGCGTTGCAGCCGATGCTCGCGGTAGTCGGTAGTCGAGGATGGAGCAGCCCTTGGAAGGGGCTACTAGAGGCAGGCTTGATGTTCCGCTCGTTCTGGGGACAACTGCCTTGTGCGTTCTATCCATCTGGCTTCTATCTCTTGTACGGGCTACTCACCGGATTGAGCGCCGTTGGCTTGTTCTGGGGCTGGCGACGTCTCCGATCGAGCGAACGTTACATGCTCATCACGCTGGTGGGTTGGTTCGTAGTGATCATGCTCAGTTGGTTGCGCTGGAATTCGATGACGCCAGCGCCCGGAGGACGTTTGCTCTTTCCTGCACTGCCTGCTGTTGCACTGGTGATGGCGGCTGGTTTGACCCGCTTGGCGTCGCCGCGTCGCGTAGCGCAGGGCGTAGTATTCGTATTGGTTCTCTTTGCTTGGTGGACAGAAGGCCACATTCTTCCGGCTTTCTTCGCGCTGCCGCATCGCATTGCTGTGGCGGATCCTGCATATCCGCTCAATGCCACTTTTAGCGATACGATTCTTCTGCAGGGCTATGATCTGGTTATGGATGAACGCGCGCAGCGTATGCAGGTGACGTTCTACTGGGAAGCCGCAGCGCCGCTCAACGAGGATTATCTTGTGGCTCTGCAGTTGGTATCGCCGATTCCTGGTGATACCACACAGCGTTGGACCTACGACAGTTGGCCTGGGCGGGGTAACTATCCTACCGGTGCTTGGCAGACCGGCATCGTCATCGTTGATCGTTACCAGTTCGACCTGCCTGCGGCTGATTTTGCGACTCAGGCTTGGGATTTGCATTTGGCGCTGTATCAAAGGGAGAGCGGCGCGCGTTTGCCGGTCAGCATTGACGGTATATCCGTCGGAACGCATTTGATGCTGACGCGGCTGCGTTTGCCGGGCGTTGCACCCGATTGCCCTGCCGAGACGCGATTGCCGGGAACATTCGATTTTGGCGAGTCTGTGCGGTTGACCCACGCCGTCGTCGCGCCGTCCGCTGATCACATGCTGGTAACGCTGTGTTGGGAAAGCGTACGCGCTTTGCCTGCGGATTACACTGTGTTCGTCCACTTGCTGGATGCGGACGGCACGCTCAAAACCACCGGCGACGGCCCGCCTGCCGCTGGCGCTTTCCCTACGTCTTTCTGGCAGTCCGGCGACCGTATTCTGGATACTCACTGGTTGCCGCAGCCAGCCGCTCCCGGGGGTACGATTGTCGTTGGCTTGTACCTTCCATCGGATGGCGCCCGCCTGTCTGCATGGCGTGATGGTGAGCCTGTGCCTGATGATGCGCTCATGATTTGGCCGTTATCCCCATGAATCATTTGTCGGACTTTCTCCATAGTTTGCCACGCCTTTTTGCGCACCCGTTGGTGGTGTTGCTTCTCGGCTTCATCGTTTTGACGCGGCTACACGGCAGCGCCACGCCTGTTTTTGAGGCTCCCGATGAGGTGTGGCACTACGCCTACGTGCGCTGGCTAGTGCAGGGCAACGGGCTGCCTTCGCTGGATGACAACGCCAGCGGTGCAAACCAGGAAGCCGCGCAACCGCCGCTTTACTATGTCGTGGCTGCGCTCTTTAGCACCCTTTTCGACGATAGTGATCTGCACAACCTGATGTGGCACAACCCCAACTTTGGCTATCAGGCGCTCGACAACGCGCTGGACAACAAGAATATGCTCATCCATACAGAGGCAGAGCGCTTCCCTTGGCGCGGCTCCGTCCTGGCGATCCATGTGACGCGGTTGACCTCGCTCCTGTTCGGCATTCTGACCGTGATTGCGGTATGGGGGATAGGGTACGAGGTTTTTCAGACTCGCAAGGGCGCGCTGATAACCGCCGCGTTGGTCGCGTTCCAGCCGCAATTCGTCTTTATGTGCGGTGTCATCAACAACGATAGCGCCGCTGCCGCGCTGAGCACGGCGGCCTTGTGGGTGACGGCCCGTGTGTTCCGGCGCGGATTCACAGTGCGCCGCGCTGCTGTGCTCGGCGTTTTGGTAGGAATGGCGATACTGTCCAAAACGAGCGCGCTGGCGCTGCTGTTTGCGGTTGGAGCGGCGCTGTGCTGGCAGGCCTGGCGCGAGCGACTGTCCTGGAAAACGCTGGTGATAGCATTGTGCCTGTATCTCGCGTTGGCTTTGGGGGTGGGGGGCTGGTGGTACGCGCGCAACCTGTGGCTTTACGGCGATCTGTTGGGCGTGAGCCGTCACTTTGACACGCCCTGGCGACACGTGCAACCCAAATCTCTGCTCGAGCTTCTGCCAGACTTGCCATTGCTGCTGCGTTCGTTCTGGGGCGCGTATGGCTGGGGCCACATTTTCTGGCCTGATTGGGTGTATGTGCTCCTCACGCTCATTGCCCTTGCTTGCTTTGTTTTAGGCATCTGGCACATGCTTTCTGACATGCGTGCGCGCCGGGCCTCCCCCTCGCTACGTGATCGTATATCTTCTGCGGAGAGCATCTACCTCTTCAGTGCATTGTGGCTGGCAGCGATTGGCGTTGCACTGCTGTACTGGATGCGGAACGTCGGTGCGCCGCACGGGCGGTTGCTCTTCCCGGCGGTCGGTGCGTGGGCGGTGCTGGTGGCGTACGGCGTGTATCAGGAGTCAGTATCCCCTGTTTGGCGCGCTCTTGGCCGGGTGCTGATTTTGAGTATGGCCGTGCTGGCCACGCTCGCGCCAGGCGCGCGCATTCAAGCCGCCTTTGCTCCCCCACGGCTTTATGCCCCGCAACAGGTGGAGGAGACAATCACGTTGTTGAACTTCGACTACGATGTGGCTGGGCAGACCAACCTACGCATCCGTCTTCTTGGGGTCGATTTCGAGCCGGAGCGGGTGACGCAAGGAGACATACTCGCGGTCAAAGCTTGTTGGGAGGCCTTGGTCCCGATTGAAGAAGATTACACAATATATGCGCAATTGCTGGGGCAGAACTATACCCGCGCCGGGGAGCGTCACACCTATCCAGGTCTGGGCCGCTACCCCACCTCACTGTGGACGCCCGGCATGGCCTTCTGCGATGTCTACCGCATCGCCGTCGAATCCTGGGTTCCCGCGCCAGAATGCTACCAATTGCTCATCGGGCTATACCTCGACGACTCGCGCGACCGATTGACGGCCTTCGACAGTGCCGGGCAGTCCCTCATCCCGCCCATCGTGGGGGCCGTGTCGATTGTCCCTGAAACTCCCTTGGACATCACGCCTGAGTATCCGGTGCAATACGTGCTGGGCGAAAGCATCCTTTTGCAGGGATATGATCTATCCGGCGCGTTTCAAAGCGGTACACCCCTCACGTTGACCTTGTATTGGCAAGCACAAAGTGCACTCGACCGAGATTACACGGTTTTTGTACACCTATTGGATGAAGCCAACACGATGCTCGCGCAGGATGACGACCCGCCGCGTGCAGGCTGGTATCCTACTTCTGCCTGGGAAGCTGGTGATGTGGTCGTTGACGTGCGGCAGTTGGACATACCCGAAATCCCAACGGGACAGACGGTGTACGTGAGTGTGGGGATGTACTTGCCCGATGATCTGACGCGCTTGCCGGTTACCGACGACACGGGGCAACCGTTACCGAATGGCATCGTTCCATTGTTTGCCACGCAGGTAGACAGTAGACGATAGACGGACGCATAAGCTAAAGTACGTTTTCGACTACGGACTATAGGATTAACAGGAGGTTTTTGATGCAATTTCCAATCCTTTCTGAGGCTAAACGGATTTCCCGTCTTGAGCCACCCACCGGGAAAGTGCAGATGGTGCTCGACACCGACACCTATAACGAGGTGGATGACCAGTTTGCCGTCGTGCAGGCATTGCTCTCGCCGGAGAAGCTGGACGTGCTGGCGCTTTATGCCGCGCCGTTCTTCAATGACCGCTCCTCCGGCCCCGCCGACGGGATGGAAAAGAGCTACCAGGAAATTCTCCGTTTGCTGGAACGGCTGGCTATTCCATCCGCGGGACTGGTCTTCCGTGGCTCCGACCGCTATCTGCCCGATTGGGACCATCCCGTGGAGAGTGACGCCGCCCGCGATCTCATCGCCAAAGCGATGGCGCACAGTGAAGCCGATGACCCCTTGTACGTCGTTGCCATCGGCGCGATCACCAACGTAGCTTCGGCCATTCTGCTGGAACCGGAGATCATCCGCCGCATCGTCGTTGTGTGGCTCGGCGGGCACGCGTTCCACTGGCCCAATACGAAGGAGTTCAATTTGTGGCAAGATCCACAGGCCGCGCGCGTGATTTTCGATAGCGGCGTGCCGGTGGTGCAGATTCCTGTAATGGGGGTGTGTTCGCATCTGCACACCACGATCCCCGAAATCGAGCGCTATGTCGCCGGGCAGGGCGCGATTGGCGATTACCTGGCGGAGACCGTCAAGGGCTACCATGCCGATCATTTCGGCTGGTCGAAGGTGATCTGGGACATCGCCGCGATCTCGTATTTGCTGGATGAATCCTGGACGCCCACGCACCTCGTTCACAGTCCCATCGTCACCGACCAGGGCACGTGGAGCTTCGACAACAGACGGCACCTCATCCGCACCGTCTATCACGTGAACCGCGATCCGATTTTCCGGGATGTGTTCAAGAAGTTGGAAGTGAGAAATGAGAGATGAGAGATGAGAGATGAGAGATGAGAAATGAGAAATGAGAAATGAGAAATGAGTAATGAGAAATGCGTAATGAGTGAAATGATCTCTTTACTCTTTACTCCCTCTCCCGAAAGGAGTGTACGATGCGACTCACGGGCACGTTTTTGGACGAAATCAGCCACGATATCCCGCACCAGAATTGGGGACGGGCAGAGTGGTCGCGCGATTTTGCGGCGATGCAGGCTATCGGCATCGATACGGTCATCCTTATTCGCAGCGGGCACAAGCAGTGGATGACCTACCCTTCGGACGTCCTGCACGCGCGCGAAGGATGCTTTACCCCACCGGTCGATTTGGTCGACATGTTCCTCGATCTGGCGGAAGAGTATGGTATGGCCTTCTACTTCGGCACATATGACTCCGGACGCTATTGGCATCAGGGGGATTATCGCAAGGAAGTCGATCTCAACAAAGCCGTAGTGGATGAAGTCTGGGTGCGCTACGGGCACAAACCGGCCTTCAAAGGCTGGTATCTCACGCAGGAAGTGAGCCGTCGCGTCAAGGGTATCATCGAAATTTACGCGGAGATGGGTCGCCACTGTAAATCCTTGGTCGATCTACCGGTGCTCATCTCCCCGTGGATGGATGGGATCAAGGCGGTCTGGTCGTTCGACGCGGATGTAAACAAAGCGCAGGGGATCACGCCGGAGGAGCACGCGCGCGAGTGGGGTGAAATTATGGCGGGCATCCGTGGCGCGGTGGACATCGTCGCCTTCCAGGATGGGCACGTGGACTTCCACGAGCTGCCGACCTATCTGGCG
>JAFGSL010000418.1 GCA_016934645.1 Anaerolineae bacterium
AACTCGCAAAAACTCGCTCAACCCAAACTTTACCCCCACCCCAGCCTGTTTCCCTCGTTCATGGGTGGGTCTTTACTGTGGAATCCCATAAAGGGGGATTTATTGGTAATGGGAACGTCCCTATGTATAATGATGAAATGTTGCAGGATCTCTCAACCGAGGAGAAATTATGAAACCGTGCCCTGTTTTTGATGATGTGATCGAGGCCGCGAGTCGCATAGAACCCTATATCCATCGCACCCCAGTTTTTACCTCCAGAACACTGAACAAAATGACTGGCGCAACGATATTTCTGAAAGCCGAGAATTTTCAGCGTGTCGGAGCTTTCAAGGCCCGAGGTGCATGTAATGCTGTTTTCGCGCTCTCCGAGGCTGGGGCAGCGCGCGGTGTTGCCACGCATTCGTCCGGCAACCACGCGCAGGCGGTGGCCTACGCTGCCGGATTGCGCAACATTCCAGCAACGGTGGTAATGCCTGAGGATGCACCACCGGTCAAAGTAGCGGCGGTGCAGGATTACGGTGCGCGAATCGTGTGGGCCGGATCCAACCCGCTGGATCGCGAAAATACGCTAGAGACCGTGCTCGCAGAGACTGGCGCCGTCTTTATCCACCCATCCAATGACTTTCACGTGATTGCCGGACAGGGTACAGCGGCATTGGAGCTTCGTCAAGAAGTGCCTGACCTGGATATCGTCATGACACCGGTTGGAGGTGGAGGATTGCTGGCAGGAACAGCATTGGCTACAAACGGCCTATCTTCACGCACACGCGTCATCGGCGCAGAACCTGAAACAGTGGATGATGCGGCTCGTTCTTTGAGGGATGGCCGCATCTATCCGCCCACAAATGCCTACACCATAGCCGACGGTTTGCGCACCTTCCTGGGTGACATTAACTTCCCCATCATCTATGAGCATGTGAGTGAGATTGTCACCGTAAGTGAAAGAGCCATCGTCGCTGCTATGCGCTTGATTTGGGAGCGGATGAAAATCATCATTGAGCCTTCTTCGGCGGTACCGGTGGCGGCGTTGTTTGAACATCCCAATCTGTTCAGGGGACTGCAGATCGGCATCATTCTTTCAGGAGGAAACGCTGACCTGGATCACCTGCCTTGGAAGCGTTAGTGGTCATCGGAAAACGGCATATCTGCGCATGCCCGGGCGAGCGTCTCCGCCAGATACCCAAGCTCTGGCGGCTTTTGAATCCACGCCACCACACCGGCCTCACGCAACATCTCGCGTTCCTCGTTCAGCGGATGGCCGGTCATCACCACCACACGCAGCGTCGAATCTTGCTGATACAGCGCCTGAGCCAGCGCCTTGCCGCCCATCTCCGCCATCACCAGATCACTCAGCACCAGCCTGATGTCCTTGCGATGTTCAGCAAAAATCTTCAAAGCTACCCTGCCGTTCTCAGCTTCGAGGACATGATAGTTCAGAAGTTCCAGGCTGGCGACGATGGCCTCGCGGGCAGCAGCGTTATCCTCCACGACCAGTATCGTTTCGCCGTGGCCCAAAGGTAGATCGTCGAACATCACAACGGGAGGTAATTCCGGCACCTCCAGAGCGGGAAAGTAAAGAAGAAAGGTCGTTCCAACATCCATCTCGGTATGCACGTCGACGAATCCATCGTGGCTAGAGACGATACCGTAGACCTGCGACAACCCCAGGCCGGTACCTTTGCCTTCCGGTTTGGTCGTGAAGAAGGGATCGTAAATGTAGGGCAGAACCTCCTCAGGTATGCCCGATCCGGTATCAGAAACCATCACCTGCACCCAGTCCCCCACGGCCATATCGGGTATTGGAGCGTATTTCGGCTTGGTGACACGCAGACGCGTCACCACGATGCTCAATATTCCTCCATCCGGCATCGCATCGCGCGCGTTCACCACCAGATTCATAAACACTTGCTGCATCCGTGTAGGATCAGCGTCAATCGTGTAGTTATCCGAGCCATAGGTAAAGTCGACGCGAATACTCTCCGGCAAAGTGCGCTCCCACAGTTTGACCTGCTCTTTGAGCAAAGGAACCAAATCTAGCGGAAGGCGATCCAGCACCGAGCTGCGACTAAAGTCCAGGATTTGGTTGATGAGATCAGCGGCTCGATGTGCCTGATTGGCAATGATAACGAGGCGCTCATGTAATTGTGGAGGCAGGTCCGGCGTCCGCAACGACATCTGGCTGTAAAGCACGATGCCTGCGAGGATGTTGTTGAAGTCGTGGGCGATGCCGGCAGCAAGTTGGCCCACCGTCGCCAGACGATCCTGGCGCCGCACCGTTTCGCGGATGGCATATTCGTCGGTCACATCGCGCAGCACCAGCACCCAGCCCCCCATCATCGGTCCAGTTTCGATGGCGCGAGCAAGAATCTGGAAATGCTGCCGTTCTTTGACGACCTCATGCCACAATCCATGGGGTGGCGGGCTGAGCAATTCGGCGATAGACTGCCCGCCAAGCACCGTCAACGTTTGTCCAGCTGCCCATGTCGCCGTATCGGTCAATACTGGGAGATAGACCATGGCCGAAGGATTACACAACAGCAGGCGCAGTTCAGCATCCAGCAGCAGCACACCTTCGGGAACGGTGTCCATAATCTGCTGCATCTGGCGTGTCTGTTCTTGCACCTGCCGCAACAGACGCTCGCGTTCTTCTTCTGCTCGTTTACGCTCGGTGATATCCAGGACAGTGAACGTGACCCCGGCGCTGAGGTCAGTTGGATCAAGTGGAGTCGAACTAAGCCACACGTCGAGGATCTGTCCATCTTTGCGCTGCCACCGCGTTTCTACCGTACCAGCGCCACGCTCGCGGATTTGACGATACTTCTCACGGCCTACATAATCGAAATCCTCATCGGTCGGATACAACATACGAGCACTTTGGCCGATCAACTCGGCTTGCGTGTAACCCGTGATCTCGCAGATACGGTCATTCACCCGCAAAAGCGTGCGATTGGAGACCAGGCCAATGCCGATGGAAGCCGCCCGGAAGATGCTGCGCAACGTCGCTGCGCTGTGTTTCAACGCTGCTTCTGCCTGCTGCTGCTCCTCTTCAGTGCGCAACCGATCGGTAATATCACGCACCGTGGAAAAAATCACCGGTTTTCCCTGGTAGGTGGACAGACGCGCGTGGACCTCCACTGGAACGCGCCGTCCATCACGGGTAACGTGCACCTGCGAAAACAGCACATCCTTGCCCTCTGCCAACTCACGCATTACTGCCGGGATATCTGCATCGGACTCGGGTGCATCGATGTCATCAACCACCATACGCAAAAGCTCTTCACGCGTATATCCCAACATGCGACAGGCTACATCATTCACTTCGAAGATCGCGCCGGGTCCACCGTCTTCGCTCACATAATGGCCATAGATCGCGTCGGTCGTGGCATCTGCCAGTCCGCGGTAACGCATTTCACTCTCACGAAGTGCCGTTTCAGCACGCCGGTGCGCGAGCGCCGTGGCGAGACTATCGGCCAGGTATTCCAGAAATGCGATCGTCTGCGGGTCAAAGCGCCCCACCTGGTAGTCGTTAAACTGCAGCAAACCAATCGTCTCTGCGGCTGCGCGTAGGGGAATCAAGGCCACGGATTCATAGCTATCGCAGCGATTGCGCATGCGCGATTGCCAGTCGGCTTCGCCAGTAGAAGCTAGTAGCGCAGTGATACTGTTGGTCCAAAAGCTGCCGTGCTCGGTGAAGAATGGCAAGGCCGGATCAAAGCGCCCACAGAGTACATTGCCACACATACACTCCAGCACAGGATCACCCGCACTGTCACACACCAATTCGTCTTGCTGATCAAGTGTACACAACGAAGTATCGCCTTGTACGAATTCTGACGAGAATCCGCAGGTCTCATAGTAGGGGAAGTCATGCCCTTGTCGAAGACGCACCCCCACTGCATCATAGCCCAATTCGCGTTGTAGCAGGTCCAGAACGGCCTTTACCAAATCGTTCAGATCATGCTTCTCATTGATGAGATGCAACAACGCGATCGTCCACTCATGCTCCGATTCCATTCGCTTGCGCTCGGTGATATCGCGACCGATACCCACCAAACCAATCACTTGCCCTGTTGAGTCTTTCAGTGGCAGTTTGGAGCTGAGCAACCAGACGCAACGCCCCTCACGGTTGCAAAGGAATTCCTCATGGTTGAGCTGTGGTTGCCCCGTGCGAAATACCTGTTGATCTTTGAGATGAAAATGCTTTGCAACCTCCGGCGGAAAAATATCGAAATCGGTTTTGCCTAAAGCCTCCTCTTCCGTTGCAATGCCCATATTGTCGAGATCTGCGCGGTTCGCCAGCGTCTTGCGCCCTTGCGGGTCCTTCGTGTAGATGGCATCCGGCAAGTTATCCACCACTGCACGCAACAACTGGCGTTCTTGCACCAATTCTGCTTCAGCCCGCTTACGGTCAGTGATGTCGGTTGCCGTAACGAATACCTTACCCCATGTTTCCTCGTAACCGGAGACGAGCGTAGCCTGGAATAGTGTGTCCACCAATTCGCCGTTCAATCTACGGCCGACGATTTCGCTCTCAAGTCGCTTTTGCCAACGGGAGAAAGCAACCAGTTCATCGATAAAGACCTTCAAAGATTGCTCGACAAAAAGCGTTCCTAGATCCTGTAACAACGAGGCTTTGTCCGCAGCACCGAACAAGGCTACCGCAGCCTGGTTAACGTTCAGAATCTTGACGAGAGAAGCACAATACTGGACTATGTCGGGGTTATCGCGCAGGTAACGTTCCAAATCATCTACCCCGGTTGCACGCAACTCATCCAGATACGATTTGACTGCGCTGAAGTCCTCCTCCCATACCGAGAAGGGCGCGTCTTCGAAGAGACCGCGATAACTTGCCTCACGCTCGGCAAGCCGGCGTTCCATATCACGCCGGTATAATGCCACTTCAACCGCGCCCCTCAACTCAGGAGCACGAACCGGTTTGAGTAAATAGCCATGAGGTGCGGTGATACCGGCACGCTGCAAAAGGAGCGCATCGTCGGCAAAAACCAGGTAAATCACCGGGTCGTCAAAGCCTGCGCGTAGCTTTTCGGCAATCTGTAAGCTCTCCAATGCACTACCTGGCGCAACATCTACCACAATCAGGTCTGGTGCGACTTTCTTAACACCTCGGAGGGCATCTTTGACTGTCACTGCGTTCACCACTAGATCGGCAGCGCGCACCATCTCGGCGACATCGCGGACCGCCGAGTGTGTATCTCCAACCACTAGAACGCGAGACTTCTCCATGATAACCATCCTTGCGCGATGTGATATGCTTCATACTACCCCGAACTTTGGAGTTCGGCAAGCTCCAAGACGTTCACCTTGCCTTCGTACCATGATAGCGTAAGTAGAAGTGTTGGCACGTTAACCTTTGTGAAAGTCTCCCAAAGCCCGAGTCCGGCTAAGGTTTCGCAAAAGTAGCCAACGACTATGAATACTGCCGGAGAATAGCCTCGGCTGCGGCACGCACATACTCGACCAACTCCGGTGGTTCGAGCACCCGCACGGTCTCGCCGTAGCTGAGCACCCATCCCGTCGCCCATTCTAGCGTGGACGCACCAAATTGTGCCGTGACCGAGCCATCTGGGTGCTCGGTCAATTCCATCCAGTGACCATGACGCTCGCGGATGTGCGGGGCAATGTGGGCAACGAAGTGCACGACGACGGTATAGTTCTGCTCAAAACTCAGCGACTGGTTGATGTAATCACGCGCTGAAAAATCCCGCGGAATTGTGAAGGGTATTCTCAACGGTGTCACGCGCTGGATGCGATCCACACGGAACATGCGCATAGCCTGGCGCAGACGGCAAAATCCCACCACGTACCACAGCCCACTGTGGAATGTCAGCGCGTAGGGCTCAATATCGCGGCATGTTTCCTCGAGGGCAAAGCTCTGGTAGACCAGGCGCACGCAGCACCGTCCTATGATGCACTCGCGGAGCGTGTGGATGATCGGTTCCCAGGGACGGTAATCCCGTGCCGTCAAGCCACTGATGACTAGGCTTTGTCGCGCAGTTGCCACCTCATGGCGCAGATCGTCGGGCAGGACGTTGTCGAGTTTGGCCGTGACCGCTGTACCCGCGTCCTTGTACGTCTGGCCCCACACCTCGCCGACCAGGTTCGCCCCCATGTACAGCACCGTCGCTTCCTCCGCCGTAAAGATCAACGGCGGCAGTTTGTAGCCACGCACCAGCGCGAATCCGCCATACGGGCCACGCTCGGAGTAGAGGGGAATCCCCATCTCTTCCAGCATCCCCATATAACGGTGAATGGTCCGCTCGGAGACACCCAACTCGTCGGCGAGATCCGCCGCTTTCCACGTGGCGTGCGACTGCAAAAGCAAAATTAAAGAGAGTAGACGCGTTGCGACGTTGCCCATAGAGCCTTTCCGTTCCTTTCAAAACGTGACGCACTCATTGTGTTACACGCACCTCTCCTGCGACAGTTTCGCGGATGCACTGCGCCAACGCCAGCGCGCGCTCCGGCGCATCGCCAATATAGTCGCGAGCGTCAAGACTAGCGCGGATGATCGCAGCGTCGAGGTGTGCCAGCAAGCGGTTGTCGGTTGCCAGCAGTTCAACCAACGAATTCGGTCTCCCGGCTTCGACAGCGCTCCACGCTTGCATCGCCACCTCGCGCAGGACTTCGTGCATAGCCTGGCGATCCGCTCCAGCCTTCACCAGGCGCATCAGTAGTGGCTCGATGCCCGCGAAAGGCCCGTATGTGTCCAGTGTGCGCGCGATGGCGGCATCGTTGATACGTAAGTCGCGCACCAGGCGTGTGATCGTCCCCAATAGATCATCCGCGATAAGGAATGCCTCCGGCAGGATGATACGTCGGTTGGCGGAGTCGTCGAGGGTGCGTTCCAACAAGGAGTGCGCGGCGTCGTCCCAGGCCACACGGGGCAGTTGTGCGAGATGGCGCGCCAAGCTGTTCACGTTCTCCGCGCGGATGGGGTTGCGTTTGAAAGGCATCGCCGACGAACCGACCTGCTGTTTTCCGAATGGCTCGGCCCACTCGCCAATGGCGGGATTTTGCAGGATGCGCAGGTCAAAGGCAAAGCGATAAAGGGTACTCCCCATACCGGAGAGGGCCGTCAGCACACCCCAATCCTGCCGGCGGGGATAGGTCTGGTTGGCGACGGGCCACGCGGGCAATCCCAGTTCCGCCATCACCTCAGCCTCGAACGTGGCGGGATTTGTTTGCCCTTCCAGGAGCAATTGGTACGAGGCCGACGTCCCCACCGCACCTTTGAATCCTTTGCCGCGCAACTCGTCTCGCATACGTGCTAAGTCGTTACGGTCAGCGAGTAGGTCTTGCGCGTAGGCAGCGAGCCGGTAACCCACGGTCGTTGGCTCGGCGGGTTGGATGTGCGTGAAACCGATGCAGGTGTGAGCGGCACGGCGTTCAATCTGATCAGCGAAGGCCGACAGTAAAGCATCCAGCTTAGGCAGCAGCAAATCGAGTGCGTCGCGGGTTTGCAATGCGGTGGCGTTGTCGCGCACGTCCATTGACGTTGCGCCCAGGTGGATGATACCGCCACCTAACGGGCACTGCTCAGCAAAGGCGCGGATCTCAGCCATTACGTCGTGGTGGATACTGGCCTCGATTTCGAGCGAGCGGACAAAGTCCACATCCTCGGCGTGGGCTTCCAGATCGACGACCTGTTCCGCTGTCACCAGCCCGTAGCGGCTTTGCACACGCGCCATCGCCACCCAGATGCGGCGGTACAGACGGCGGGTGTATAACTCGCTCCATAGTTCGCGCATCTCAGGCGAGCCGTAGCGCCAAGTAAATGGGGAAACGTAGGGATCGGGATAGGTCATCAATAGCCTCCTTCAGAGAAGTCGGGTAGTCATTACTGACCCAAACATATTTTGCTAAACTTTCTACGCCTATAGTGCAGCGGAATAACTTCACTTTCTTATGTTCAGGTCAGTAGTTTGGTAGTCGCAGGGCACTGTCATCGCAACAATGTGTTTTCTGTTGATTACCGGGATGAGTATAAGCGAATGCGCTGAAGAGTCAACGAATTGCGCTGTAAGGGGATGCATACACCACCATAAGGCGCGTGAGACGTCGTATTCACGCGCCTTCGGTGTTGTTGAAGACTGAGGCTACATTTTCTGGAGAATCTTGCAGGCCTTGTCGGCGTCCTCGTCGTTGTCCAGAGCGATGTAGAGGATGAAGCGTGTGCCGATCACCGCGCCGGAGAAACTGTGCAGGTTGATGCCCACCGCAGCGAGCTTTTCCGTGAGGATGGCAGCGATGCCGGGGATGTTCCCGCCCTCGACGCGGACCGAGTGGAGCGATTTGGTGACGTTAAAACCCAGGAGAGACGCTGCCTCAATTTCTCTGTCGCCGCGCAGTGGGGTGACGAAGACCACGCCCGTGCCGGGTTTCTCCGGTGCGCGTCTAGCGATGCAGAATTCGAGGTCTGCGCCAGCCTCGCTCAGCCCGACAAGTACACGGGCCAGCCCACCCGGTTCATCTGGAATACTTGCAGCCCACACGTTGACACGTTCGACAATCAATTCCATGGTATTGCCTCCTTTAGAACATGGTCGAAACCCCAAATGGCAAGCTGAATGTTCAAGACTTGACACTTGTCAGAAATCGGCAAACTGAAACTCGATGCGTTCGTTGTGGACAGTGTTTACTGATCCAGTAGTATTTTGCTGAACCTTTATACGCCTATGAGACGCCGAAGTAACTTTAGTTTTTCATGATCAGATCAGTAGTTGATTGTGAAGCAGAAGAGGAATAAGATTGCTACAAACTGAGTATAGAACAATTTTGAGGAAAAGGCAAATTCTTACACTTATATATTCTCCAATCGTTCATCCGCACATATTTTTATGATTTATTACTGCGTCGCGAAAGACAGGAAAACCGTGCCCTTATCCGCCGGACAGATCACCGTACCGTTTGATTGAGCTTACCCCCATGTGTTGTTAGAATAAGTTGAAAAGCAGGAATGGTCATACTGGTCTCTCCCGCCCGTAGTGGACCTTAACAGGCATTGCATAGTGCAAGCTCTGATGCGGACGTTCCTGGTTGTAGAACTGGAAGTACCGCTCCAGGCTCTCCTCCAAGTCAGGTATCGTAGCATAATCGTGCAAATACACCTCCTCGTACTTGACGGTACGCCATAAGCGTTCGATGAAGACGTTGTCCAAGGCGCGGCCGCGTCCATCCATGCTAACACGGATCTGCGCTTGTTCCAAACGCGCCGTGAAGGCCTGCGCGGTGAATTGTACACCTTG
>JAFGSL010000056.1 GCA_016934645.1 Anaerolineae bacterium
CGTGCTGCGGCTTCGTTGCGTGACCTTGAGCAACTATTATCCCGTATGCCAGAGATGATCGCCACGCAGACAGGTTTTTACCACGTGGGTCTCTTTTTAATGGATGAATATGGGGAAGCTGCTGTCCTCCGCGGTGCGAACAGTCTTGAGGGACAACAGATGCTGGCGGAAAATCACCGCGTCGCGGTAAACGCGCCAGACTTTCTCAGCTCGGTTATTGCGAAACAAGAGTTGCGCGTGGCGGTGGACGTTGGGCCGAATGCGGTATCGTTTGCCAATTCACCGTTCCCGCGCACGCGATCTCAGTTGACCTTGCCGTTGATTGCCGGGAATCGGCTAATCGGCGCGTTGGACTTGCACAGCACGGAAAGCGACGTCTTGACGGATCAGATGATTGAAGTGATGCGCCTGTTGGCCGATCAGCTTGCCATTGCGGTTGAGAGCGCGCAACTGTTTGCCCAGAGCCAGGCGGCGCTGGAGGCGGAACTCCGTGCGTATGGCACGGTCAGTCGTGAAGCCTGGCGCGAGATGACGCGCGTCAAAGGCGTCGAAGGCGGCTTGTCCTTCCTCTCCGACGCGCCGGGCGTCATCCGTCCGGCTTCCGGAGACAAGCCTGCTATTATGCAACAGGCGCACCAAACCGGACGTGTGATCGCGGATGATTCGACGTTGGCCATCCCTATCCAAGTCCGTGAAGGCGTTAGCATTGGCGCGCTGCGGCTAAATAAATCCGGCTGGGGTGAGGATGAGATCGCGCTGGTCGAGACGCTGACCGAACAGCTCGGTGCGGCCCTGGAAAGCGCCCGGCTTTATCAGGAAACCCAACGCCGCGAGGCGCGCGAGCGCATTACCCGTGAGATCACGGAAGATATCCGGCGCTCGGTTGATATGGAAGTCATCCTGAGGACTGCGGTGAGTAGCCTGGGAGAAACCCTGGGCGTCCCGCGTGCCTACGTGCGCCTGATGTTGGGCGAAGAATCGCCGGGCGAAGAATCGCCGGGTGCGGAATCGCCAGATGTAGAACCACCAGATGAAGAATTGCCGGGTGAGGGACCGCCAGGTGAAGAACCACCGGATCAAGAATTGCCGGGCGAAGCATTGCCAGATGAAGAATCGCCGGGTGAGGAACCGCCAGGTGAAGAACCACCGGATCAAGAATTGCCGGGCGAAGCATTGCCAGATGAAGAATCGCCGGGTGAAACGTCGCCGGATGGACCTCTCTCCGAGGACGTCGATGCCCTTTCCACCGCGCCGGTTGAGGATACGGGTGACAGCCCCGCAACCTCGCCGGATGCGCCGGATGCATCAGCCGTCGAGGGAGATGGGCAAATCCTCGCCGAAGGAGAAAAGCACGATGAGCCGTAAACAATCAAACCGCAGCAGCGCCAGAGGCGCGAGCGCCTCTAGTGTCCGCTCACCCGCCTCGCCGCGCCGGGAAGTCACTGCCCCGATCACGGTTACCTCTGCGGACGAGGTTGCTGCCATGCCTGCGTCATTGTCTCAGGCCGACGAAACCCGCGCCGCCCTGCATTTCTATGACCTGGCTCGTCTCAGCCTGGATATGTTCTGGGAGATGGATGCCGCAGGGGTCTACCTCTATTGCTCGGAGCGGGTGCGCGACGTATTGGGCTATACGCCGGCCGAAATGCTAGCGCGTACGTTCTTCGATCTCCTGCTAGACGAAGACTCGCCCGAGGCCGAAAGTGGTGTGGTCGAAAAAGTCCACGCCCTGCTCGCCGAGGGGCGTGAGTTTCAGATCGAAGCTTGCCACATTGCCAAAGATGGTCGCGCGGTGCTACTCTTAGTGACCGGCAGCCCGGTGGTGGATGCCAACGGGCACATTCACGGCTATCGTGGCTTTTCCAGAGACGTCACCGCGCAGCGCGACCTTGAGGCGCGTCACATGCTGCTACGTCAAGCCCTTGACCTCAACCCTAACTTCTTCTTCATCCGCGACCGTGAGGGCCGGTTCATCCTCGCCAACCGGGCGATAGCCGATGCCTACGGGACGACCGTGGAGGACCTCGTTGGTAAAACCGATGCCGACTTTAACGCCGACCCGGAGGAATTGGAGACCATCCGGCGCGGCGACTTGGAAGTGATGGAGTCACGCCAGGATAAGTTTATCCCCGAAAGCCCGATCCTCCGCCGGGGGCGGTGGGTGCAGACGACCAAACTCCCGCTCGTGGATGCGGATGGCGTTGCACGGCAGGTTCTCGGCATTTCCAGCGACATCACCGAACGGGTGCAGATGGAACAGGCCATCCAGACCTCGTTGGAGCGCCGGGGGCGTCAGGTGCAGACCAGCACCGAAGTCGCGCAGGAGATCGCCGCCGCTGCCGCCCTGGATGAGCTTTTCGAGCGTGTCGTGACCCTGGTGAAGGAACGTTTCGGCTATTATCACGCTCAGATTTTCCGCTACGATGCGTCCACCAAAGTCATGCGTCTGGTCGTCGGCTATGGGCTGGTCGGCGCGCGCATGTTGGCCATCGGACACGCCGTATCGATGGGGCGCGGCGTGGTTGGCGCGGCGGCGTCCACCGGGCGCCCGATGCTGGCTCCCGACGTTACGCGCGATCCCGACTGGGTCCCCAACACATTCTTACCGGGCACACGCGGGGAACTGGCGGTCCCCATCAAGTTGCGCGATCAAATCCTCGGCATTCTCGACGTGCAGAGCAACATCACGAACGCGTTGACTCAGGAAGATCAACTGTTGCTCGAAGGGCTGTGTGGCCAGATCGCCATCGCGATTCACAACACGCAGCTTCTCGAAGCGGCCAACACCTTCCGGCAGGTCATCGCTTCCTCCGGGCAAGGCATCACCCTGGCTACACTCGATGGGACGCTGACCTACGTTAATCCTGCCTTCTGCGCGCTGGTTGGCGCATCCGATCCCCAATCGCTGGTGGGGCAATCCTTCTTCTCCTACTATCCCAAGGCCCTCCATACCCGGCTGCGCAAAGAAATCCTGCCGGCGCTCATGAAGCATGGACAGTGGCAGGGCGAACTGGCCGTGTTGACGCGTACCGGTGCAGAGATGCCCACGCTGGAGAACCTGGCGATTGTAGCAGACGAGTCGCTCACGGGTGAGCGGGGCGAGCCGCGTTATCTGATCCGCCAGGTGAGCGATATCACCGCACGCAAGGCAATGGAGGAAGCGCTGGCGATGGAGCGTCATCTCCTGCACGCCCTTTTGGACAACGTGCCCGATCACGTCTACTTCAAGGACCTTGAAAGCCGCTTCCTGCGCATCAGCACCGCCAACGCGCGTTGGCTCAACGTGACAGACCCTTCCGTCGTGTTGGGCAAGACAGATTTCGATTACTTTGCCTCGGAACACGCGAACAAGGCGCTGGCCGACGAAAAACGCATTCTCAAGACCGGGAAGCCGTTGTTGAATGTGGAAGAAAAGGAAGTCTGGCCCGATGGCCGTGTGACCTGGGTCTCTACGTCCAAGATGCCCCTGCATGACGCGACGGGCAACATCATCGGTACGTTCGGCGTCTCAACCGATATCACGGCGCGCAAGCTTGCTGAGATGGAGCGTGAGCGCCTGTTGGCCGAGATGGAGGAGCAGGCCGAGCAATTGCGCAGCATCGTGGAGGATATGACCATCATCCAGGAAACGATGACGGCGCTGACGGCAGCGTTAACGTTTGACGAAGCGGTCGATATCTTGATGCAATCCACCGTTGCTGCGCTAAAGGCCGACCGGGTCAGCATGTTCTTGCTGGATGGTGAACGATTGACCCGCGTGGGCATCTATCCGGCTGACGAATCACAACGGGCGCGGATTGGCGAGGTCATTTTGCTGGCAGACTATCCTTTGACCCGGCAAGTGATCGAGGCTCGCCGCTTGATGGCTGTGACCGTTGATTCCCCTGAATTGCAGGAACATGCACGCGGTTCTTTTCTCGCCGGAGGAATTTTCGCCAATGCAACGACGCCCTTGATCGGGCGCGAAGGCGTGGTGGGGACGTTGGTCGTGAGCTTTGCAACTCCCGAGCGTGACTTTACTGACCATGACAAGCGTATGTTGCAGATGTTGGCCGACCAGACCACGCTGTCGTTCGAGAATATCCGCCTGCTGGAACGGATGCGCGCGCGCGTCGAGCGCGAGCGCCAGGTTCGGGCAATGACCGACAAAATTCGGCGCGGCGCCGACCGGGATGCGATCATGCGCGCAACGTTGCAAGAACTGGGCCAGATGTTCGACGCGCCTGAGGCCATCATCCGCCTGGGCACTCCAGAACGTCTACTTGTCAAGGATGCCGATCCACCGGCCGGTTGATCGGATTTCACGACTACCCGACTAACGACGATCAGACTAAATTCAGAGAGGTGACCAATGCCATACCAAATTCAGATGGAAGATGACGGAATTCTGCGAATTGACTTCGCCGGTGGTTCATTGGAGCGCGATGAGGTAGACAATTTTGTGCACGATTTCACCGTCTACTTGGACGCCGCCACACCCGAAGCGCCTCTGTGCACGCTGACGATTGCCGATCAGTCGGGTGCGAAACTCTCGTCCAAGACGCGTAAGGCCTTCACCGATCTCAACAATGATCCGCGTCTAGGAAAAGCGGCGACGGTAGGCATCGATCGCTACACGCGGGTCTTGGTGGGCTTTGTGCTCAAGGCTACAGGGCGCGACAACATCCGTTTTTTCGAGACCGTAGAGCAGGCGCTGGCCTGGTTGCGGGAGTAGGAGGGAGCAATGGCACACCAATTGCAGCTCGAGAGTGACGGTATTTTGCGCTTAACGTTCATTGGCGACACGGACCGCCGGGGCGCCGAGAAGCTGGTGGCAGATTTCGCGCCTTTTCTGGCGCAGGCCACGACAGATGCTCCGTTGTTGATTCTGTGGGATGATAGCCGTGGGGGCAAAGCCGGCGCCGATGTGCGTAAGGTGTACGTCGATTTCAATCGCGATCCGCGCATCGGCAAAGTCGCCATTTTCGGCGCGCAGCGGTATGGCCGTGTGCTTGGAGAATTTGTGTTGAAACTGACCGGGCGTGATAATTTCCGTTTCTTTGATACCGAGCTAGAGGCGCGCGCCTGGCTAACGGCATAGCGTGGCGGCAACGGCGACCTGCGCCGTAGTAGCGTCGGGATACGATAAAGGATTTTCGATGGCTAGAATGACATTGGCAGCCTATAAAAAGTTGGTCGAGACGCAGGGACGTGCATTGCTCGACGTCATCCAGTCTGTGGCTATGGGGGACTTGGACGTGGAGGTCGAAATCCCGGGGGGGATTGAGGTGCTCTCCGACCTGGCCGTTGGGATTCAGATGATGATTGATGATCTGCGGGATATGATGCGTAGCGAGACGCAATCCCGGCTGATCGAACGCCAGAGCCGTGCGTTGTTGTCGGTAGTGCAATCCGTTGCGTTGGGTAATCTCGATGTAGAGGTTGCCATCCCCGAAGGCGTGGAGGAGCTTTCGGAGTTGGCCGTCGGCATCGAGATGATGGTGGACGACATTCGCACGATGCTGCAAGAACAAGAGCAGGCGCGGATGGAGGTCGAAGCCTCCCGTCACCAGTTGGAAACGGCCCTCGAAGAGATGCGGGCAGTGCAGCAGCGTTACGTCCAGCGCGAATGGTCCGATTACGCAGCGGCAACCCCTGGCTATGTGCGTGTTGCCGATGCGGATGCGCC
>JAFGSL010000419.1 GCA_016934645.1 Anaerolineae bacterium
GAGACGATAACGCCTACAGAGACGGTGACGCCCACAGAGATATTACCGGTTACCCCAACTGACGTCTTCACCTCGACGGAAGAGGTTGTCGAACCGGCTCCCCCTATCTTCGACAGCCTGCTCCCGTCGCCGTCAGCGGTTGCTACCGGCTCCGGATTGCTGCTGACCGTGCGAGGCGGCGAGGAAGCAGTCAAACCCGGCGACGCGGTTGCACTGACGGTAACGGTGGCTAACACCGGCGACGAGCCAGCGCGCGCCGTGGTCATCGAGGCCACGCTGCCCGACGTGCTGCACTTCACCGATAGGCGGGCGGGCTGGGAGTACGACCGGCAGGCGGGGTGGTTGAGCGCCCGGGTGGGCGACCTCGAGCCCGGCGCGCAGGTGACGCTGGACCTGGAACTGAAAGCTCGGGGACCGCTGGATACACTGGTGGAGATGACTTTCGAGGCGCGCATCGACGGCGAGACGTTGAGCGCCGGCGTGGAGCCTGGCGGCGCCACGGCCACAGTGGTGGCCACGGTGTGGGTGGCGCAGCCCAACCGAGCGAGTGTCGAGCGGGGCGGCGGGCGCGTAGCGTCGGCGGATGGCCGGGTGCGGGTTGACTTTTCGCCCGGCGCACTCAAGGAAACGCGCGAGATCACGGTGTGGGCGGCCCAACGCGATACGGTGGTTACCGCTGATCGACCGGGGAGAGCGATGCGATTCTCATTCGGTCCTGATATGGTGTTCGAGAAGCCGGTGACGGTGACTGTGGATTTGCATGGTCTGGTTTCCCTGAAAGATTTGCCTGCTGGGTGGCAGCCCTATCTGATTTATCTCCAGGACCCGGCTCAAGGACATTGGGAATACCTGCCACTGAAGCACATCGATTGGGAGGCCGACACCATCACGGCGGAACTGGCGCATTTTTCCAGCTATGAAGCTGGGGTGGTCAGCACGAACGGCTGGCAACTGCTGTTCAAGGACGCTGTAGTCAGCGGCTTTCGAGGCGCCGTGAGCTATTCCTATCCACTGAACGTGCCCGCGGGCAGAGGCGGCCTACAGCCTGACCTGACGCTTTCGTACAACAGCGACGCGATCAACGGCATCTTGCACCAAGTCCAGTCTGACTGGGTGGGTCTGGGTTGGAGCCTGGACGTGCCCCAGATCGTGCAGGGCGTTGGCTGGTGTCCCTGGGGTGATCCTCAGAATGGCCACGTGCAACTGTGTGCCGACAGCTCCTACTCCAGATACAAGCTGGTCATTGGCGGGATCGGATATACTTTAATGCCTGATGGCAATGGAGGACGGTATCGCACAAACGAGGAGACCTTCTCTTGGGTCCAGCAACGACAAGGCGCAGCCAACCAACTGGGGACCGACTGGATCGTCAAGACCAAAGATGGCACTACGTACTACTTTGGCTCAACCACAGACTCGGAGCAGGTGCTGTGCGACGTGGCCTACTCGGCCTATAACCAGATGACCTATCGGTGGCGGCTGCACAAGGTGGTGGATGTGCATAACAACGAGATGGTCTTCCAATACGACGAGGAGCAAAACGACCCCTATCATTGCCAGCGGGCGAGCTATCTCTCCCACATCTGGTACAACAAGAAGGCCGATGGCAGCGCCTGGGGAACACACATCGTCCTGCCCCGTGGCTCACGTCTCGGTAGCCCTGATGGCGTGGATCATACGGATTATCTTTTCTTTCAGCGTGAGTACCTGGACCGAGTGCAAGTATGGTGGGAGAGCGAGTTGGTGCGCGAGTACAAGTTACAGTATGATTTTAACGGCGAGTCACGGCGTTTATGGAAATTGATCGAGTACGGCAAAGGGGGCATGGCGTCGGGGACAGCGTTACCACCTACAGAGTTCAACTATCATGTACTTGACAACACCCGTTCGGACTGGGGTGGCGGCAAGACCTACCCCTACAGCCGGCTGGCGAGTATCGACAACGGCTACGGCGGGCGGATCGAGATCGACTATCAGCAGACCGTGGTGAACGATCTACACGGCTACCATTACCGGGTGCTGGAACGACGCACGCTGGATGGGTTGGGGCACAGTGGGCGGCGAGTGTACACCTACGGCCCGGCCTGCATGGATGCTACAGGTTGGAAGTGCGATGATGGGAATCGGGATTGGGGCTTGAAGGGATATGAGTGGTCTAACGAGGCGATTTACGACTATACTAAAGCGCTGTTGAGTCAAAAAAATGAAGCATACCTCTTGCAGTGGCCTCTGACTGGACGGATTAGCAGACAGGATATCACAGATAGCAACGGCATCGTGAGGCAACAAGTGGATACCACATGGGACGCGCCAATGGGGGTTGCCCATCGAGATGCGAAGCACTGGAGTGAGACGGCGCAGCACTTTCGCAACAGCGACCGTGCGCACAGCGGCGAGGTTTCAATAAAATCTATCTATACGAACTCGTCCTGTGTAGCCGGGGTAGCAACATTGAGTAATTCATTCTCGGTGCAGGCCAACACCAATTATGTGCTATCGGGATGGATATATCGGGAAGCGACGATGGGAGCCGCGCGTTTGGATCTGCTCCCGTCGGGGTTCTCTGTCAACTCGACGGCGCAGGTGGGTATCTGGCAGTACGTTTCAGGAACGTGGAACAGTGGATCGAACACAAGTGTACAGGTCCGGCTGGTGACAGACTGCAACATCAACGGACCGGCGTGGTTCGATGACATCTCTCTGGCGCCATCGGCGTCGCCGTCTCAGAACCTGCTGCCCAACGGTTCCTTCGAGTTGGGCGCGGGGGATGATGCGCGAGCTTTCCTGGTACACGAGACTGACGTGATGGACTACAGCGGCGGCAATAACTTTGTGTGGATTGAGGACGCGCTGCCCGCCGGCGCGACAGCGTACACGACCAACGATGCGTGGACGTGGGTGACGATAGATCCTGTACCCTACTCTGGCTCTCAGGCGCATCGCTCCAATGTGGCTTCCGGCACGCATCAACACTATTTCGACGGGGCCAGCGCCACGATGTTGGTCGCGTCCGGTGACAAGCTCTACACCTACGTATACTTGGACCCAAACAATATGCCGCGCGAGATCATGCTTCAGTGGAACGACGGAAACTGGGAACATCGCGCTTACTGGGGGGAGAACCTGATAGCATGGGGAACTGATGGCACCAACAGCCGGCGGTACATGGGGCCTTTACCGAAAGGAGGCAGGTGGATGCGGTTGGAGGTTGAGGCCAGCCAGGTCGGTCTGGAGGGTCGGACGGTCGACGGCATGGCCTTTGTGTTGTACGATGGGCGGGCCACGTGGGATAGGTCAGGCAAGTTTGCCGGCGTGAGCACAAAGACGACCTATGCCTATGACAATTATGGCAATGTCACGATAGAAAACCAGTATGGCGACACTGCTGTGAACGGCGACGAACGCAGGATCCGACGTTACTACCGTAACATCGATAATGAAACCGCCAATGGGAAATGGTTCATTGGTTTAAAGTGGGCGGAGAACGTATATGAAGGTCTGACGGACAACGTGACCGCCATAAAATCTCAAACGATCTGGTACTATGATGATATTAGCTACAGCGTAAACAATGTGCCGGTGGAGGGATATACACATTCTCCTGTCACCCATGGCAAAGTGACGATGGTGGGGCAGGGCATATGGACAGAACGGGCTACGCCAGGACGCTTTATTCTAACGAAATATGCTTACGATGCGTGGGGCAACGTGACGCAGGAAACCGATCCCAACGGCAACACCACGACCATCACCTACGATACAACTTATCGCATGTTCCCGCTACGACGTTGTAGCCCGAATATCGCCGGGATAGGGCAGTTGTGCAGCAACACTGAGTATTATGGCGTGGGAGGTATACTGGCGGATTATGGGTTGCCGGGACAGGTGAAGAGAGTGTGGGATGCTAACGGCGTGGCTACGGCAAATGAATACCGCTACGATACCTTTGGCCGGTTGGTCAAAGGTCGCAGGCCCGGGGATGCAGGATGGGGGGACACCCAGGTATCCAGTCGTTACGTTTATCACGAACCGTTGAGTGCGCCAGTGGTGAGCAATCCCGGCTTCGAAAGCAACGTGAGTGGGCCGTGGATCGAGCATGATCCATCCAACATACAGGCCTACACGCAGGACAGTACACAAGCCTACGCCGGGACCAAAAGCCTGAAGATCGTTACCACCGGCACGGCAGACCATTGGATGGGACAATACCTCAACGGGTGGCAGGCCGGGCAGACCTATCAAATTCGCGCTTACGTCAAGACCACTGCGAGCGGTCAACTGTGCCTGAATTTCTCGGCCAAAAATGGGCACGAAGCGCAGGCCGTTTGCCGCGCCGCGACCGGTGCGTGGGAGTTGCTTATTGGTACGGTAACACTTCCGGCGGATGCCACGTGTTTCTTGTTGTTGCTGCGCACGCCGCAGGTGGGGACAGTCTACGTGGATGAGGTTTACGTCTTGTCCCTCCATGCCGTCAGCGCCTACGCTAAAGAAGATGCGGCCGGTAATACGCTTTGGCAGCGCCAAGTCTATGACGGTCTGGGGCGCGTGCTCCAAACGCAGGCCGAGTACAACGGCGCGCAAGCCACGGTCGTGGATCAGCGTTACGACGCGCGCGGCCTGGTGGTCGCACAAAGTGTGCCCTACCTGGCTAACAGCGCTGTGGATGCCCCGTGGTACGTTGCATCGTCAGCGACCCGGCCACAGACATTCACACAGTACGATGCTTTGGGCCGCGCGACCCAGGTGACCGCGCCGGACAATACGAGCACGCGGATGTTCTACCAGGGACGGCAAACCACGGTGGTGGATGCCAATAATCACCAGCGGGTATCCATTGTCGATGCCTACGGGCAATTGGTCCAGGTGCGGGAGTATACGGGGATGTATCCCAATGCGACCCTGTACGCCACAACGCATTATGCCTACGACACCCTCGGCAACCTCCTCACCGTCACCGACGCGCTGAACAACGTCACCACGATGACCTACGACAAGCTCAGCCGCAAGACGGCGATGAACGATCGCGATATGGGCCAATGGTATTACTACTACGACAATGCCGGGAACCTCACACAACAAACCGACGCGCGCGGCTGCCACACAAACTTCACTTACGATGGTCTCAACCGGCTGACCCGCAAGACTTATAGTGGCGCGTGCAATGGTACGGCGGTTGCCTATACCTACGATGCCTTCAACAGCGGGACGAACTACGGCAGAGGCTATCGCACCAGCATGACGGACGGCTCCGGCAGCACCGCCTGGACCTATGATGAACGCGGGCGGGTGACGAAAGAGATCAAGACCATCAACGGCGGGGGTAGCTTCACTACCCAGTACACCTACGATTCGCTGGACCGTGTCGTCACAACGACTTATCCGGATGGCGAAGTAGTACGGAACACGTACAATGACGCCGGGCAACCCGCTACCTTGCGGAGTGACACCTATAGCTACAACTACGTGAGCAGTGCTTCCTATAACGCACCAGGCTCAATGGCTGCAATGAGCTATGGTAATGGGTTAACCACTGCCTACGATTATTACGATGATGCTGGAGAAGCGTTGAGCTTCCGCTTGCAGCGGATGTGGGTCAGTAACGATTTGTTGGATTTGAGCTACCAGTACGATAACGTGGGGAACGTGAAACGCATCGTAGACACCAGCGGTACGACCAACGAGACACTGAACTATACCTATGATGCCTTGGATCGTCTCACGAATGTCAGTGGGGCGTATGCACGGACTTTTGCATACAATGTTATCGGCAACATGATGGTCAGAGACGCGTTCTTCTACACCTATGATGCGCCGAAACCGGTCAGCGGTTGCGCCGCCGGTACACCTAACACCAAGCCCCATGCCGTACAATCTGCCGGGCTTCTGGGTAATTTCAGTTATGACTGCAATGGCAATATGACCAGTCATTCGACCGCCGGAATCTTGAGCTACAACGCGGAAAACAAACTTTCCGCGGCAGCCGGGCCAAACGGTACATTTACCTATACCTATGACGGCGACGGCGCTCTGGTCAAGAAAACAACGCCCGACGGGACGACCTACTACGTTAATGCGTCGTTCGAAATCTATGTTCCACAGGGTGGAGGTGGGACCCAGGCTATGGCGATGACTGAACCCGCCGCGAGCGAGCCAGCAACCATAGCGGAGGATATCGTACCGGTCGATTCACCGGCATTGTCGCCAACACAGCCCGAGAAAGCAGCATCAATTGAAGCGGATGCTTCGCCGATCAGCCTCGCGCCGGATCCCTGGCTGACACCTGTTATGCAGCCTGAGCCAACTTACACTGCCGGCAGCAGCAACACCGTTGATTGGCGTGTGTTTGAGCTTATTCCGACTCCACCAATAGATGATACTATGTCCATACAACCGACAGCAACGCTCCCTCTATCTACAATCGAATCTCAAGCACGCCGGGCTAGTGATGCCGCGTGCTCTTCGGGAGTCGTGGATTCGCCCTGGCTGACAGCTAGTAGCTATACATTCACCGGTCTCAGTCACAATACCCGTTACTACTACTGTGCCCGCGCGCGTTCTGGCGGTGTGACTTCGGCGTGGTCGAGCGCCGTTTATTCCACCCAAGATGCCGTAGCGCCGACTGCACAAATGGGCGCTCTGCCGTCCGTACAATCGCAGGTGCAGTTCGCCGTGAGTTGGAGCGGCAGCGACAACGGCTCCGGCGTCAAGAGCTATGATGTGCAGGTGCAGATCAATGACGGGAGCTGGCAAACGTGGAAAAGCGCCACTACAGCAACTTCCGCGACCTACAGCGGCGCTTATGGGAACACTTACGCCTTCCGTGTGCGGGCGCGGGACCAGGCTGGTAATGTGGGGGCGTGGAGCGCTGTTGTGACAACAATGACTCTGAGTTCGGTCAAGTACTACTATTTCGGTAGCCAGCGTGTGGCGATGCGGAAGGACGGCACACTCACCTACCTCCACGGCGATCACCTGGGATCGGCCAGCATGGCGACGAACGCGAGCGGTGGCAAGATCCCCAACAGCGACACACGTTACTATCCGTATGGCGAAGCGCGGCCCGGACTGGAGGGGACGGCCTTGCCTACCGACCGCCGCTACACCGGACAACGGGAAGAGGTTGGCCTGGGCCTCTACGACTACAACGCCCGCTACTACGACCCCGCCCTCGGCCGCTTCATCCAGGCGGATACGATTGTGCCTAACCCGGCCAATCCGCAGAGTCTCAACCGGTATAGCTATGTGCTGAATTCACCACTCAGGTATACGGATCCGAGTGGACACATACCCTGGTGGATCAGATATCAATTCATGCAAGCAGGAATGTCATATGGTAGCCATTTCAGCGTTTTTATTCCTGGTCCTACGCTGGGAATCATTCGCCCGCCGATTCTACATGGACGTAGAGATGTTAGGCTAAACCGTGATATGATCCAAAGTGTAGCAGTAGATTATTCAGACATTGCTCCTATTTGGATTGCTGCTGCTATTGCTGAACAGGCCAGTGATGTGGAAAGATTTTCTGGAACCGATGCGTTAGAGAAAACAGTTTTGTTCTTTTTTCCAAATAAAAAGGGGGACATGTCACGAGGTATAGCACAGTTAAAACAGTCAGAACAGGCCGGACTGGGATTAACGGGACAGGATCTTTTTGATCCCGCAGTTGCGATTCAAGGTATGTACGCGAAAGTCAGCGCCGCAAACAATCGCATCAATGAACTCGATCCAACCGGATCCCTTGCTGCCACTGATCGTTATATGCTGTTAGCTTTGGCACAGAATTCTGGGTCTGAACCAATAAACCTGTTTTTTGGTGACGCGAAACAGGATTGGAAAACAATGCTTGGAACTAAAAACTGGGCGTTGATTTTGCGTTACTACACGTTACACCTGGATTGGTTAATCAGCATGGGATGGGAATTACCAGAGGGAATAGACCTAGACAAGTGGCGTGAGACAGTTTTTTCCGACATATAGAGGAGAGGGACCAACTATGCGAAAGTACACACGAGGACGCGCCACGAAGATTATTTTGCCTATTGCTATTGTAATCTTATGTTCACTGGTATGTACAGTTGCTTTTATGGCCTACATAGTACTAGCAGATGATGAATATATAGATGTAATAGATACTGAAATGACATTGGACATGAGTGATTTACCAGGGAGTCCCACCGAGGATGATTGGTATGCTTTAGCTGTCCAAGTGTTGGAAGCAAATGGTTGGAACGCTTCACCAAACTTGACTTGGTTTTACACCATTGAACTCCCTTGCTCACCCAATCCAGTGTTGAGTAGCCTGAAAATGATGTTCGCCGATTCCTATATGGACGGTCTTGTGCCGAGCGTTAAATATGCCGAACTAAAATTTGATCGCACCACTAACACCGTAACGGTCCATATTTTCTATTCGCCGATGCATTGGGGCCATCCCACGTTGGACCTATCCAAAACGACAGTAGATTTTTATCAAATGCTTGCGGTTGCAGATGCACACGGCGGGCAAGAATTTCGAGAGAGTGTCAACAATGCTTGTGATATTAGGGTAATCTTGACTTCCCGTAATACTTGGTCAGTCAAATATCGAGAAAATGGTCGGCAATGGGAGAATTGGGAAATCAGAGTGAACGCTATCACAGGAAAAGCTGGCCGATATGATCTGCCATAGTGTAGCTACGACAATCTCCGCCGCAATTTCGGTTGGTGTCTAGGTAGGTAGCAACGCGCCATCCTTCCTGCTCGGCGATCACGGCTTTCGCAGACGAAAGCTTGGGATCAACGTCGCTCACCGCCAGCAGCACCGGTAGCAAAGTGGCGGAGTTGAGGTATCATCCCTGGGGTGGAACGCGCTACACCTCCGGGACCACGCCGACGAGTTACCAGTTCACCGATCAGCGCCATGCGTATCTTCAAAGAGGGTATGGAGGTCATCGACCGGTGAGCGATAACGCGCTTGGACGATCATCGTGTGCAAGAGGGCATTGGCTTCGTCAACGGTCACAGCTCCTTTGCTAATTGCATAACCCAGGAGTCCCAACGTTCC
>JAFGSL010000420.1 GCA_016934645.1 Anaerolineae bacterium
GGAAGACGTCGCCAAGACGGTGTGGCTGGCGCTCCAAATCGGCCAACCCGACGAAATCGCCCCGGACGACGTCGCCAAGCTGCACCACCGGTACACGAACGTCTACGGGCAATGAATCCAATACAGTTCCCCCTTGACCATGGCTGGCGACTTACCTACTTCCGCGAAGGCGACCATCGCGTTATGCATCCTGATGACCTTTCGTCTACGGGATTAGCCTCCATTCCTGCGCGTGTGCCGGGCAACGTCGAACTCGACCTGGTGCGTGTGGGTGTCATCCCTGAGCCGTTTTATGCGGACAATATCCGCTTGCTGCGCACCTACGAAGAGTACGAGTGGTGGTACACCGTCGAATTTACAGCGCCCCCTGAAGCCGCCGGGCAGTCCTGGGATCTGGTCTTCGCCGGGCTGGACACGTTCGCGACGGTGTGGGTGAACGGCATCGAAGTGGGTCAGGCAGCCAATATGCTCATCGAACACCGCTTCGATGTGACGCGCGCGCTGCGTCCTGGCGCCCTCAACCGGATTGCTGTACGCCTCGGTTCGGCAGTCAATCAGGCGCGGCGTTTTCACTACGACGCCAACGTGATCAGTTGGGAGCGCCGCGAGGAAGGGCTGTTCATCCGCAAAGCGCCACACGTGTGGGGTTGGGACATCATGCCACGGGCGGTGTCCGCCGGCATCTGGCGTCCCGTCTGGCTGGAAGCCCGGCAGCCAACGGCTATTGAGCAGCTTTACTACTGGACGGCGGCCATCGACGCTGACGGCGCGACACTGGGCGTGCGCTTCCAGTTCCGCTCGGACGCGCCGGCGCTGGATGGGTTGCGCTTGCATTTTCACGGCGTGTGCGATGATCACACCTTCGACTACGATTGGCCCGTCGAGTTTGTCGCCGGAGGCTGCACGATCCCCGTGCCCGGCGCGAAGCTCTGGTGGCCCAAGGGCTACGGTGAACCGCATCTCTACACGGTCACTGCACAGCTTTGCCGGGGCGACGAAGTCTTGGCTGAACGGGAAGAGCGCATCGGCATTCGCACCGTCGCCTTGCACCGCACGGAAACGGTGCGGCCATCGTCCGAAGGTGAATTCCGTTTCTTCGTCAACGGCGTGCCGATCATGATCAAAGGCGCGAATTGGGTGCCGCTAGATGCGTTCCACAGCCGCGACGTCGACCGCGTAGACGAGGTCATTGCCCTGTTTGACGATTTGGGATGCACTATGATTCGCTGCTGGGGCGGCAACGTCTACGAGGATCACCTCTTTTTCGACTTGTGCGACGCTCATGGCATATTGGTGTGGCAGGATTTTGCCTTCGCGTGCTGTATCTATCCCCAAACCGAGGACTTCTTGACCCAAGTGCGTGAGGAAATTCAGGCCGTCGTCGAGAAATTGCGCAATCACGCTTCGTTGGCGCTGTGGTGTGGTGATAATGAAGTGGATATGGTCTATCGCTCCCAGGGACTATCGCCAGAGCACAACCGTCTGACCCGCGAGGTGATCCCGCAGGTCGTGCATCGTTGTGATCCGCACCGCGCCTATGTCCCGAGTTCCCCCTATCTCCCGCCATCTGCGACCGGCGTGCAGGAAACCGAACGCCATTTGCCTGAACAACACCTGTGGGGACCGCGTGGGTATTTCAAGAGTCCGTTCTACACCCAGCACACGGCCAATTTCATCGGTGAAATCGGCTACCACGGCTGTCCCAACGTCAGTTCCATCCGGCGTTTCATTTCTCCCGAAAACCTGTGGCCGTGGCACGACAACGACGCGTGGCAAGTCCATGCCGTCTACCACTGGCGCGACCACGTCATCGAGCGCGATCGCATCGCGTTGATGGCAAACCAGATCCGCGAACTTTTCGGGATGATCCCCGAAGATCTGGAGACATTCGCCCTTGCCAGCCAGATCACCCAGGCCGAGGCCAAGAAGTTCTTCATCGAATCGACGCGGCTGCGCAAGTGGCGTACCAGCGGCATTTTGTGGTGGAACGTCATCGACGGCTGGCCACAGTTTTCGGACGCGGTCGTGGACTATGACTTCAGCAAAAAGCTGGCCTATCATTACATCCGGCGCGTGCAGCGTCCCGTTTGCGTGATTGTAGGTGAGCCGGGGTCGGAGAAATACCTGCCGGTCGTGGTCGCCAACGACACCAACGCGCCCGTCGAAGTCCATTACCGGGTATGGGCGGCAGATAGCGAGGCCGACTTGGTGGATGGTATGGCGACCGTCCCCGCGAATGGGAACCTCCAGGTGGGATGCCTCCGCACGTATGCCAGCGACCAGCGTCTCTACTTGATCCGGTGGACTGTGAGCGGGGAAACCTTCGGCAATCACTACCTGTCGGGATCGCCGCCGTTTTCGCTGACGCAATACCAGGCGTGGCTTCCGGCTATCGCCGGTCTCCCACGTACTTTCGATGTGTGGATTACATCTCTCATAGGAGACCTTGATTGAAAGACCTATCCCAACTTGCCATTATCGTTGATCCCGAACGTGACAACGTCGCCGTCGCTAAATCTCTGATCCCAGCGGACACCACCGTCGTCTGGCAGGGACGCGAGGTTGTCGTGCATGCTGACATTCCTTCTGGACACCGTTTTGCCCTTTACCCCGTTCCGGCAGGCGAGTGGGTGCGCCAGTATGGGCAGCCTTTCGCCCGCTCGAAGGGACTGCACCCCGGCGATCCGGTGGACGACACCACCGTTGATAGCGTCACGCCGCCGGTCGATGCTACCAACCTCGTCCTGCAAACGCCGACATTGCCGCCGTGGGATGGCCCGCCGCCCACCTTCGAGGGCTTTCATCGCCCGGATGGCCTCGTCGGCACGCGCAACTGGGTTTTGGTCGTGCCCACGAGCATGTGCTCCAGCCACGAGGCGTCGCAGATCGCGCTGCTGGCCGAAGCGACGGGCGTTTGCACGCGCGAGCGTTACCCCAATGTGGACGGCGTCACCGCTATTGCGCACACCGGCGGCTGCGGCTGCGCGTATCCGCTCGAAGGCGCGCCGGTGCGCGGCACGATGGAGAATACGCTGCGGATTCTGGCACAGCACATCTGGCATCCCAACGTCGGCGCGGTGCTGATGATCGAACTCGGCTGCGAAAAGACCGGTTTCGCCACCTTTGACGCCTACTTTGGCGCAGACCTGAGCACGCGCTACAACAAGCCCGTGCTGCGGATCACCATCCAGGAGATCGGCGGGACGCAGGCCGCCATCGAATGGGGCCTGGCGCTGTTGCCCGACCTGTTGGCAGCAGCGAACACGACGGCGCGCCGTCCCGCGCCGCTCAGCGCGCTCTCTCTGGGCCTGGAATGTGGCGGCAGCGACGCCTTCAGCGGTCTCTCGGCGAACCCGGCGCTAGGCCAGGCGAGCGATCTGCTGGTGCGGGCCGGGGGGCGCAGCATCATCAGCGAAGTGCCGGAATTCTCCGGCGCGGAACACCTCTTCGCGCAGCGCGCCGTCAGCCGTGAGGTTGCGGCGGACGTCTTTGCGCTGGTCGCCCGTTACCGCGAGTACGCTGCCCTGCGCGGGCACACACTGGAAGACAACCCCAGTCCCGGCAACAAGGCCGGCGGGCTGCTCAACATCACCATCAAATCGCTGGGAGCGCAGGCGAAAAGCGGCAGCGCGCCGGTGCAGGGCGTGCTGGAATACGGCGACTGGGTGTGGGAACGCGATGGCGCTGGCGTTTACATGCTCAACACCCCCGGCTACGACCCGCCCTCTGTTACCGGATTGGTCGGCGCGGGCTGCCAGCTCGTCTGCTTCACCACCGGACGCGGCTCCGTTTTCGGCAATGCCATCGCGCCTGTGATCAAGATCGGCACGAACGACGTGCTTTACGCCCGGATGTCCGCCAACATCGACGTAAACGCCGGCCCCGTCATCCGTGGCGAGGTCACTTTGCCTGATGTTGGCCGTGCCATCTTCGACGAAATCGTCGCCGTCGCCTCCGGCAAACGTTCCAAAGCCGAACTGAGCGGACACCGGGAATTTATGTTGTGGAATAACGAAGGATTGTTGACATAAAGCCATCAGCAGTCAGCTTTCAGCGGTCAGCCAGAGACCAGGGCAATGATTCAGATAGCTGATGGCGAAAGCTGATCGCTATCTCGTCAAGGAGCCTGATATGACAAAACCTCTCGTCGAAGACAACGCTATTGTTCTTTTCCAGGGCGACAGTATCACCGATGCCGGACGCAGTCGTGTGGACGATGCTGATCTGGGGCATGGGTATGCCGCGATGGCGGCGGTGTGGTTTTCTGCGCTGTATCCGGAGAAGCGCGTGACGTTCCTCAACCGCGGGATCAGTGGCGACCGGGTGAAGGACTTGCGTGCCCGCTGGCAGCCGGACTGCCTCGATCTCAAGCCCACATGGGTCTCCATCATGATCGGCGTCAACGACACCTGGCGGCGCTATGATAGCCACGATCCCACACCGGTCGAGGCTTACGAGCGCGATTACCGCGCCATCCTCGACGCCGTCCGCGACGGCTTGCACGCGCGCCTGATCCTCCTGGAGCCCTTCCTACTGCCTGTGCCTCCCGACCGTGAAGCGTGGCGCGTGGACCTCGATCCGAAGATCGCCGTGGCACGCAAGCTGGCACGGGAGTTCGACGCGATCTACGTGCCGCTGGATGGCCTCTTCGCCGAGGCCTCCACGCGTCGCGAGCCGGCCTTCTGGTTGCCCGACGGCGTTCATCCAACTCCGGCTGCGCACGCATTCATCGCGCAGGCGTGGTTGATGGCGGCAAAGGCATAGATGAGGTAATAAAAGTATACTGATTAGCAGATCTGTGTAGCCAAAGGTACGGATAAGCTATGCGAAATCCACAAGGA
>JAFGSL010000421.1 GCA_016934645.1 Anaerolineae bacterium
AGAGGAAGGAAAATTACGGCTGATCGATCAGCGCCGGTTACCACAAAAATTGACGTATTGCGATTATACGGATTACCATGAAGTTGCAGCCGCCATTCGCGAGATGGTCGTACGCGGCGCGCCCGCAATCGGGATCACCGCAGGTTACGGGATGGCGCTGGCAGCTTTCCACAGTTCCGCCAGTGACATAGAAACATTGCGTGCGGCATTACAGAATGCCGACACTGTACTACGAGCAGCGCGGCCGACCGCCGTCAACCTCTTCTGGGCACTAGACCGGGTGATGCAACGTGTAATAGATCCAGCACTGAACTCGATCGCGACTATCCGTGACGCGGTGTTGTCAGAGGCCCACACAATCTACACTTTCGAAAAGGCGTCCAACTTCAACATTGGGCAGAACGCCCTAGCCTTGGTGCCGGATCGCGCACGCATTATCCACCACTGCAACACTGGTCCACTAGCGACTGGCGAATACGGGACCGCGTTACGGGTTATCACTGCCGCACACGAGGCCGGAAAAGGCGTGTTCGCTTACGTCGACGAGACCCGCCCACGCTTGCAAGGCGCGCGCCTTACCGCTTGGGAACTGGAGCAGTGGGAAGTACCTTACACCATCATCGTCGATGGGGCCGCAGCACACATTATGCGCACGATCGGCATCGACTTGTGCGTGGTTGGGTGTGACCGTATCGCCGCCAACGGCGATACAGCAAACAAGATCGGGACGTACAGTCTAGCACTAGCAGCGAAGGCTCATAATGTGCCGTTCTATGTCGCCGGCCCTACCAGCACCATCGACATGGCCTTAACAACCGGGGACGAAATCGCTATTGAGCAACGGCCTGCTGAGGAAGTCACGCGCTTTGAGACATGCCAGATTGCCCCTGAAGGCGCACATGCCACCAACCTAGCCTTCGATGTGACACCGGCAGCGTACATCACGGCGATCATCACTGAGCGCGGTGTTGTCTATCCGCCGTTCACCGAAAACCTCGCCCGTTTGATGAAAACTCGCGAAGATGCTTACTGATCCGGTCAATAAAACTAAAGTCATTCGGTATCCCTCAGACGTACAAATGTTTGGCAAATTATGTCTGGATCAGTAAACCATAGTACCAGCCTCCTATTGTAATCGTTGCGCGAATGAGTTAGAATAATGATAGGTTTTATGCTAGGAGGTGTGCACATGGTTTATCTACCAAGAGAAGAGGGACAAGGTTTAGCTGAGTACGGTCTAATCTTGGTCTTGATCGCAGTCGTTGTCGTAGCAGCATTGGTGCTGCTCGGTCCCGAAGTTGTCGAAATGTACAACGAAATTATGAACGCGATTACGGGCGTGATTACGAGATGATCAAGGGAACAACAACGTGATGCGCTCCGGTTTTTTCAGACGGAGCGCATTTTTATTCTCCTAGCCAGAGACTCTGATAAATCTCCCATTCGCGCGCATCCGTCTCCCAGTAAGGATAAACCGCCACTCCGGTAACAACGTCTGCCCACGTCGCCCAATCATTAAGCCCATCGACTGTTCCGCGCAAACCGTTGCGCATGTTTTCTGCTCCAGGTTTGTGTGTAGGAGTAATCTCTTCAGACGTGGGAATGCCGATGAAAAGCCGCACGTCACTGTAGACCAACGCGCGACTGAGCGCGATGGTCTGAAATTTGGTCCAGTAGCGATACAATCCAGAAGTAGGCATTGCGCTATCGTAAACCATTACGGCAATTTCGTCCACACGCTGAGCCAGTTTTTGATAATAGGATGTGCGCCAGCTCCACTGCCCTACGAGTGGCCACTTCATAGTAGGAAAAATCGGCCAGATGCACCGTCCAGCTATAGAGAGAATAGCTTCGGAGTCGAGTACCTCGCGTAATTCATCAAGCAGTGTCAGCACCGAGGCATCACCGTCCCTGACGGGTTCAGGATCGATGTGCAATCCGTCGAAACCCGCATCTTGCACAAGAGTAGCACAGAAGTCCACG
Organism: Anaerolineae bacterium; assembly: GCA_016934645.1. Next base: position 1,984 of record JAFGSL010000421.1, read on the forward strand.
ACCTCATGTCGGATAGCGCGACTGTCGAGGTTCATCATATCGAGCGGCAGCCCGATCCATGCCTGCACAACAAGATCAGGCGCAAAGCTCTTCAACGTGGCAACGAATTCTTCCGCGTAAGCATAAGTGGGACTAAATACGCCCTCTGGCTTGTAATAGCTTGTATAGATGTAGACTGTAGTAATCTGGCGTTCGGCTAAGTCCAACGCGAGAGCCATCACCTCGTCGGCCTGGTGCGGTTGGCTTACCCATTCGACACCGAGCCACGCAGCATTGCTTCCCTTGTTAAAATGCGCGCCGGTGTAGTTCGATTTGGGTCGGTAAACACAACCCCGCCCAAACACGATCAACCATAACACTACAAGAGCACCTAGACGCCAAAGCGTATTTGTGCGGCGGGAGAGGATGCGTTTTTGAGGACGTTTGCTGGCCTTCGTCTTAGTCACGGCTCCACCAGATAGATATTCACCTTGCCGCCGTGATCTGAGGCGTAGAGGATACGGGTTCCGTCCCAACTCCACGTGGGATGGCAATGGCTGCTCTGCGTGTGCCAGGACGTCTGGTGATGACACAGTATGGAGAGTTTCGCCTCATCCCCGGAGATGTCGATCAGCACCAGATCACCCACATCGTCACCAACCAGGAGCGTATTGTCAGGATTGGCGTGATAATGGTTGCAGTAAAAGGGCATATATACGCGACGAACAACATTGCCATAACGGTCGGCAAGACCGATGAAGGGCACCAGCGTGTTCTCATTGACTGAAATGTCGGTTGCCACGGCCTGCGTGCGGCTGGAGGTGATCGTACCATCGTGGCCTGGTCCGCGGTCGTCGAAGAATATATATGAGTCCTGCGTCCAGAACTCGTGGCCGATGGAGTCGTATTCCTCCTGACGGTAACACGGCTTCACTTCTCGCGAGACGAAGTCTAAAATCCAGATTCGCTGCGTTACCAGGTTCCACGGGCCTTCGTGGCAGAAGGTCGCCAGCGTGCTGTCATCGGGGCAGAACTGGAAATGACCGAGCCAATGCGTATCCTTGTAGACGTCGAACGCCCCACTACCGTCGAGATAGGCTAACGTCACACGCCCATCCTTGATACGGTAAAAACTCTCCTTGAAACCGGTGTAGTTCGGCCCACGTGGCGCTTCAACCTTCTCGTTACGCGTGAAGGCAATGTAACGCCGGTTGGCAGAAATCGACGGCGCCCCCACACTGAAATTGCCGGTCTCTTCGTAGACATCGGAAACCTCACCGGTCTCCGCGTCGAGTTGCTTGATCTGGTTGCCCGTTGTGTAAACGATAAGACGGCTGTCCGGCGTCTTGGTTACGCCGCCGACGGAGTGTGACTCGTCGGTCAACTGCGTGATGACGCCTGTGTCCAGGTCCATACGGAAAATGTTATAGCGTGGAGAATCCTCAGGGCGCTTATCCTCGCCCGACGCGCGATCAGAAACGAAAACAATCTCGTTCTTGACACTGTCAAACGAGTTCTCTGTAAAGTACAAATGCACATTATTACCGGTCGTCGTCAGTTGTCGGAGCGTCCGTCTGGTCTTCTCATCCGTGAATTCACGTATTTCCGATTGCCATGTATCACCAATCATACTTCAGTCTTCCCAAGACTTTGAATCAGCGAATGAAAGAATCAGCGAATCAGCAAATGAGCGAATAAGCGACAGCCTCTTGCTTCCTGCATCTTGCTTCATTCCGGTCCCCTACCGAGGAAGACAGGCGCCAACATTTGCTCAACGGGGGCATAACGGTCGGTTAGCAGTACGGCGACATCCTCGGCCAACAATGCGTCCACCTCTTCCTCTGGCAACAACCACTGCCGCCACAACGAGTCAGCACCAAAAGCGGCCAAGTCTAGCGGTGTATCCGTTCCTACAATAACGATCGTGTTACGCGATGCCTCGCGCCATTCCGCATTCGTCGGGGCAACGTAGACATAAGCAAATGTCTGCTGAAGCGTGTGGACGTAAGCGCGCAGGAAGCGCCCGTAGGCCCCGTCGATAATGTTGACCATATAGAGTCCGTCAGGTTTCAACCAGGCGTGAACACGCTCATTGAACCCCTGTGTCGTGAGATGATAGGGGACAGAGAAGTCATTGAAGGCGTCGCCCATAATCAGATCGTAGCGTTCGGTTGGCTCACGATGCAAGAACATCCGCGCGTCCTCGTTGTAGCTATTGATGCGCGTATTACGCGATAGGCCAAGATGATTATACGCCACCTCGGTCACACCAGGATCAATCTCAATCACATCGAGGATGCTATCGGGGTAAATCACTTCCATATACTTGGGGAAAGTGTATCCTCCGCCACCGATGAAGAGCGTGTGTAGTGCATCATGGTTCGCGGCTTGGTAAGCCGTCAGTTCGGCATATACCTTCTCATAGCCATACACCAGCTTCGTGGGGTTATTGAGAGAGGTGTAACTGTGGACAAGACGGTCGAGAATCAAGGTGCGTACGGTCTCGCCACCTTTGTCTTCTTCCTTAACCTTGATGCAGAAGTAGTTAGTCTCGTACAAACACGGTCCCGCAAGCCAACCTTGCTGGCCGGCCCACACTGCACCACCGATCAAGAGCGGCAGCGCAAGTGCCGCGCCCCACCAGCGACGTCCCAGGAGAAAGAGTAGCCCCAGAAGCACCAACAGGATCGCCACACCGAGTACGATCATATACGTCCCGAACTGCGAGATGAGCCAGAATCCTGTAAGGAACGTTCCTGCGATACTACCGACAGAGCCGAAAGCGTAGATTTGCCCCACCGTGCGACCCGCACGAGAGAGATCGTGCATAGCCAATTTGACCACGATCGGCGAAACCGTCCCTAAAATCGTGCAGGGGATGAAAAAGAGCGCGGCGATGAGCGCCAGAATTTCTAAGATAAGCGGCCATTCAACATAGTCCATAGGACTGAGTTGGTCAATGGCGAGGACACCGAACGCGGTCAATCCTGCCAGGAAGAACATTAATCCCAGCAAACGCGGCGACGCCCAGCGGTCGGCCAGCCGCCCGCCGATGTAGTTCCCCATGCTGATTCCTGCCAGGATCACGCCAATCACGCTCGTCCATGTGTAAAGCGACACACCTACACTCGGTGCGATGATACGTCCGGCGACCAATTCCAAAATCATAATGCAACCACTTGAAATGAAAACGATCAGATTAGGCCGCCAAAACCAGGGATGAGACGATTTTTCTTTCGTCGTTGCTTCTAAATCCATTAATTTTTTCCCTTTGCGATCAGATTAACTCGGTACTCCTACGTCCAGTGCATCAACCGCAACCTCGCCATTATCCCACACAACGACGCCTGTTCCCATCACCGGAATCTCGACGGTTCCGCCGGGCGTGGTGAGCGTAAGTGGCGCAGGCATCAGCCCATGATACGCTGCCACATAATGCCCGGTCGCGGGACTGGCGAAGAGCCACGCGCTTTCAGTCGCACAGTCCAGCGTCGCGCCGCCAACTTCGATGTGACCGGTACGCGACTGCCGTGCCACCGGACTTTCGAGCATCGGCCAGCCCAGGTCGCCGTCCTGCGTCCAGCGCCGTTTGAGCGCCCAGGCCATCAAGTCTACCTCGATACCCAGCGTTTGTCCATCGCGGCCATACTCGACCGTCCACAGGCGCTCGCCTTCGGCAGTGTAGGTGAACGGCGCTCCGGTCTCATCCAGCAGCGCGCCGGACGCCACCGTCTGCCCAAAGGCACGCCCATCGGAATACGCAGCACGTTCGGCCACTTCCAGGTAGACGCCACACTGCGGTTTGCCCTTGTAGAACGCGCCGGGCCAGCCCATCTCCCAGAAGCCTTTTTCCGGGCCAAGGTAATTGTAGATTTCGAGAACGAGGTCGCCCGCGCGTTCCACCAGGCGGATAGGCGCATCACGGCCCATATCGGTATGCGTGAGAGGTAACACGGCAAACAAGGCATTCCCACTTCCCACAACCACGACTTTGCCTGACGGCACATCCACCGGAAGCGACTCGATTCGCTGATCGCCCACCCAGATTTCGTCCACCAACGTGCGCTGCGTCCAGATGAAGGCCGCTTTCGCACTGTGGATCGTTCCCAGCCGTCCCACAGTGTACAAGCCGATAGCGCGATTGCCCTGCTGCACGCCGTAGAACTGCCCCTCTTCGACGAGATTGCGCGATTTGGTGCGATCGGTGGCGTGGTAGAAGTCGCCGAGCCATTTATCGTTGGTCAGATAGCGGGTGTAGAGAACGCCCGGCCTGTTCGCGCCAGGACGGTCGTAGTGGCACATCATCACATTCGATTGCCCGCCCGCCTCCTTGACTGAGACGCCCAGAGCAAACGAGGGACTATGGAACGTGGTTAGGCCCAACTGCCGCTCCGCAAACGCCGTCTCATCCACCTGGAATGCCGCCGGGCGCGCATCCAGCGCGTCGGCGATCCACGCGGGCAGTGTGCCATCGGCGATCCAGCGACGCAGCATCGCCACTTCGGCCTCGGTCTCGCAGACGACGCTCGGATGATAGGCGCGGCTGTGCGGACCGGTCCAGCGCCCCGTCGCCGCGTGGATGTGCAACACGGCGCTCAGGCCCAAGCGCGCCAGCGCCGTCCGCGCGCGGATGCGCGTATCGGCGTGGCAGGTCAGTGACGCAAGCCGGGCGAGCGCGCGGATCGTGACAGCGCTGTACGTCGGGCTGTTGTATTCGAAGGGGTGGCCTTGTTGATCGGTCAACGCCATCCACAGCGCGAGTTTGCTGTAGCCGCGCTGCGCGATGTCGGCATCATCAAGTAGTTCCCCGCCCAAACAGGTGTTGAGAATGTCGAGCAGCGTGATGTTGGTGTAGACCGGCAGCACGTCCAGGCGGCGGATTTCATCCAGGCCAAGGCGGATGGCGTCCAGCACACGGTCTCGCATCTCGGGCGAGAGGCAATCCGCGTGTTGCAGCATCATCGGGATGAGGTGTTCGAGGTTGAATTCGACGGCGTTGAGGTCCTGCACTACCGTGTCTTCGATCATCCACATAAAGTTGCCGTAGTGTGGGTCGTCGGGGTGACGTTCCTGAGCCCGCAGCACCACGTCGAGGACCTTGTGCGCCAATTCCAGATCCTCTGGCGCGCCGTTCGCCACGAGCCGCGCGGCAAAGCTCGCGCCCTGCCGCGACTCGTGGAAGATGCCGTTTTCGGTCGTTTTCGCGATCAGGTATGTCTCAGGATTGAAATTTTCCGGCAAAGGCAGAGGGGTCAGCCTGGATTCTCCGTC
>JAFGSL010000422.1 GCA_016934645.1 Anaerolineae bacterium
CCCGATGGGGCTTTCCGCCACGATCAGCACCTCATCCTGCTTCAGGAACTCAATGTGATGCTCCATCTTCGCGGCGAAGAGATGCGCACCGATGCGCAAGCCTCGATCGATGGCGAGGGTGTGCAGGCTCATCCCCACTTTTTCGTTGTACAGACGGCTATTCACAATACCTACAAGAATGCCATTAATCTGCCCGATAAGGGCAAACTCATTGACGACGCGGTAGTACTGCCACGCAAGCAGTTCCGCATACACGCGAGCACCGACCACGTTGTAGTAGTCGCGGTCGATGGTCATTGTCGGGCGTACCGCTTTGAGCATCTTGGGTACGTCATTGCGCGTGACCTCGCGGACCACCATCTTTTTCCCGTTCGCCAGTGTGATGACTTTGGGTGGGTACGGCACCATTGGCACTTCCGGGGGACGCAATACTGCTTCCAATTCCATATCTATGGCCATAAACAAATCTCCTTGTTATAAGTTGAAGGTTGAAGGTTAAAAGTTGAAAGTTGCTGCCGTTGGATAACTTTCAACTTGAAACTTGCAACCTATTTTCTCGCCTTTACTTGTGCATTCAGATTTTCGACGTGTTGCAGGTTGTACGCATCCCCGAATTTGGTTTTGGGGAACGCGGCTTTCTTGGCTTGCAAGTCCTCGTATTCGTCGTCGTCTAGGAACGCGACGCAGCGCCCGATGCACGACTCGCCGTCCACGAAGCGCCAGGGGAAGAAGCCAAGCTGCACGCGGCGGTTGATGAGCAAGTCTATCTCGCCGCCGATGCATTCCGCGTGGATGATGCCTGAGGGGAACATCTCGATGTGCATCAGTTGGTACTTCGTATCGTCGAAGACGTCCGCCAGGCCCTTGCCGTACTTCTTCTGGAAGTGCGCCTCGGCCTGTTTGGCCTGGCGCGGCATCCAGTTGCGGATGATCGTGTTCATCGGGTGATCCGCACTGCCGCAATCCACGCCGATCCAGCGCAGCTTCTTCTTCTTGGCCCACTCCGCGAACTCGCGATCGGGTCCGGGGTGCTGCACCATATAGCGGATCTCGTCGGCGTACGGCATATCCCAGCCAAAGTGGTGGAAGCCGGTGTGTATGATGAGGATGTCGCCTTCCTTGATTTCAACTTTGTCCTCGATCATTTCCGACGTGTAAATGTCGTAATCGGCGACGACGTCGGAGAGATCAACGATGGCGGCTTCGTGGACCAGAAAATCCATCCCCAGGGACGCGATGTCCTTGCCGGCGGTGTAGAAGTGGATTTCGCCGTCGAGGTGCGTGCCCAAGTGATTGGAGTGGGTCACAAGCTGCCCGTTCGCGCCGTTGGGCGCCAGTCGCTTGAAGTATTTCACTTGCAGCGGCTCATACGTAGGCCATGGGGGTGTGCCAATGCCGAGAGGGATAGTTAAGTCTAGTAGTTTCATAATCAAAGCCTCCTATGTTTTGAGATAGTCTTTCACTTCTGCCCAAGCGGAAAACGTCGCGCGAAGTTTCGCGTTACATTGGGCAAAAAGCCGTCCTGTACAGGACGGCTTTTGCTTCGGATTAAAAGTTGCGTACGGTTAGTGGTAAGAAAATCTTCCACATCTGTCGCAGGGTGAAGATAGCATCATCTCCCGCAGTGGCATCGTCCCATGTAAAGCGCGCTGTGTTGACCACTGTGCTTCCGTCGAGCGCTACGTCGCTGCGTACTGTAGCGGTGAGGACGAAGGTGACTTGCGTGCCATCCGCCACATCACCGCTCCAGGTGATGTGGTCGTCGGTCACGGTTGCATTGTTTTGCACGATCCAGCCGCCAAAGTCTACCTCGACGGGTAGAGTGTCGGTGAGGAGCACGCCGGTTGCCGGAGCGTCTCCGCTGTTATCGAGCGTGATGGTGTAAGTTACGACACCACCCGCGTCTACTGCAGCGGCCGCCGCTACACCCTTTGTAATTGTCACGTTGCCCACCGCGCTGCTGCCGACGGTGAACGCCGTCTCGGCACTTCCCGGTAACGTATTATCCGCCACGAACGTAACCGTGTTGGTGATCGTCTGCTCGTACAGGGCTGGATCATCGTGCAGGGTAGCCCTGAAGATGATGATCTGGCTCGCGGCGGCCCCTAGGTCGCCGCTCCAGGTGATGACGTCGTCGGTGGCGCTCGCCCCATTCTGCTCCACCCAACCGATGAAGTCTAGCTCGGTAGGCAGGATGTCAGTCAAGACGATGCCACTGGCCACGCCCTGTGCGTTGTTTAGGGTGAGGGTGTAGGTGACGGTGTCGCCAGGGAACACCGGGTCGGGCTTCGCCACTTCCTTGGTGAGCGTGGGCGCGGCCACGCCGCCAAGGAGGAACGTAGCGGAACCTGATCCAGCGATCAGGTCGCCGACGGCATACGTGGCAGTGTTGACCACCGGATGGGCTAGGAAGAACGAGTCACTGCGCACGGCGGCGCGGAAGCTGATGACGATAGTTTCGGCGACATCGATGTCGCCGCTCCAGGTGACGACGTCATCGCTCACCATGGCAGCATCCTGTGTCACCCAAGCCACGAAGTTCACTTCCCACGGCAGCACATCGGTTATCACGAGACCGGAAATTGGCACGGTGTTGTCGTTGTATAGCGAGAGTGTATACGTCACCTCGTCGCCAGGGAAGACATTGTCTATAGGGGTCACATGCTTGCTTAGCGTGACGTAAGCCAGCGTGCCGATCCTGGCTACATCGTTGGCAATCGTTGGGTAGTGCATCTTGTAGTTGCGCACGCGGATGCGCCGCCCGTCGCCATCCTCCGAAATCAGCCCCTTGACTGTGACGATATCGCCCTCGGTCAGGTCGCTGAAGTCGCCGTTGTAGCCGTCGAGGAAAGCGCGGATTGGACCAGTGCCGTCGTCCACGAAGATAGCCTCGTTACCGACCTTGCTCGTGACCGTACCGGTGATCTGCGCCAGCCAGCCCTCGTTGATTTCGAGCGCAGCAGCGCCGGTGGTGAATGGTTTGGGCGCGACTTCGACGGTAGTAGGTGTGATCACCTGCACCATCTCCGCCTCGAAGAACTCGATTTCGGTGTCGCCGTTGTACGCGCCGATCGTACCGACAACGCGCACAGTTGTGCCGCGTGTGAAGTCCTCCGCGTAGATGTCGCCGGCGGGTGCGTGGACGGTGATGCCGCCGGTTTCATCTTGGACGTAGAGGACGTTGAAGAATTCGCCATAGGCTGCCGTGATCTTGCCCTCGACCCATACCAGCTTGTTGAGATTGTCGGGTGTGTTGTCCAGTTCAGCGTCTGCACGTGCCTCCGCGATGGTGGATTTTTGCAGCGGTTCGCCCAGCAGCCACATTACCGTTTGGAGGTTGAACAGCTCGTTCTGTTTACCGTCGCCGGCGGTGTAGGCGAAGATGTTGAACGGGTCGTTGGCGTCGCCGTAGAAGAACAGTCGTCCAGCCTCGCCGGGGATGTCGTACCCAGCGGCGCCCGCCAGCGGAGTGGTTTCGGGATAGAAGAAGGCGTCGTTCTGGCCATCGGCGTCTGTTCCTGTCGTGCGGTTGAGTTCACCGTAGGTACCAGTGCCTTCGTCCAGGTCGCCCTCAATCATAAGGAAGCCGTCTGTTCCCAGGTCATCCTGCGTCAGCGCTTCGCCATTGCCGTCCGTCAGCGAGCAATCCGACCACGATTGGATTTTCTCGACGTTGAGACCCACGCCGCTTTCCTGCGCCGCCGGGTAGACATGCCAGAGAACGCCCCACGGGTAGCCGTTGTTGTCGTTGCCGTCGAGCACCTCGTCGTCGTTCATGCGGATGGGGACATTGGCTCCTGTCTCCGCCTCGATGGCGGCTACCACTGCGTTTTGCCGGTCGGCGACGGTGTTGGCCCAGGCGACTTTGCCGGTGTAGTCGGACATACCGTTGAGCCACAGGCTGCCGCCCGTCGCCACGTACTCGGCGATGGCGTCGATCTCGGCAGCGGTCAGTTGGCTTGGTCCGTAAGCGTTGAGGATGAGCAGCTTGACCGTCGTGGTGTTGAGGTCGCTCGGTGTGATCTCGTCCAGATTGAAGAGGACGTTGTAGCCATGCGCGGTCAGATCGTTGGTGAAGTGCCGTGCGTCGCGCGGGTTGGCGGTGCCGATGTTGTTGTGCCCCGCGTCGATGAGGACCAGCGGTACTTGCTCGTCCGTCACGTCCAGCGTGAGGGAGCGCGCGTTGTCGTCGGGGCTGTCGCCCGGAATCGGATCGAACTGCGCTGTGATCGTCGCCGGGCCAGTGATGACGGGTTGCCAGGAGAGGTTGGCGTAGCCGTCCTCGCACGGGCCGACGGTGCAAATTCCTACGATGAGTGGGACACTGCCGATGGGAGTGCCGTTAACCGAGAACGTCACCGTGACGGTCTGGGTGTTCGCGCCCCGGTTGGTGATGCGTGCCGTGAGCAGGCTCGGGTTGTAGATGGTGGAGAGCGAAGGTTCCACGCTCAGGTCGGTGATGGCGATGTCTTCCGTCCCCTGCGTCCATATGGGCGAGCTGACGATGCGATCGCCATCCGGCTGGGTGGTGCGCACGTAGTAGTAGTGCACGCCGGGCGTGACCGGCAGGAGGAACTGCCAAGTGAACGATGCACTCGTCGCTGTAGTGGTGGTGACGACGGTGCCGCCGTTGGTGACCAGCTCCAGGAAACCGGCAGCTTCGCCGTCGGGATCGGCGGCGTAGATTTCAAAGGCAATCTCGCCGGTGTTGGGAATTTCCGTCCCCATCCACGAGCCATTTCCCTTGAGGTAGAGTTCGTAGTTGGTGTCTTCGGTGGCGAAGGTGCGGCGCGCACGCAGCGCGTCCATCAGGTCGGACTTGGTGAGTCCGGGCATCCAGACACCGGTGCGGTGCGGGGTGTTCGTTCCCCAGTAGGTGGAGTGGGTGTCGGCGTTGTTGGTCGCGCCTACCTTCCAGCCGTAATCCAGCGAACGGATGTACTCCTCTTCGGAGAAAGCGTAGGACGTGCCGCTGCCATTGCCCACCTCTCCCAACAGGGCTGTATCGCTCACTTCGGGGTGGAACGTCCAGTCATTGAAGTTGATCCAGCCGGGGTGGTTGAACTGCATCAACGTGCCAGCCCCGTCGATGCCCTGCGTCCCAGTAACCGCGAGCCAGGGGTAGAAGCCTTCTACCGTCTCGCCCGCTTCCAGGTTGGGTGTGTAATCGCACATTGTGCAACTGGCGGTGGTATCCGTGCGCACGGCGTGACGCGGCGTGTTGTAGACGTTGGTGTGCCCTTCCGCGCCTTGTGTGTACTCGAAGCCGCGTAGGGCCACGAATGTGCCGTCTACCGTCGCAGCTTCCACCGCTGCCAAGGTATCGGCCCACTCTGTGTCGTCGATGGAATAGGAGTGGTCGGTGATCGCCATAAAATCAAAGCCGCCGGCATCTCGCCCGGTTGCGAGTGCCTGCGTGGGCGTGCCGGAACCGTCGGAGTAGGAGGTGTGGTTGTGGATGTCGCCATGATAGGCGGTCATCTCCGGCTCCACGGCAGTCTCGAAGCTCCACGTATTTGCCGTACCGAGCGTCAGCCCGGCCCAGTCGGCCACGTCCGCCGAAACGGTGGCGGTGTAACGCGCGGTGGGCAGCAGGTTGGAAGACGGGTTCAGCGTCACCACGAAGGCCGCCGGATTGTAGCTCAGGACTGCAGGAACCGCACCGTAGGGTCCGGTGAGCGTGAAATTGCCGGAGAGTGTCGCCGGATCGAGCGCCTCAGAGAAGGTGACGACGACGTTGGCCGAGAGCGGTATCTCTGTGGCGTCGGGAGCGGGAGCGCGCCCGGTGATGGTAGGGGGAGTGACGTCTGCGTCACCCGTGGTGAAGCTCCACACGTAATCCGCCACCATAGAAACACCGTGCGTCTCCTCGATACCGGTAGTGAGGGTGGCGGTGTAGCGCGTCTGCGCGTCGAGCGCGGCGGTGGGATCGAAGGTGGCGGTGCGTGTTCCCGCGTCGTAGCTGACCGCGCTCTCAACTGCGCCACTCGCGTCTTCTAGCATGAAGGTTTCTGTCGTCACCGTCGCTGCATTCAGCGCCTTGCTGAAGGTGGCAGTGATCGGGAAGTAAGGATAGACATCAGTTGCATCCGCAGCGGGGTAAGTTGTTGTGACCTCGGGTGGGAGCATATCCCAGATATCGCTCTGGTAACGCGGCATAATTTGCTGCGTGCCCTCGTAGTTCCCCACAAAGCCGATGATGGTCAGTTCTTGCCCGGTGGTGTAGTCGTGCAGGTCGATGCCGGTGTCCAAATCCACAAATACCTGCACCGATCCAGAGCCATCGTTGATATCGAGTTGGAAATTGGAGCCGCCAGGCGCGGGTGGTGTACCGCTCCAGGTCGCCGTGCCGGTTACCTGTACCAACCAGCCTTCATTGGTAGCAACCGCACCTGTTGTGAGGATCATTGGATCGGGCGGTGTCCCGCTGCCCAGGTTGGCGATGCCAGTGATAGAAACCAGTTCCAGCAGGCCGCTGTAAAGGTCGAGTGTGCCGGTGATGCGCACGGTATCGCCGAGCGCGATAGCCGGAAGCGTCGTCCCGCCGGTGTAGATGTATAATCCACCGGTGTTATCCTGAATGACGAAGGCGTTGCCGCGATAGATGCCCGGCGGTACGGTGACTTTGCCCTGGATGGAGCCGACCCAGCCGTCGCCGGCTGCGCGTACAACCGCAATCGGTGTGACACCGGAGCCTACGACAGTGGTATCCACTGCCGCGCCGGTTTCTTGCGTGATCCAGTTGGAGGCCCAGGCTGCGTATTCGCTGTTGCTGAACGTAGCCGACTCGGTGGGCGCGGTGACGACGATAGTGTAGGTGAGCACCGTATCGTGCGCGAGGCTCGCTTCGGTCCAGGTGATCGTGTGCGAGGCCGCATCCCAGTTTCCTGCGGGAATGGCGGAGGCGAACGTCGCGCTGAGCGGTAGCGTGTCACTCACGACGAGGTCGTCTAACTGCATAGCGGTCTGGTTTTCAACCGTAAGGGTGTAGCTGAATAGGTCGCCTGACCCCACGATGGCGGGGCCGGTTTTGCTGACCTGAAGGCCGACTAAAGTGCCGGGAACTACGTCATCAGCGTCGCGTGGCTCAATTTTGAAATCACTGAAAGTATAGTCGAGCATCCCGCGCACCACACTCAAGTAGTCGCCCACGGATGGCGTATAGACGTAGCCCAAATCGTTCACGCGCACCGAGCTTCCGCCCGCCGTCACGCTCCACTCGCCATTGCCGAGGTCGGCGTTATCTACGGTCACGTCGTGGACTTCGACCAACACGCTCTCGTAGCTTTCGGCGGTCGCTGCGCCCGTCGCAATGTCGGCGACATCTACCACAGAGGCCGGGTATGGTGTGTTGCCTGAGCTAAGCTCGCTAAAGGAAGAGCCATAGCCTATTTCAGTCATGTTGTAATACTCAGCTAACGTTCCCGTCACCTGCACGCGAGCGCCAATATCGGGCTTTGAGGCGCTGCCGCCGGTGTAAATGTAGAGACCATGCCAGGGGCCAGAATCTTCGGCGATGGCGTAGCCCGCACTGCTATAGACGGCGTAAACGACACCCTCCACTGTTACAGTGTCGCCCACGCACATCGAGTCACCGTTGGCCTCACGGTTGTATTGGATGGCCTCGATGGTATCACATATGCCTTTTACTTTCGTGGCGACGGCAGGGCCGGAGGTCGGCGTGACCCATTCGGTCGCCCAGGCCGCGTAGTTGGCGTTGGAGACGGTGCCCCACGTCGTCGGCGCAGTGACCGCAACGGTGTAGGTCAACGTCGTGGCGTCGGCGAGCGTTGCTTGCGTCCAGGTGATGGTGTGCGTGGCTGGATTCCACGTTCCGCTAGGATCGGAGGAGGCATAGCTCACGTTGATGGGGAGCGTGTCGCTGAGGACGACGTTGCTGAGTAGCCCATCGGTCGCGTTTTCTACGGTTAGGGTATACGTGTAGGACGCCTCGGGTAGAACCTGCGCCGGGCCGGTTTTGCCGACGATGAGAACGGCGGTACTACCGCTGCCGACGGCTTCTTGCCAGGTGGTCGCCACGCGAACACCATCAATGGTGGCGGTAGGGCCACCACTACCCTGACGAATGGCGATGGCTTCGAGGCTCGCAATGGCGCTTGCACTTGCTGTAATCAAAGGTGTGGATGGCTCCGTTGCACTATATGCGTCCAATACATACAAAACCGCCTCTCCTGTTCCAAAATCATATTTTGCCACTACCAGATACGTTGTACCCAGTGCAAAATCATCCGAGGCGTATATTGCCGTACTGCTATTGCTAAAACCAAAACGCAAGGTACCGCTATCGTCCCTGGCAAACAGCCGGGCGACGAAACCTGTGGTGGCATTTTTGAAGTGCATAAAGTAGGTGCCGGCTCCTGCAGCAGCGATGTTAACCAAAGCTGCATAATACAATGTCCCAGAACTCTGGGTTCCGAAACTGCGATTAACATCCTCATCGCCGGTGCTAAGAATGGTTGCCGCCCCGCCCACGCCAGAGGATCCATATCCGGGCAAAGTTAACCCGCTGGGTGTATATCCGACATAGACATTAGGATCTCCGCTGGGGCTGTGTTTGACCCAAGCGCCGCTGCTTGCAGTGACCAAATCGCCGGCAGTTCCACCATAATCGAAGTCTTCTTCTACTAGTGGTGCAGTCGGCGCATACTGTGTAGTCAATGCTTGTGCGGGTTGCGGTGCAAAAGACAACCCGCTAGTTAGCACCAACGCGAAAACTATGAGTAGATTGACGGTTCGCCGGACTCTCCGGTAAGATTTGATTCTTGTGTGCATTTTTATCTCCCTTATTTTGATTTTTCGATTACCTAAAAAAGCTTTATTCTACCTGCCACACGTGGACCACGGGCTTGCCACCGTCGGCATACAACTCCAACACGTAAAGGCGGCCCCCAGCACGATCAAACGCCACAGCGCCGATGCGATTGCGGCGCTGGTCGCCCCAGCCGAGCATGATCACATCCCATTCAGGGGGATTGAGATATAGATGCTCATCAAGGTCTATGATGGCGTAGGGCTGCGGCATCCAGGATTCCAGTTGTCCTGCCGCGACTTGTGCGAGTTGTGCCGGGTCATAGAGGATGAATTGTGCATCGAAGCGTGTGCTCCACCAACCGCGCCCACTCACGCACGTGCCGGCATCCTCGTTGCAGCATCCTGCGAAATCTTCCGGCGGGCATGGTGTTCCGTCGGCCAGGCGGCAGGCGGTAAAATCGGCGTGGGTATCCACACAGGGAAACTCCGGTCCGTCGCGGTGGATGAATCCATACCAGTATTTCGTCCCTGTGCTTTTGGTCCCCGCGAACAGCACCGCCGACTTGCCGGATGCTGTCGTGAGCCAGGCGCCCCCTTCCCATTCGTCGGGATGCTGGTAGCCGTTCATTGCGCGTTCGATATTTTCGGTGTTGTACGCATTCTCATAGAGCAACAATGTCGTCTCCGGCAGATGCGTGCCTGGTGATGGTGAGGAGCCATCCTCCGACCAGGGCCGGTAGGCGAAGAGCGTCGGTCCCATGCCTCCCTGTCCGCCATCTCGCATCCGTCCTGTGGCAAGATACCGCCCTTGGACGTAAGTATCAGCCCAATCGGCAGGAATGTCAAACATATATCCGTTGGTGCTGTAGAGATTTTGGTCGCCAATGAACCATGTCCCCTGGAAGTCGGGATCGGCGAGGTCGGCGCTGAACCAGCCGTGTGAAGGGATGCCATCAGGTTGCAGATGTTGTCCCCACGCGATGTGAATTTTTGGGCCGGTCGCCGGGTAATTCAAGTATTGCAATCCCACTTTGGGGATTTCCTCAAGTTCTGTGAAGTATCCGGCGGTCACGTTGTGGAAATCTTGGCGAAATTCCGCATAGGGCAAGTCATCCAGATTGCGCGAGTCGACCGGCTCGGGGATGCTGATCTCGGCGACCTGGTTGCCGTCGGGGACATCACCGTATGCGACGCGGTCGTGCCCCATCACGAACAGTGTGCCGTTGCCTGGGTCGTTATCCGGGTTGAACGTTATCGCGTTGCCGCCATAGGCGAAGGTGCGTGGCGGATCGTCGCCTCCGGGCAGGCGGAACGCACCTAGATAGGTGAAATCGTCCGGGGCGATCAGATCACCGGACGGTGGCGTAGCATAGGGGGTGGGGGACGCGGGCGGGTTCACCGCTGCGGGCGTGTCGGTGATGGCGATGGGCGTTTCCGATTCTGAGGCATTGCACGCGAGCAACACGCTGAGTAAGACAATGGCCAGGCTAAAACTCAGGTAGCGCTTCACTTTGACTTCCGTAAGGGTCGTTCGTGCATAAAGCCTACCACGAGCAGCACCAGGGCGAGCGGGGCCGAAGCGCACAGTCCGCCACGTGGTTCTTCCGTAGGTTCGGCGGGTGGCGTGGGCGGTTGTTCTTCGACGGTGGGTGCTTCCGTGGGTTGTTCCGGTGCAGGCGGTGCGGGTGGTAGCGTCTCGCCGGAAAAGCGACTGATGTCGTCCACCCACAGATTCCCCTGACCCTCACCGAAACTGAAGGCAATGCTGGTGATGTGCGCCGGATCGAGTTCTGACAATCCGTTTTCGTCTGCCCACGAAGCGCGTGCGAAGTTACCCCAGGGAATGGTGATGGCGTTCCAGTCGGTTGTTGCCTCGAAGCCGGACTCAAATGGGGTGGGAGCGTCGGACTGCCCGGAGTAGATGATCAGCGTGACCCACAGATTGGGCGTATCTGTCCGCGCCCACAGTGCAAGACCGTTGCCGTCGCTCCAGTTTTGCACGTCGTCATAATACCGTCCGCAGCCACCCCAACTGTCGGCGGGGATGGTGTACGCTACCCGCAAGCCTGCCGCACCGCTGTGTGCATCGCTATCTGCACTGCACGTGAGCGTCGTGCCTTCGCCGAGATCAGCGTACCATTCCAGGTCATCCTCGAAGTCGTCGATCACACTGCCGCCGGTTGCAGGAGCTGCCACAGTCTCCGGCGGCGCTTCGGTTGCTTCTTGCGGTGGAGCGGTGGTCGGTTCGACAGGCGGCGGGGCTACGACGCCCCCGGCTTGCCAGCGATTGTAAAATACGTTGAGCAGCGGCACGAACTCGGCGGTGGCTTTGCTGTGCCCTTCCGTCGAGGGATGGCTGTCGCCGCTTGGGTAGGCAGAGAAGTTGTTGCCCGTGGCCTGGATGTGCACGATATCGCCGCCCATCCAGTAGTGGTGGTTGTCCGGATCGGTGAGCACATTGTAGTAATCGAAGACGGCGACATTCGCGTAAGGATAATCCGCCAACCAGTCGTTGATCAGCCAATTATTGAAGGCACGTGCGTTGGCGGCACGGCCGCGCGAGGTGTCGCTGCGCATCAACGGCGGCGCGGTGATGACGACGAAGAGCTTGTCCTGCCGGGTCTCGAAGTACGTCAGCAGTGCGTTGTAGACAGCCTTCGCGTTGGCGACGCTGTAGTCGTAGTCGTTCGGTTCGCTCAGTGGTGGATCGTCGGGGTCGCCATACAGGTCGGAGTTGGGGAAGCACGATTTGAACATGATAATGACGTTCTCACCGCCGGGATCGGAGGTCATCCGCGACCAATTGCCGAAATCGCCAATGTTTTGCCCGTTCTCGTTGTAGAGTGCATCCAGGCAGACGTCACGATTGGGACCGGCGAACCATTCTAGCCAGTTGGGGATGTCCGTCCGGTCGCCAATCCCGTCCGGCCCCCAGCCGTAGTTCGTCGCGCTGGCGAAGTAGTTGTTTTCCATCAGCGCGAGTGCCAGACCGCCATAAGGTTGATCGTTGTTCGGGTCGGCCAGCCAGTTCCCGCCGGTGGAGTGGTGGATGAAGATGAGCTTGACGGGTGCAGCGGGCGGGTCGGCGGAGAGGGGGAGAGAGGTGAGGGTGTGGGAGAGGGAGAGTGTGGGAGAGGCGTCGACGGTTCCCGCAATGATCAATAAACTTGCTAACAGACATAGAACACAAGCAACGCGTTTCATTGAAAACCTCCCCTTGCCTCCTACGGGCATGGATATGCGCCGTTGTAAACTTCCGTTTCACCTTGGCTCGTTTTGAACCAGATGCCCAATGTGGCCCCAATGGGCGTGCGATAGAACTGCGCTTGTAGCCTCCCCTTGCCGCGCGGGCCGGACAGCGTCGTGGAGAATTGCCCTTGGCGTTCCCCACCGCCACTCTCGAAGTACGACGTCCATGCGAATAGACCGGGCGTCACCGGCTCCCCCGTGACCCTGATGACCCGCGCGCTGCGTTCAGCCGTGTCAAGTACACAGGCGTATTCTTCGGATGTTTTGATCGAGAAGCCGAAGACGTAGAGCAAGATGAGTGGAACGATGGCAAATAATGCGAAGGAAACCAGGCTGCGCCCGCAACCGCGCAGCGCGTTCTGGAACGTGGGGGTGGGATCATTGTCTGTGTTCATTTGGTCCTTTCGGAGACCTGTCAGGTTTTCCGAAACCTGACAGGTCTGTCACTGTACCTGCCACACGTGCACCATCGGCTTGGCCTCGTCCCCGTGGACTTCCAGGACGTACAGGTATCCATTGGCCCGGTCGAAGGCCACGGCGCTGATGCGATCGCGGCGCTGATCGCCCCAACCAACCTCGAACACGTCCCACACCGGTGGGTTGAAGTACAGGTGTTCGTCGATGTCGATGATGGCGTAGGGCTGTGGTTCCCAAGATGCCAGCGTTCCGGCGGCGACCTGTGCCAGGTCTGCCGGGTCGTAAAGGATAAACTGCGCGTCGAAGCGTGTGCTCCACCAGCCTCGCGCGCTGATGCAGTCATCGCTCTCGGTGCAGCAGAAGATAACGTCCGTTTCGGGACATTCTGTGCCATCGGCCATGCGGCACGGCCAGAAGTCGCCGATCACATCCATATCCACACACGGCGACAGCGGATTGGTGGGGTGGATGTATCCGTACCAGTTTTGGGCGCCTGTCCCCTTGGTCCCCGCGAACAGCACCGCCGCTTTGCCCGATGATGTGGTGAGCCACGCACCGCCCTCCCACTGGTCGGCGTGCTGGTAGTCATTCAAGCAGCGGGTGATCACATCGGTAATCATCGCACTTTCGTAGAGCAGCAAGGGCGTTTCGCTCAGGTGCGTGCCCGATACCGGGGCCGTCCCCCCCGTTCCCCACGGGCGATAGGCCAGGAGAGCCGGACCCATACCGCCCAATCCGCCGGGGCTGAACCGGCCAGTCGCCAGGTAGCGGCCTTGCGCGTGGACATCGGCCCACGCTGCTGGGATGTCGAGCATGTAACCATTGACGCTGTTGGGGTTCTGGTCGCCGATGAACCACTCGCCTTGGAAGTCCGGGGTCGCCAAATCCGCGCTGACCCACGCCTGCGAAGGCAAGAAATCCTCAAGTTGCTGCAAATGCCGTCCCCAGGTGATGTGGACTTTCGGACCGGTGTCCGCGTGATTGAGATATTGGATTCCCACTTTGGGGACGGTGCTGAGTTCCTGGAAATGCCCGGCAGTTACGTTCTGAAAACCTTGTAGAAATCCGGCATACGGCAAATCGTCCACATTGCTGGAATTGACCGGTACTGGAATGGTGACTTCGGCGAATTGGTCGCCATCGAGGTAGTCGTCGGTCCGGTCGTGCCCGGTGATGAACAACGATCCGGGGTAGACGTCAGTGTTGGTGATGTGCCCGTCGGGATTGAACGCTATTGCGTTGCCGCCGTAGGCGAAGGTGCGAGGTGGGTCGGCATCGTCGCCGGGAAGGCGGAACGCGCCCAGGTACGTCAGATCGCCGGGCTGGAGAAGGTCGCCAGATGGCACTACTTGGATGGTGATGCTGTGGTCATCATTTGCGTTGTGGGTACCGGAGCAGTTGCTGGCGTCCACTTGAACGATTTTGCTGCCCGTGGTATTCCACTGATATGTTGCGCTCGCCGTGCCCTGCCCGCTCTGTGGAACAGGTGTCCAGGTGTAGGCGATAGGCGCCGTGGCATTAGCAGGTGTGGGGAGCACATTGAACGTGTAGATGGTGTTGGTCACGCCGCTGCTCGGTCCGCTGATGGTCACGCCGGTGAGTGGGACGGCGCACGCGGGTGGTGTAGGAGCGTAATTGCGCATCACCAATGGCAGATAAATGAGCTGGTCCATCTCGCCTGGCTGGTAAAGCGTGAAGACAGCGTCGCTGACGTCGAAGACAGTCGTGGGGCTGACGACACTTTCCACACGCACAAGTGTTGTCGTGGACGTTGTGACCGGCGTCATCCAGTTGTAGCTGTTGGTGTTGCTCAAGTTCAGGGCAATGTTGTGTCGCGTGGCGAAGCTGTCGGTGGAATAGGTGAGGTTGACGTTGGCAACGGTGCCGGTGGTGGTCCATTGGATCATTTGCTGGCTGCCAGCGAGCCAGTTCTCGCCGCCGTTGGGGCTTATGAGGTGTAGTGCAGGCGGTGTTGGTGCTACGCCGGATTTCCAGCGATTGTAGAAGACGTTGAGTAGTGGCACAAATTCGGCAGTGGCCTTCTGCTGCCCGTTCGTCGTTGGGTGACTATCACCACTGGGGTAGGCCGAATAGTTGTTGGGAATCGTCTGCGTGTGTGTGACAGCGCTTCCGTTCCAATAATGGTGATTGCCATCCGGGCGCAGAGCATAATCGTTAGGTTCCGTGATGACCTCGGTATCGTCAATGCGACCGGGACTGCCGTTGGAGGTCAACACATTGTAGTAATCAAAGATGGCGACGTTGGAATATGTGTAACTGTTGCTGGATAGCCAGTCATTGATCAACCAGTTATTGAAGGCACGAGCATTTGCTGCCCGTTCCGACGCGGTCTCGCCTTCTGCCAGCGGCGGCGCAGCGATGACGACAAAGAGCTTATCCTGATGGGCTGCGAAGTAGGTCAGGATCTTGTTGTAGACTGCTTTGGCATTGGCGACCGTGTACTCGTAATCGTTCGGTTCGGGTAGCGGTGGGTCACCGGGATTGCCGTACAGATCGGAGTTGGGGAAGCAGGATTTGAACATGATGATCTCGTTTTCACCGCCAGGGTCGGTGGGCAGACGCGGCCAAGCGCCAAAACAATCATCGGAGGGTGAGGTCGGATTGCAGATATTTTGGTCGCTTTCGGCATATACTTGACTCATAATGGTATCAGTAAACCATTCCGGCCAGTTGGGGATGTCGGTACGATCGCCGATGCCATCAGGTCCCCAGCCATAGTTGGTGGCGCTGACAAAGTAGTTGTTCTCCATCAGTGCCTGTCCCAGACCTCCGGCGTTGTCGTGTTCGCCGACATCCGCCAGCCAATGTCCACCTGTTGAGTGGTGGATGAAGATGAGCTTCACCGGTGTGGTGGGGGAAATCGGCGAATCGGTAGTGATTGTATTGGAATAGATTGTGTCAGGGGAGAGGGCGATGTCGGCTGTGGTCGTCCGTAATGAAACATAACCGATCCCGAAACTTAACAGCCCTAAGGCCAGCGCAGTAACTGCAAAAACACGCTTGTTTTTCATCGGTCTCTCCTTTACTGCTGAATGATTTTCTTCGTAAACTGCTACTCGTTGTTGATTGTTTCTCTAAATGCCGCCTCAAAGCACTGTCGTGGCGCGCGCACCAATCCTGCGCCGACCATGCCCACGCCCGGTTTCTTGTGTGCGATACCGGTGTTGATGAACGGCAGAATCCCTGTTGCCATCACCTTGCGCACATCGATGCCGAGCGGTGTCCCGCGGAAGTTGAGTGCAGGCACGGTGAACTGTTCGTGCTCGCCCGCTGTGATCTGGTACATCTCCTGTGTGACGTTCAGCGCCAGGGACGATGTCCCGCCGACGAAGCGCACAATCGCCGGCGCCGCCGCCATCGCAAAGCCGCCTACGCCG
Source organism: Anaerolineae bacterium (assembly GCA_016934645.1). The sequence continues at coordinate 15,837 of JAFGSL010000422.1, forward strand.
CCTGTCTCCGTGATCGACGAGTCGCCGATGTCGGGGTTGGCGTCGTCGGCGGTGTAACCGGGCAGCCACAGCCCCTGCACGATGGGCGCGGGCGCAGTGAACCACTGCGGCATCATCCCTGCCACGCGGATGCCGAAATCCGTGCCGTTGCGCGCCATCACCGTGATGAGGGTGCAGCCTTCGATCCCTTCGGCCGGTTCGAGCATCGCCTTTATCGCCGCCATCGAAAGGTTGAGGAAGAAGTGGTCGTTGCTGTCGATGAACTTCAGCACTTCGGCGGCGACCTTCTTGGTTGATGTTTCGATCAGCGCGGGCGCGATTTGCCGGATGAACAGCGATGTCGCCGCGCGGTTGCGGTTGTGGACTTCATCGCCCATGTGGAGCGCCTGGGCGATGATGCTGCGCAGGTCGATGGGGCCGGTGGCTTTGAGCGCCGCTTGGAGCGCGGGATAGAGTGTCGTCTCCATCCACTTGAGGCGCGCCAGCACGTCGTCGCCGTAAGCGCCGTACCGTAGCACGCGGCCCAGCCCCTCGTTCTGTGTGCCGTAGCTGAGATTGCCAAACGTCTCGTTTTGCACGATGAAGACCGGCATCGAGGGTGATACGATCCCCGCCATCGGCCCAACGGTGTGATGGTGATGGCATGGATCGAAGGTGAACTCGCCTGCTGCCGCCATCGCTGCGGCCTGCTCGTAATCCTCGGCCCAGCCCTCGTAGACGGCGGCCCCCATCACCGCACCGCGCGTCGGCCCGCACATGCGCTCCCAGGTGATGGGCGGCCCGGCGTGCAGGATCATCCGTTCCCCCAGATCGGGGATCACGTCCTTCGCCACGCCCATCCCAACGAGCAACGGCCGTCCGCTGCGGATGCGCTTCACGGCTTCGGCGTTTGCCGCATCGATGTCCACCCCGCTCTGGGTGTGGGTGATCTCCACATAGCCCTCCAGTGGTGGACGCCAATCCACGTGGATGGCCTCCACGCCTTGATCGCGCAGACTTTCCGCGAAACTCTCCAATCCGACATTCACAGCCTTAAGCGATTGGCCGAATAGGTCTTGAATAGCCATAGTTTTCTCCTCAATCCAGTTCCTTCAACCTAAAATATAGCCCGCGAGCCGCGTTGCGGCTGCGTTGGATTCCAATACGTGCACCCCTGCTTCACGGAGTTTGGCCTCTTGTGCACTGACGTTCTGTGGATCGCCTTCCGTACCGCAGACCGAGGCGATAAATAGCACCTCGCGCCTTTCCTTCTTGAGCCACGCCTGCGCCTCCTGGATGGCCTCCACAGCAGCGCCGGCTGGGTCAGGATGGACGCCGTAACCGAGCACGACGTCCAGGAAGATGATGGCGGTCTCCGGGTCCTTTGCCTCGTGGAGGATGCGACGGTTGCGCAGTGTCGGATCGAGCATCGGGTGCAGCCGTCCCACAGTGAACTCGTCTTCGCCTAGATCGACGGCAGTGTGGCCCTCGCTCTTGTTTGCATCGGCCATCTTATACTTTTTCTTCACTGGTGCGTTGGAGATGACCTCGCCTTTACCCAATATCCCATTCAGGATGAGTTGGGTCTCGTAGCAGAACGTGCCGCCACTGAACAGTCCGCGGAAATAATTCTGTTTCATCTGCAAGTGTCCGACGAGTTTTTTCGCCAGTTTCTTTAGCTCCCGGTTTTGGGCACGCAGCGATTTCAGAGCTTCGTCCGGTGATTTTCCGCGCGCGAGGGCGGCAGCGAGATGTGCAGCCTCTTCGAGTGTCTTGGCAGGAATGCCGCCTGCTTCGCGAATGACCTTTGCTTTGCCGCCCAAGAAGCATACGACGGCGGGTTTGTCGCTCGCTTTCAACTGCTTCAACACTTTCTCGGCGATGGTTGGTGCGGGGGGTTTGGAGACCAGGAGCAGCACTTCGGTGGCAGGATCGGCCTGGAGCGCTTTCAGCCCTTCAAGCATCATAATACCACCGACGGTCTCTGAGAGATCGCGCCCGCCTGTGCCGATGGCTTGTGTGATGCCCACGCCCATCCGTGTAAGCTGGCTTGTCACCGCCTGAAGGCCTGTGCCGCTGGCGGCGACTACCCCTACCGGCCCTGGGATGGTAGCATTGGCAAATCCCAGCGCTACGCCGTTGAGGATAGCGGTCCCAGCATCTGGTCCCATCACCAGCAGCCCCTTCTCGCGCCCCAGTTTTTTCAGCGCGATTTCGTCCTCCACGCTGACGTTGTCGCTGAAGAGGAAGACGTGCATCCCCTGGTTAAGTGCATCGCGGGCGACGCCCATTGCGTACCGTCCGGCGACCGAGACCAAGGCGATGTTCGCGCCTGCAAGCTGTTGCGCAGCGGCAGATAGCGTCTTTGGCGGTGTTGCTGTACCGCTCTCAGCTTTGGACGCACGGGATGCTTTGAGCAGTTCGTCGGCGCGCGCTGCTGCATCGACCTTCACCTTACCTGCAACTCGCGCCGCGATGATGAGATCGTCGGCGGAGGCGGACTCGGCTTCTGGCGTGAGCAAACCGGCGTCCCTGAGGATGCCTTTGTTGGCGGGCGTACCCATCACCACGGCGGCATCTTCCACGCCAGGTAATTTTAAGAGTCCCTGTGCCACCTGCAGCAGGGTGACGGAATCGTAGTATTCTCCACTTTTGATTGTCGTTTGGATCATCAAATGACCTCCTTCAAGAATAGTCCAACGTTGAAAGTCCCAAGTCCGAAGTCTCGAGAATTCATTCAAGTCTGTTCGATTATTTACGCCATTTTAATACGCGGCTGATTGTCGGGCTATGCCCGATTACAGTGCCTTGAGTTGCCACAGGAATCCAGCAACCATATCCAATCCTGAGCTTGCGCCGTGGTCGAGAACGTGCATTGCAGCGTGTTCCAGTTGTGCGGGATCCCCAGCGGACAGTGCGGCGAGAAGGTGATGCCAGTGTTCATCCGCCAGTCCCTGGCTGGTCGCTTGCAGAAACGCCTGGCTCAGGCGCGTGGTACGCGGCGCGGCAGCGGCAAAGATGCAGGATGCAAGATGCAAGAAGCAAGAGCCGTGATGTGTGATACGTGATGCGTGATTTGTAATTCGTAATTCGTTATTTGCTATTTGCCATTTGCCATCTGCCATCTGCATTCCCAACATCACGCCCGCGAGGAAATCGTCACCGGAGGGGGTGAGGCCGGGGCCTAGACCGGCGATGGCAGCGGCGGCATCGCGGATAGCAACGGCATTATTCGCAGCCAGGGCGCATCCCAAAGCGGTCACGAGGGGGAAGGGTTGTCCTGTCAGCAGCCCGACGAAGGGCGAGCCGATGGGCGCGCGTGTAGCTGCCTCGTGTATCGCAATATCGCGCAACTGCGCCAGGCGCGCCGGATGAAGAGTCAGGGTTTCCCATAGCGGGCGCGGGTTCCACCATAGGGTTTCTGCATCGAAGTCTATTTGCCACGGTCCGACGTGAAGCATGTTCGATGCCCACGTGAGGTTGATGTGCCGGAGTAGAGGCGTGTCGGGCAGGGTCGAGACGACGACATTGAACGGCCCATTGCCGGCTTCTGGCAGCACCAGCGCGATCACTTCGTCGCCGATTAACAAATCCACGGCGCGGCGGAAATGCCCAAGAACCTGCGCTACCCCCGTCGCAGACCGTAAAACATCCCACGCACTTGTGCTGATTGAGTGCGCGTGTAGCTGCAAAGCCCCAGGCCACCGCGTCGTGTGCGATGGCTCTGGCAGGCGGCAATTTGTGCGCGGCGCGACACTGTCCGTTTCGGCGCGTGCTGGCAGAATCGCGTCCATCAACATGCCTGAGAAACGGGTCAAGTTGCAGGCCGATACGGGTGAGATTGTAGGTACGTCATCCACTTTGCTGCTCATCGAAGGTAAAAAAGACTGTTCCCGAATTTGTGTACTGGATGTTTCGCGCAGGAGAACAATTTCATTGTATGAACGATAGGAGGATTTGTCAAGATTACGAAAGAATGCTTGACGTGTGATGGATTTCCTTATATCATTTTTACATAGGTTTGTGCCTAGGAGCGCAAGCCCCACATTCTTTATTAATCTCTGTTCAATCTTACTTACTAAGGAGGTCAGGGTATGAAGACGGGCAAGTTGGTGAGGATTTTGTCTATCACTGGGATTGTGCTGGCTTTGCTGGGTGTCTGGTGGGTATCGACACGCAGCGTCAGTGTGCAGGCTTGGACGCTCACTGCGCCTTCGGAGCCATATTTATGGCAGAACGTAGAGGTGGTCGGCGGCGGTTTTGTGCCGGGTATTATTTTCAATACGTCCGAGCCAGGCCTGGTCTATGCCCGCACTGACATCGGTGGGGCTTACCGTCTTGATACCGCGACTAACCGCTGGATCCCCTTACTGGATTGGGTCAGTTGGGATCAATGGGGTTGGACCGGTGTTGATAGCTTGGCAACGGACCCGGTGGAGCCGGATCGAGTGTATGCTTTTGTCGGTACTTATACCAACAGTTGGGATCCCAATAACGCGGCGATTTTGCGTTCTGCCGACCGCGGCACTACCTGGGAAATCACCGAATTGCCGTTCAAAGGTGGAGGCAACATGCCTGGTCGCGCGATGGGCGAGCGTCTGGCCATCGACCCGAATAGCAACGGCATCCTCTACCTGGGCACGCGCAGCGGTAACGGCCTGTGGCGCAGTACAGACTACGGCGCGACCTGGGCAAAGGTGGAAAGCTTCACGGCGGTGGGCAATTACGCGCCAGGCACTACTGAATACGATAGCGACCTGATCGGCGTGGTGTGGGTGGTCTTCGATGCTGAAAGTGGCACCGCCACTATACCCACACCGGATATCTATGTGGGCGTCGCCATGACCGAGACTACAGTGTATCGCAGCACCGACGCCGGTCAAACCTGGGAGCCGGTCCCCGATCAACCGGAACAGGGCTACCTGCCCTATCACGGTGTGCTAGCCTCCAACGGCATGCTCTACATCACGTACAGCAACAACTGCGGTCCCTATCAAGGCACCGCGGGCGCAGTCTGGAAATATGACACGAACACGGGTGCCTGGACGGACATCACTCCTCCACCGTATACATCGCTGACTCTGGAATATGGCTATGGCGGTTTAGCTGTCGATGCCTCCGACCCAGATATCGTCATGGTGTCGAGCCAAGAGCTTTGGTGGCCGGATGATATTATCTTCCGCAGCACTGATGGAGGAGCCACCTGGAAAAAGATCTGGGAGGTTACGGCTGAGGGATGGCCATGGCCGCGCACGAATTACTACGTTCAGGATATTTCGGGCGCTCCCTGGCTGAACTGGGGCCGGACGGTAGACCCGCTGCCTGAAATGGCTCCCAAGCTGGGTTGGATGATCGGAGACCTTGAAATTGACCCCTTTAACTCCGACCGGATGATGTATGTCACCGGTGCCACAATCTACGGGAGCGACAACCTCACCGATTGGGATGCGGATGGCATAGTCACTATCACCGTCATGGCGCAAGGCCTCGAAGAAACCGCTGTGCTTGATCTCATCAGCCCGCCGACCGGAGCCACGCGCCTGCTCAGTGCCTTGGGTGACATCAATGGCTTCCGCCATGAAGATCTGACGGTAGTCCCCCAGGCTATGACCAACAACCCTATCTTCAGCTCTGGCACCGGTCTGGACTACGCCGAGCTTGATCCTGAGTTCATTGTGCGCGTGGGCAATGGTGGCGACCAACCCGCCGATCTTATCAATCTCAGTTACTCGACCGACGGCGGCTTTAACTGGACGGCGGCGGCCACTGAACCGTCAGGCGTGAACCAAGGAGGCAACGTCGCCATAGCAGCGGATGGCAATGCGATCGTTTGGTCGCCTGGCGTCACAGTAGCTTATTCGATCAACAATGGCGATAGCTGGATGGCCAGCGATGGTGTACCGGCCGGGGCAACGGTCGAAGCTGACCGTGTCAACCCGGTGACCTTCTACGCCTATGCTGGCGGTAGCTTCTACCGGAGCGATGACGGCGGTGCTACTTTCACCACGACGATCAACGCCGGCTGGCCGACCACCATCTCGGTGAAATTCAAAGCCGTTCCTGGCATCGAGGGCGATATCTGGCTGGCGGGGGGCAATGACGACACCGTCTACGGCTTGTGGCACTCCAGCGACGGTGGCGACAGTTTTATGAAGCTGGCGAATGTAGAGAAAGCGGATGTGGTCGGTTTTGGCGCTCCCGCACCGGGTGAAACCTATAAGGCGATTTACATCAGTGGGCAGGTGGATGGTGTTCGCGGCATCTACCGCTCCACCGATATGGGGGGGAGTTGGGTGCGCATCAACGACGACCAGCATCAATACGCCTGGACGGGTGCAGCTATCACTGGCGACTCGCGCATCTATGGCCGGGTTTACATCAGTACCAACGGGCGCGGCATTATCTACGGCGACCTATCGGATAATCCACCGCCGACCTATATGTTGACCATCAACGTTGTGGGCGGAGGCACCGTGATGCGCATTCCCGATCTGGACGCTTATTACGAGGGCGACGTGGTGGAGCTTGTGGCGACGCCCGCCGACGGTTGGCAGTTTGACGGCTGGAGTGGGGCGACGCTTCTCCTGGATCCCACACGCGTTGTGATAGAAGGGGATACAGTCCTGACAGCAACATTCTCAATCGTAGAACAGTCTCGGATTTACCTCCCGCTCGTCATGCGAAATTTCTGACGCTCTTGTAGGGTGTTGGCCGTATGTTTCACACGGCCAACACCCCAGGGCTTTACCATTCTCGTCATAGCCCTTTGTTTTTTGCTTAAAGCGGATCGCCAGATCCGCGTCTTGTGACACATCTCGGTCTAAAACGGGGAACTGGCGTTTCCCTTAAAGCGAGAATGATAAAACCCCGGCCAACACCCCATCAGTTGACACTTTTCCTGCTTGTGTTACAATCGCCCCAATTGCACGTTAAGTTAAAGAGTGAACTCTTATCCAGAGAGGCGGAGGGACCGGCCCTGTGAAGCCTCGGCAACCAGGATTAGTCTGTTAGTCACATAGTCACATAGTCGTATAGTCTTGTAGTCCGATCACTAGACTACCTGATTAAAGACGATCAGACTACTTGACTACACCATGGTGCCAATTCCGGCAGACCCTCAGAGGGTTCTGGAAGATGAGAACAGTATAATGATGCTGCTTAAAGCCTCTTCAGCCAGGATGCCTGCTGAGGAGGCTTTTTTGTTGTCTAAAAAGGAGTCCGTATGTCACTATCTACATCGACGCAAACTGTGCACGCTGGGGAGGAAAAACGCAAGCCGTTTGGCGCGTTGACGACCCCGGTCTATCAGACTTCAACGTATACGTTTGAGGATACGGCGGACGTGCTAGCCTTTATGGAACGCAAAGCGGAGCGCAAAACCGTACGCGAGGCTGGCGGTGATCTCGCGCTGCGCAACGAGTACGGACGCTATAGTAATCCGACAGTAGCCGCTGTCGAGGGCAAGCTGGCTGTTCTCGAAGGCGGTGAACGCGCGGTACTCTTCGCCAGTGGGATGAACGCCATCACGACCACGCTGTTGACGCTGCTTTCCAGCGGGGATCATGCCATTGTGGTTGCTGACTGTTACCGCCGCACGCGAGAATTCGCTGAGAAGTTCTTGCCGCGTTGGGGCGTTGAGACGACGCTGGTGCCGATCGACGACCTTGAGGCACTGGCTGTTGCAGTGCGGCCCAACACGCGCCTGATTTTGACCGAGACACCGACGAACCCTTACTTGCGCATCGCCGACCTGGCGCGCATCGCCGAAATCGCTCAGGCACAGGATATCCTCACCGCGGTTGATAGCACGTTCGCTACGCCAGTCAACATCCAGCCGTTGGCGCTCGGGATTGATCTGGTCATCCACAGCGCCACGAAGTACCTGGGCGGGCACAACGATGTGCTTGCTGGCGCCGTCATTGGTGCACACCGGCTGCTGTCGAAGATTGAGGAGACACGTGGGTTGCTTGGTGGTGTCGGCGGCCCGCACGACGCTTATCTGTTATTACGCGGTCTGAAGACGTTGACACTGCGCGTTCATCGCCAGAACGAGAATGGGATGCGCGTGGCGCAGTTCCTCGAAGGACACCCCGCCATTGAGCGCGTTTACTATCCCGGCCTGCAGAGTCATCCCGATTATGCGACGGCGCAGCGGCAGATGACGGGTTTCGGCGGTGTGGTCAGCTTCGAGGTGGCAGGCGGCAAAGAGATCACGAGCCGGTTCATCGACCGTTTGCAGCTACCCTACATTGGCCCGACGTTGGGTGGGGTGGAAGGCATTGTCCAACAGCAGGCGCTTTTCGTGTCGCTCGATCCGACGGAGCGTGCGGCTTCCGGTGTGAAAGATACGCTGGTGCGTTACGCCCTCGGCATCGAGGACGTGGACGACATCATCGCGGATCTCGATCAAGCGTTGGGTGAGTGAGGGGGAGTGTGTTAGTCGTCCACAAATTTGGCGGCACATCGGTTGGCATCGCGGAACGGTTCGCGGCGGTAGCTGAGATTGTGTCGCAAATGGAACATCAGCCCGTCGTGGTGGTTTCGGCGATGAGTGGCGTGACAGCCCAGTTGATTGCTGGCGCGCGCGCAGCGGCGGAGGGACGCGACACGGTCTACCGTGAAATCAAGGCCGGGTTGCTGACGCGCCATTTGGCCGTGGTGGACGCGCTACTTACGCGAAGTCGTGAGCGACTGGAAGTGGGCGGTTTCGTCGAAGACCGCCTGCACGAGTTGGAACGGCTCTACCGCAGTATCGCTGTGCTGGGGGAGGTGACTGTGCGCGGGCTGGATGCGGTGGCTTCGTTTGGGGAGCAGCTCTCGTCGCA
>JAFGSL010000423.1 GCA_016934645.1 Anaerolineae bacterium
CACTTCGCCAAGGGCAGCATGTTGCCGAAGATCGAAGCGATCCTCTGGTATCTCGACGCGGGCGGCAAAGAGGCGCTGATCACCGACCCAGCGCACATCATCCCGGCGTTGCGCGGCGAGACGGGGACGAGGATTATCCCTGGGTAGTCTGATAGCCAAATAGTCGGGTAGTCACATCGTCAGAAACAAGATCACCCGACTATTTGACTACGTGACTATCTGACCACAAGACTATCCTAAAGGACTATCTATGAAACACGTTCTTGGCCTAAAATGTACAATCTGCGGCGCGGAATACGCCGTCGATGACGTATCTTACGTCTGCCCCAAGCATGGTGATGACGGCATCCTTGATGTTGTCTACGATTACGCCGCTATCCAGGCGGGTGTCTCCCCCATGCATCTGGCACATACGCCTACCGACACCGGCATCTGGCGTTACAAGCCATTGCTGCCCGTCGCACCGGATGCACCCGTCCCGCCGTTGCGCGTGGGCTGGACGCCGCTCTATGCTGCGCCGCGTCTGGCGGAGCCACTGGGCCTGCGCCACGTCTGGGTGAAAGACGACGGCGTGAATCCGACCGCATCCTTCAAGGATCGCGCGTCGGCGGTAGCGGTGGTGAAAGCACGCGAAGCGGGCGCGCAGATCGTCACCACGGCGAGTACCGGCAACGCAGCGGCGGCCCTGGCGGGGCTGGCGGCGAGTGTGGGCTTGCAGGCCGTCATCTTCGTGCCAAAGACCGCGCCGCCCGCGAAGATCGCGCAGCATCTCATCTACGGCGCGCGCGTGCTGCTGGTCGATGGGACGTATGACGATGCCTTCGAACTGACGCTCAAAGTCGCCAAAGAATTCGGCTGGTACAACCGCAACACCGCCTACAACCCGTACATGTCCGAAGGCAAAAAGACCGCCACCTACGAAATCTGCGAACAATTGGCGTGGCGCGCCCCCGACCGTGTTTTCGTACCGGTTGGTGATGGTTGTATCATCGGCGGTATCCACAAGGGTTTCCGCGACCTGCTGGCGCTCGGTTGGATTGACGCGATGCCCAAAATTATGGGTATCCAGGCGGCGGGCTCGTCCGCGCTGGTGGATGCCTGGGAACGCGGCCTGCAAGGCTGGGAGATGAAAGCACAGCCCGCCGAGACGATTGCAGACAGCATCAGCGCGGGGCTGCCACGCGACCGCAACAAGGCACTCGCTGCCGTCCGCGAGACCGGCGGGGCATACCTGCGCGTCTCCGACCAGGAGATTCTCGACGCGATCCCCGTCATCGCGCGCAACACCGGCGTCTTCAGTGAACCGGCGGCGGCAGCGGCTTATGCAGGATTGGCGAAGGCTGTGGAGAAGGGCATGGTCGATCCCGACGAGTGCATCGTCGTCCTGCTCACCGGCTCCGGCCTCAAGGATATCAACAGCGCGATGAAGACGGTGGCTCAGCCGCCCATTGTCGCGCCGAATTTGGATGCGGTAAAAGCGGTAATGCGTAACGGGTAAAGAGTGAAGAGTGGGGAGTTAAGCGTGATGCGTGATGAGGATAGGTCACCAGTCACGCATCACGGATCACGCATCACGCTGTGGTGGCTTGTGGCTATCGGTGTTGCGGCCTGGCTGCTGTGGATGACGCTACGCTCGCAGGAGCAAGCCACGGCAGATTTGATGCCGATCACTGCGCCTGCCGCCGCGCAGGGGATTTCGATCCCGTTCCTGATCGATTTCCTGGGAAACATCGTTGTTTTTGTCCCGCTCGGCGCGGCGATCGCATTTGCGTTGACCGGCAAGTCGCGTAAGACACGGATCTCGATGTCCACCGCCATGGGCGCGGCACTCAGTGCTATGATTGAACTAACGCAACTCACGATTCCAAGCCGTGTCTCCGGCTTCGACGACTGGCTGCTCAACACCGTTGGCGTGCTGATTGGTGCAGTGATAGCCGTGATCATCAACCGAGCGTTCCGTCACACGTAAACAGGAAGTCGTTATGGAAAATAGAGCCTCCTCTTACGCTACTCTCAAAGCCCGTCTCGCGTGCGGATGGAATACGTGGAACACGCGCAGCGTGCTCTCACACGTGCTGCTGCCGGATGGCTTTGCACTTAACCTGGGCCTCAAAGACTACGCGAGCCGCCGCTACCTCAAAGAAGCCTTCGTCGGTCAGAAAGACCCGCAGGCGGAGCAGATCCATCCTGGCTTGCGCACTTACGATGGCAGTTACACCGAACTCACGTTGCGCTGGCAGGGACTTGAAGTCTTCGTGCAAAGTGCAAGCGTCGCAGACGACGGCGTCGCAGACGACGATGGCGATGATCTGGTACTGCTCGTCACGCCAAGAACGCAGCACCGCAAGACTCCCGTTGTTGTGGTAGAGCCGGGGATGCTGTGGAATCGGCCCGGTTCGGTGAGCCGTGAGGCAGACTTCCTGGTGGGCGATTTCCCGCGGCAGATGGTGATGGTCTTCAGTACGGCGACCCCGGTGGACGATCCGTACATTCCCGCGCAAACCGGCTACCTGGCGCTACCGCTCGATGGACCGGTGGGCATCACCACCGGCAAGCGGCGCACTGTGGCCGACATCCAGGCGATCCTCGAACGCAACCGGGCTGCATGTCTGGCGCACGTTGCCACTTACGGCGATCTTGCGGAAGTCTACACAGCGATGCAGACGTGCCTGGCGTGGGATACGGTCTACGATCCTGAGAAAGCGCGCGTCATCTCGCCGGTTAGCCGCCGGTGGAACATTGGCTGGGGCGGCTACGTACTCTTCGATTGGGATACGTACTTCGCCGCGTTGATGGCCGCGCTTGACAACCCCGATCTGGCCTACGCCAACGCCATCGAGATCACCCGCGAGCGCACCGAGCAAGGGTTTGTGCCCAACTTTGGCAGCGTGTGCGACATCAAAAGCCGCGACCGTTCGCAACCGCCCGTCGGCGCGATGGTCGTGCGCGAGATCTATCGCAAACATGGCGGCGAGTGGTTTCTGCGCGAGGTCTTCGACGATCTGCTGACCTGGAATCGCTGGTGGCCCAAACACCGGCTGGACAAAAGCGGTTTGCTTTGCTGGGGCTCCGATCCCTACGAACCGATGGTAGACGCGCTTCTTGAGCTAAACAATGTCCACGATTGGCAAGGGGCAGCCTTCGAATCGGGCCTCGACAACTCGCCAATGTACGATGATGTTCCTTTCAACGCAAGAACGCACCTGATGGAACTGGCGGACGTCGGCCTCAACGGGATGTACGTGATGGACTGCGAAGCCCTGGCCGACATCGCTGACGTGTTGGGCAAAACAGAAAAAGCCGCCGAGTTGCGCGCGCGCGCCGCAACGTTCCGTGACGCGCTGCAAACACTGTGGAATGAAAAGGCTGGCATCTTCCTCAACCGCCACATCGATACCGGCACATTCTCGCCGCGCCTCTCGCCCACCAATTTCTACGCCCTACTCGGTCAAGCTGCCACACAAACACAAGCCGAGCGGATGATGGCGGAACACTTCTACAATCCCGCCGAGTTCTGGGGCGAGTGGATGCTACCCTCCATCGCCCGCGATGACTTGGCCTACCCCGATCAAAGCTACTGGCGCGGACGCATTTGGGCACCGATGAACCTGCTCGTCTACCTGGGGCTGCGCAACTACGATCTACCGCAGGCACGCGCGGATCTGGCGGAGAAATCCCAACACCTGTTGCTCAAGGAATGGCGCGAACATGGCCATGTCCACGAGAACTACAACGCCAACACCGGTGAAGGCTGCGACGTCCGCAACAGCGACGGCTTCTACCACTGGGGCGGACTGCTCGGATTGATTGCATTTATGGAAGCAGAAATGAGTAAGAAGTAATGAGAGATGAGCTTGCCATCACGCTTCACTCATTACGCTTTACTCATCACTATTCACTTTTGATAAGGAGAACCTATGATTGACTTAACGATTCATCCAGAAGGACTTGAGCATGCTGTAAAGCGTGCGCGCGAGCGCAACATCATCATCCCCACGTTCGCGCAGCAGAAGAACCCGGCGCTGATCCCGGATAGGATCAAAGCCGAACTCGCCAACATCGGCTTATGGGACATCACGCCGCGCAACCTCTACCGCATCACGTGGAAGAACGAACCGACAGAGTATGGCGGCAGTTTTGGCGGCGTGAACTACATCGAACTACCCCCGGAATTGACCGGTGTAGAGGCGCGCATCATCGCATTGGTGGGCAAATGGTTCCCGACAGGTGCGCACAAGGTCGGCGCGGCGTTCGGCTGCCTCGTCCCACGCCTGGTCACGGGCCAGTTCGACCCGACGAAGCAGAAGGCCGTCTGGCCTTCCACCGGCAACTACTGCCGGGGCGGCGCCTACGACTCCACGCTGCTGGCCTGCGACTCGATCGCCATCCTGCCGGAGGAGATGAGCCGCGAGCGCTTCGAGTGGCTGGCGACGGTCTCCGGCGAGGTCATCGCCACGCCGGGTTGCGAATCCAACGTGAAGGAAATCTTCGATAAGTGCCACGAGCTAATCCGCGAGCGCGGCGTCGACATCTTCATCTTCAACCAGTTCGAGGAATTCGGCAACTACCTCTGGCACTACGAAATCACGGGCCACGCAATGGAAGAGGTACTCGGTCTCGAAATGCGTCCCGGTGACCGTTACGCGGGCATCGTCTCCAATACCGGTTCCGGCGGCACGATCGCGTGCGGCGATTACATGAAGCAACGTTATCCCGGCAGCAAAGTCGTCGCCAGCGAGGCGTTGCAATGCCCCACCCTGCTGCTCAACGGCTTCGGCGGGCATCGCATCGAGGGCATCGGCGATAAACACGTGCCGTGGATCCACAATGCCAAAAACACCGACGTCGTCACCGCCATCGATGATCAGGCGACGATCGACCTGATCCGCCTGTTCAACGAGCCGGTGGGGCGCGCGTACCTCAAAAAACGCGGCGTCTCGGCAGAACTGGTGGAACAACTGGACTTAATGGGCATTTCCAGCGTCGCGAACGTATTGGCAGCAATCAAAATGGCCAAGTGGTACGAATTAACGAGCAAAGATGTGATCCTCACTGTCTGGACCGACTCGATGGAGCTGTACAAAAGCCGCATCCGCGAACTGCGTGAGGCGCACGGCGAATACACCGAACTCGACGCTGCCGCCGATTTCGAGCGCTATCTGCTCGGCCAATCCACCGACAATATGGCCGAGTTGACCTATCCCGACCGCAAGCGTGTCCACAATCTCAAGTACTACACCTGGGTCGAGCAGCAGGGCAAGACCTATGAGGAAATCCAACGCCAATGGTACCAGGATGATTACTGGACGAGCTTCCAGACGCAGATTGAGACCATGGATGCATTGATTGAGGACTTCAACGCGCGGGTGGGGTTGCTGTAAGGCCTGGGGTGGTTGCGTCCCGCGCAGGAATGCGTATACTTAAATTAGTCAAGCGTCAAATGTCAAAAGAATCAGCTTGGCGTTTGACGCTTTTTGTTGAGTCGATCCCGGCTCGGGCCGGTCTCCTGACCGCGCCCGCTCAGACCATAATTTATGCGTGAGGTATACATGAATCCACGGTTTTCGGTTGTCGCGCCGGTCTACAACGAAGAAGCACTCGTCGAGAAATTCTATCTGCGCGTGCGCGATGTGATGGAGAGCGTGGGCGAATCCTGGGAATTGGTCCTCATCAACGACGGCTGCCGCGACCAATCCCCGCAGTTGATGGACGCCATCCACGCGCAGGACCCGGAGCACGTCGTCATCCTCCACTTTGCGCGGAACTTCGGACACCAGATCGCTATCACCGCCGGGATGGATTACGCGCGCGGCGATGCCGTCGTCGTCATCGACTCCGATCTTCAGGACCCGCCGGAGGTCATCCCCGATTTGATCGCCAAATGGCGTGAGGGCTACGAGGTGGTCTACGCCGTGCGCACCGAGCGCGAAGGTGAGACCTGGTTCAAGCTCTTCACGGCGCGGCTGTTCTACCGCATCATCCAGGCACTCACAGATGTCGTCATCCCGATGGAGGCCGGGGACTTCCGTCTGCTGGACCGCAACGCGCTGGAAGCGCTCAAGCGGATGCGCGAGCGCCACCGCTTTGTGCGGGCCATGGTCTCGTGGATCGGCTTCCGGCAGATTGGTGTGCCTTACAAGCGTCACGCGCGGACCGCCGGGGAGACAAAATACCCGTTCAGGAAGATGTTCCGCCTAGCCCTGGACGCCATCACCGGCTTCTCGATCTTCCCGCTCAAGCTCGCGCAGTGGTTCGGCTTGGCAGCCGTGGGATTGGGCATCCTGCTAGCCCTCGTCCTGCTCATCATCCGGCTCGGCGGCTCTGCACCGTTGGCCGGTCAGGGATTTACCGCCAGTCTGGTGCTGTTTATGGGCGGCGTGCAACTGCTCGGTATCGGCATCCTGGGTGAATACATCGGCCGCATCTACGATGAAATCCGCGACCGCCCCCTCTACATCGTGCGTGAGATCAAGCGAATTACGAATAATGAATCATGATTCGTTGTTCGTAATTCGCTATTCGTAATTCGAGGTTTCCTATGGCTCTATGGGACATCTACTACACTGTAACAAATTTGGATGATGCCGTGCGATTGCTGCGCGAGCACAAAGAGAAGGCGCGGATTATGGCAGGCGGCACGGACCTGATCGTTGAGCTGCAAAACAAGGTACGCACGCCCCCCGTCCTCATCGATGTGACCCGCGTGGCCGGTTTGGACGAGATCAATCTGAAACACGACGGTCTCATCCACGTCGGGCCGATGGTGACGCACACACAGGCCGCCGCATCGCCGTTGCTCCAGGAACAGGCGCTGCCGCTGGCGCAGGCGTGCTGGTGGGTGGGTGCCCCCGCGCTCCGCAACCGGGGCACCATCGTGGGCAACCTCGTCACCGCCTCCCCCGCCAACGACACGATCACAGCGCTGCGCGCGCTGCGGGCGCGACTGCTCTTGCGCAGCGCCCGCGGCGACCGGATCATGCCCATCGCCGATTATTACACCGGCGTCCGCCGTACGGTGATGGAGCCGGACGAGATGGTCGTCGACTTGATGTTCGCCCCGCTGACCACCAATCAACGCGGGGTGTACCTCAAGCTGGGACTGCGCCGCATTTTGGCAATCGCCGTGACGAACGTCGCCATGGTGTTGACGCTGGACGAACACCAGAGTGTCACCGGTGCGCGGATCGCCCTGGGCAGCGTCGCACCGACGATCATTCGCACGCCGGAGGCCGAGACCTTCCTGAAAGGTGCTCCACTCGATGCTGAACGCATCGCGGAAGCGGCCCGGCGCGCAGCACAGGCCGCGCGTCCCATCGACGATGTGCGCGGCTCGGCGTGGTTCCGCACCGAGGAAGTGAGCGCCCTCGTCCAACGTGGCCTGGAAGCCATTCTCGCGGACGAAACCCGCCTGGGCCTGCCCGAACCCGACGCTATGGTGCGATTGTGGGGTAAGACCAAACGCGCGCCCAAGCTGCGCGGCCCGATGATCGCCCACCACACCGGCGGCGACGAACCGATCCAGTGCGTCGTTAACGGCGAGAATGTCTCGGTGCATGGCGCAAACGGCAAGACGCTGCTGCACATGCTCCGTGACGACCTGGGGCTGACCGGCTCAAAGCCCGGCTGCGAGGAAGGCGAATGTGGCGCATGTACCGTCTGGCTTGACGGCATGGCGACGCTTGCCTGTCTTACACCCGCGCCGCGCGCCCATAGCGCGTGTATCACCACCGTTGAGGGCCTCAGCAAGGATGGCGAACTTCATCCCGTGCAACAGGCCTTTATCGACGAGGATGCAACTCAGTGCGGCTATTGCACGCCCGGCTTCGTGATGAGCGCCGCCAAACTGTTGGAAGAAATCCCACGTCCTACCCGCGAGCAGATCAAGACCGCGTTGAGCGGCAATCTCTGCCGTTGCACCGGTTATTACAAGATCATCCGCGCAGTCGAGAAAGCGGCCGAGAAACGATGAAACGTAGTATTCCCAAGAAGGGTACCGACCAAATCACCCTCTACGCCCGCACCTATTACTCGCTGCTGCGCACCACCGACGCAGTGCAGATTCGCACCCTGGAAGAGACACACATCGCGATGCGCTCTTTGCTGCACACGGCGGCGGGGAAGCAGAGACCGGATATGTCCGCCTTCATTTACGGCAGTTTACGCCTGCCGCGCTGCATCCTCGACACGCGTCTGGTGCTGATGGGGCAGAGCGAG
Source organism: Anaerolineae bacterium (assembly GCA_016934645.1). The sequence goes on from JAFGSL010000423.1 coordinate 8,215, forward strand.
GAAGTCTTCCAGCGGCGCGGCTATCCCGACGTCGAATCCTGGCAACACGTCGCGGCGAAGGCGCGGCGGCGGCCCATGTTCTTCGATGGGAAGGAAACCTTGGCAGCCTACATCGCCAGCATCTCCGACGTAGACGACATCGTGCCAACGCTGACGGCGTTCCAGATTGAGTGGAACAAAATGCACGACCTGATCGGCCTGCAGGCGGGACTCGGACAGCGCCTGCGCGCGTGGGCGGCAATGCGGGAGCCAGAGACCTCCTTCGATGTGACCTTGATGGAAGAGACCCGTCAGGTTTTACAACTGTCACCGCGCAATTGGAAGCGTCTCAGCCAGGTTTGGGAGAATGACTTCCCAGAACTGCTGTGTCGCATCGCGGATCACCGCAAGCGGATGGCCGTCAGCCTCCTGGCCGGATCGCACATCGCCTATCGCCGCGCGACGCAGCAATGGTGGAACCGGGTCAACGAACAGGTCGATTTTGATCTCTCGGAACGCCCCACGTACTTCGTCTCCAGCAACACCCACAGCCTGGTCAATATGCTGACAGGGTTCGCCTTGCGTCATGAAGAGCGCTTGTTGGATCACCTGGAATCGGGTGCGGACCCGGGCTTGAGTGCGGAAGCTGAACGCATTCGCCGCCGTGAAGTGCCGAGCAATTGGGAGAACTTCCTGTACTACGTGATGCGGAACTATCTCAGCACTCAGGAAGGCGCGGACCTACGCGCCGCCCGTAAAGCCTACGAGACTAACCACGGCATGACGCGCGTATCCAGCCAGCACACATTCGATCTCGAAGTTCAGGTGATCGAACTGGGGCGAGTGGAGCCTGAACACGTCGATCCACGCTTGCAAGACTTGCCCCTGGAGCAGTTGCGCGACAGCCGGGCGGTGATTCTCAACATCGACTACCCGCTTGGTTTCGCCGCTTATCATCTGCTCACGCGCGTGGCCGTCAACATTGGCGAGTTGCGGGGTGCTTACGTCATCGGTAAAGCGGCCACCCTCAACGGGCGCATCGGCGACGTGCTCATCCCCAACGTCATCTACGACGAGCACTCCCAGAACACGTACATGTTTGGCAACGTCTTCACCGCCAGTGACGTTGCGCCCTACTTGGTGTACGGCGATGTGTTGGACAACCAGCGCGCTATCGCCGTGTGGGGCACGTTCTTGCAAAACCGGGTGTATATGGAAGGTTTCCTCGACGCCGGATACACCGACGTCGAAATGGAAGCCGGTCCTTACCTTTCCGCGCTCTACGAATTCATTCGCCCGCGCCGCTATCCCGTCAACGAAATCGTCAACCTGTACCGCGTACCCTTCGAAATCGGCATTTTACACTACGCATCCGATACCCCGATGAGCAAAGGCAAGAATCTCGGCGCGCACAACCTCTCCTATTTCGGGATGGACCCTACCTACGCCAGCACCGTCGCCGTGTTGCGGCGCATTTTGCAGTTGGAGACGCGCGGGATGTGAGAGAAGGTTTCAAATTAGCGAAAAGGTAATTGGACGGCATATTGATCTGAATACAAACGCGGTAAGGGGGCTGCTATGGCGAACGAACAATGCGCTGCCGAACTCGAGGAGACCTTTCGTCGACTCGGAGCGCACGAGCCAGAATCGTGGGCTCGCTCCGAGATAGAAGAGAATATCCCCCAACTTGCACGCTTCTTGTTCCTGCGGGCTGCCTGGCGTTGTGTGGTTTCCGAAGACGACAACTCCTGGATAGATCGAGCTATTGAAACCTCAGAGCGACATCCCAATGCTCCGTGTGCGGGTATCGGCCCTGCCCTCAACCGACTCCTGGCTGAGGGTGTAGATCGGCAGGATATAGTGGATATTGTACGAGTCAAGCAATACGAGACGCTTTTTGACCTATGCTATCTCCTTGACGATCCAGGCGATCTTGAGCCCGAGCTTGAGGAAATGCACTGGGTGCTCCACGAGGTCGGTCAGAATGGTCGCCTGACAGGGCGAATTGTACAAGGGTTGTATGAGTCACTGCTTAGTATGGATCCGACGGGGCGAGAAATGTGCCCGCGCTCCTAGGGACACCGCTCAACACGCGCTACAGGCGACAGCGCCTTCAGCGCTGAATAGTGGTGATGATTCTGCATTTGTAGGGCCACGGGAATCGGGGTACACTCGTTTCAGCTTGCGCTGCGCCTGAGCGTTATCGTTCTAGAAAATATCATGAACGTTCAAGCAACTGCTTTAGGCAAATACCTATCCTGGAATCCTATATCGTTTTGGGTATCATAACCAGGTGATCGAACGCACAGTAGACAAACACATGGCCATTGAGCAGGAACACGCACAGCGCGAACTAACAGATTTGGATGCTCGATTACGCGCATTTGAAGCACACTTTCACATGCCTTCAGATGAATTTTACCGGCGGTACGAAGCAGGAGAGTTGGGAGATTCCGCTGAGTTTATGGAGTGGGCTTCTTTCTACGATATGCGTACTACGGTTCGCTGGATGTGCGAGAGACTGTCGGAGGAACAGTAGAATAGCGGCAACACTAAATAGCGCTACAGCAAACGTGATCGCAACGATGACCGCGTTCAGCGGCGAATTGTGATTATGTTCGTAATAGAGATTGCGACTTAGATGAGAGAGAAGGTAAACTATGAAATATAACGTCGTCGGCCAATCGGTTCCACGCATCGACGCCCGCGCGAAGGTGACGGGAGACGCGCCATATCCCGGCGATTTTGTGATGGATGGGATGCTGTACATGAAGCTATTGTTCGCTGGACGACCTCACGCGCGCGTGTTGCACGTCGATACGACGACAGCGGAGGCGCTTCCTGGCGTGGTTGCCGTGTTTACATCGCGAGATATACCGGTGAATGAGTACGGCCTGCAATATCCCGACCAGCCGGTATTGGTTGGGCCGCCCCCCCCTCCGGGGGGGAATAAGGGGGGGAGAGACATCGTACGCTTCATCGGTGATCAGATTGCAGCCGTCGTCGCGGAGACGGAGGAGATTGCCGCGCGCGCTGTGGGGCTTATTGCCATCGAATACGAAGACTTGCCCGTCATCAGCGATCCACGCGACGCGCTCAAGCCGGATGCCCCGCGCCTGCACCCACCCTACCCGGGCATCGACATCCACCCGGAGCTGGTCTTCGACGGCAATATCGCCTCCCGGCATCGCATCAACCATGGTGACGTGGATACGGCGCTGGAACAGGCCGATGTGGTAATCGAAGCCGAGTACGAAATTCCAGGGCAGGAACACGCCTACCTGCAGCCAGAGGCGGGCCTGAGCTACATCGATGAGGAGGGCCGGGTGACGGTGCTCGTTGCCGGGCAATGGACGCATGAAGATCAGGCGCAGATCGCGCACGCGCTTGCGCTGCCGGAGGAACAGGTGCGCGTGATCTACCCCGCGATCGGCGGCGCGTTCGGCGGGCGCGAGGATATGTCCGTGCAGATCGTGCTGGCGCTGGCGGCGCTGCGCCTGCAACGTCCCGTGAAAATCGTGTGGAGCCGCCGGGAGTCGATCCTGGGCCACCACAAACGCCACCGCGCCTTTGCTTTCGCGCGCTGGGCTGCCACCAAAGATGGTAATTTGCTCGTGGCAGAGACAGAGGTGATCGCCGATGCCGGGGCCTACGTCTACACAACGAATAAGGTGATGGGCAACCTGTTGCTGACGTGCAACGGGCCGTACCGGATTCCCAACGTTAAAACCGAAGTGCTTGGCGTCTATACCAACAACATTCCTGGCGGCGCTTTCCGCGGATTCGGCGCGCCGCAGGGCAACTTCATCGCCGAATCGCAGATGAACAAGCTGGCCGAGATGCTGCGCATAGATCCGGTGGAGCTACGCCTGCGCAACCTCATCCGCGATGGCGAACCGATGCCTTGGGGCAGACCGCTACCCGACGATGCACAAGGGTTGCAGCAGTCACTCATCGCGGTGG
>JAFGSL010000057.1 GCA_016934645.1 Anaerolineae bacterium
CGATGTTGAAAATGGGGCCGCACTGGAACGGCTGGCCGGCGAATGCGAGGTTATCATCCACCTGGCCGCCGTGGTCGGGGTCGACCGGGTGCTCAACGAACCGGTGAGCACGCTGGCGATCAACCTGAGCGGGACGGAAGCGGCGCTCAAGGCAGCGCGGCGGCGCGGGGTCAAGACCCTGATCGCCTCCACCTCCGAGGTGTACGGCAAGGGCGCGCACGTGCCGTTTCGCGAGGACGACGATGTGCTGCTCGGCCCGACGAGCAAATGTCGCTGGGCCTATGCCGCCTCCAAGATGGTGGATGAATTTATGGGGCTGGCCTATCACCACGAGCACGGCCTGCCGGTGGTCGTTTTCCGCCTGTTCAACACCGTGGGGCCGCGCCAGACGGGCCGCTATGGGATGGTGCTGCCGCGCTTTGTGCGCGCCGCGCTGCACGGCGAGCCGCTGCGCGTCTTTGGCGACGGCACACAAAGCCGCTGTTTCGGGCACGTCCGTGATGCAGTGCGGGCAATCATCGCCCTGGCCGACGCGCCGCAGGCGGTGGGGCGGGTGTTCAACATCGGCACGACGGAAGAGATTTCGATTTCGGGGCTGGCACAGCGGGTGATCGACCTGACCGACAGTGTTTCAGAGATCGAGCTGGTGCCCTACGCGCAGGCCTACCCCGACGGCTATGAGGACATGCCGCGCCGCGTGCCGGACACGTCGCGCATCCGTGAGACGGTGGGGTGGGAGCCGCACCTGTCGCTGGACGAAATCATCAGCGACGTGGCCGAGTCGCTCAGGCAATAGCCCGGACATAACCCGCGCCGACGGAGACCGTCGGCGCGGGAAAGAGATTGCACGCGGCCTCGGTTATTTATTCTCCCGCTTCACTGCTCTTTTCCATCGGCGCTGCCACATCGCCAACGCCCCAATACGGCCCTGGGCAGTTCGCCAGCAATCGCTCCCGCAATTCCTCATCCAAAAACTCGATAGAAGAAACATCACCGCCGCGCCGCAACGGTAGATCTGCCAGGGACACGCCAGCCCGGCCGGATGGCCTCGACCACTATGGTTGTACGGTTGAGATGGCCTCAGACGAGCACCACTGCGGGATCACACCAAGCAAAAAGCCATTCTCAATGACCATTTCCGAGTCGCCGCTGCCATCTGCGCTGACCCGCCAGATGGGCGATCCATCTTGATTGTCGTCGTAGAGCAGGTATTGCCCGTCCGTCGACCAGGAGACACTTGAAACCCGCCATTCGATCTCGCGCTGCCAAAGCACCTCTTCCGTCATCGCCTCGCTGACCGTCAAAAGAGTAGCCCCAGTCCAATCGACATCGTCGGGTAAAGACGGCCCATAGGATACACGCTTGGCGCCATCGGGTGATATAGGAGCGATGAGCAGAGAAGGTCTGTGGCCTGCACAACGAACACCCTGATTTGCGTCCGTCGTCAGTTGTCCCCGATCCGTCCAGCACACAGGTACGCTCGCCGCAACGTGCAACCGGGTTTCTCCAACCGCTTCCACCTGCCCGGTGGCGATCTCAATTTGGCGGATTTGACCATTTAGCGTGCCCGTGTACACGTCGGCGGGCATCGCATAGCAGCAGCCAAAACCGATAAAGCGACCATCGGGCGACCAGACGACAGAGGTGATGCCAGGATCATCAGCGGATAATTTTGGCAGTGTGAGCAATTCGGTCGTTTGGGCTTGTTGGACATCATAAGCGTATAGGACGTCCTCGCTTCCTTTGGCAACCGCATAGGTCATATAGCGAGAGTCGGGAGACCAGTCTACGACCGTTGCGCCGCGTCCAGGGATGTTCACCCGTGCATGCGTCGTCACATCAAACAAAAAGCGCTCATACTGCGGCAAAAAGGTAATCCACCGTCCATCCGGCGAGACCTGAACCGGGCGCAAGAGGAACGACATCCACCAATCTTCTTCCTCTTTTCCCGGCTGCCAGGGCAGCCGGGTTTCGTGTGTCAGTTGTTCCACCGCGTCGCCGTCCACGTTGGTTCGCCAGAGGAAGCGGTCACGGGCCAAGAGGACGGCCGGGCAGTGAGGCGGTGCTGGCGGAGAGATGGGTGTGGGCGTGGCAGCCGGCAAAGATGTGGCCGATTTTGTGATCGTGGCCTCTGGAGATGGCGAACGAGTTGGCTCGAGTGTTTGGGCAGCACATGCAGATAGCGCAATGCAGAACAGAGTGAGAAACGCCAATGGTCGCGCAATGCGCAGACATACGATCCTGGACATATATGTACTCCTCTGGAAAATAAGCCTCCCCGTTCGTTTGGAACAGGAAGGTATGTTCAAACAGATCAATATACCCGACCGCAAGTACACTGAAAACCACCAGGGCAAGTTGTGTATCCACAGTTTGGATAGCTGCTGCTTGCAGGGTCGCTGTAGAGAGTAAGGCTCGGCATTCCAGCGAGATCTACCGCCGCCCACCCAGTAGTCCGCACGTGGAAGTGGAGATGTGGCCCATACACGACGGGAGGATTCAGTGCCTCGCCACCTGAATTGCCCGATAATCCAATCTCGAGTCCTTGTGGAATGGGCTGAACTGACAAGTTTGCAAAGTTGATCGACGACAGGTGTGCATAGTAGGCAATGTAACTATGCACTGTGTCCTGCAGCATCACCAGCCAGCCATACCCCTGGGTGTTCCAGCCAACCCAATTAACGTAAGCCCTGGCAGAATTCCTCACCGAGATACCTGTTGGGAGTCCGATGTCTATCGCCCTGGCCGCAGAGCCAGTATGTGTACCGCCACATACTGGAGCATTCAAGTTTCCGCACGCGATATACCTCCTCGTTGGACCGCCCACAGGAACCTGGTAATTGGATGGCACTAACAAACGAGCAGCAGAAAAAATATGTGCATCAGGAGCTTGATTGCTGCGCAAACCGTGGGATACAGCTTTTATTTCCCAAGTTGGTCGAGATGACAACGATTTATAGTCCTGTCCATAGATTTCCTGGAGGGTTGTGGGCGTATTGCTGCCAAACCGCAATGAATCGAAGATATGATCAAAGAAAACCATATCTTCTTTATCTGTACTGTTCATCCAGATAAACCATACTGTCTTTCCATGTGGAACGTTGACATAGGTAAACTCGGTCAATGGGGAAACGCCTGCTTCACGGAAGGCCTCACGATCAGCCAATCCACTCAATTTTACCTGGCGGGCATCTTGAATCTGTACCTCGCCTGGGGCGAATATGTCACCAGCTGTGTTGTATGCCTCTGACCAATCAACTATAGACCGTGAAGGCTCACGCTCCTCCAGATACAATCCAATCTCAACCTTGACATAGATTGGTTTCCCACACTCAGATACACGACCTGGCTGCGTCTGGCTAAAAGAGACCGAACCACCCACATAGCCAGGTTGGACATTGCGGGGAGATACTTGCCAGGTTGCTGGATACTCCACCGAAAAGTCGTATTGCGGATCAGTGTAAACTAGCCAACGGATTTCTCTACTCTCAGCACTCGTCAATGTTGAATCCACTACAGCACCTAATAATAATGCTAACAACACGAACATTGATACGCACTTGAGCTTGCGCATTTTCAAACCTCCTTCTTGAACAACTCACCGGCATCTCCGGCGACGGTGCATCCAGTGTATCATACATCACCGCCGCGCCGCAACGGTAGATCTGCCAGTTTTTTACCTGCCACATCTACCAGGTATGAGCCTGTTCATCTAGAGGTCTACACCTTGAGCCAGCCCCGCCGGATGGCCTCGACCACGGCCTGGGTGCGGTTTGTGGTGTGCAGCTTTTGGAAGAGGTTTTCGACGTGGAAACACGCCGTCCGCTCTGTAATGCCCAGTTCTTTGGCAATGCGCGCGTTGGTGTGCCCCTGTGCCAACCGCCGCAGCACGCACAGCTCGCGGTCAGTCAGCGCATACTGCCGCTCCAACCGCACCTTGAGCGCCTCTTTCACCGTCGCCAGCACTTGCGACAAGACCAGTGGTTTTTGCAGGTACGAAAAAGCCCCCTGCCTGATCGCCTGAACGGCCTGATCGACGGTGCTATATGCCGTGATGAGAACGATCTCTATGTCGGAGTCGAGTTCTTTGAGCCTGGAAATCAGCTCCAGCCCTGACAGGTCGGGCAGCACCACATCCAGCAAAATCAAATGGGGCAAGTGTTCCATTGTCCGCGTCCACGCCTCCGCCCCATCACTCGCCGTCACAACAACATAGCCTTGAGCGGACAGACAATCCGTCAAGATTTTTCGCGTATCCCCATCATCATCGACGACCAGAATGCGCAGTGATTTCATCTCACCTCCTGATACGCCATATTATATGAATTTTACCCGCCGTCGCCAACTCGGCGATTTTGAGGGGTGCATGCTGTTTGACTGACAAAACGTTTTCACAAACAGATGACGGAAGCAAAATCGGCTATCATTGTCTGGAAAACGGGCATCTTGGA
>JAFGSL010000058.1 GCA_016934645.1 Anaerolineae bacterium
AGACCTGTCAGCGCGACACCAGCCAGAAGCCGCCGCCGTGATGGGGGCTGTTCCTGTGTTGTTTGTGAAGGATCGGTCATCACCATCACGGAAGGCGACTAGGGAAACTTGGGCATCTCCCCGAGTGCGCCGTAGGCCGGACGCGCAGCGCCCTGCATATCCAAGATGCTGTACGGCGCGTTGGGGTCGGTCGGACCGGGGCCTTTATACGAGTAGTCCAGGTTCCACAAGAACGCCAGATGCACGAAACCCCATTCTCGCATTAACTGGAAGGCTTGCACATTCCAACGCGCTTGATCTTCCAATGTGTTGTCGTCGGCGAACTCGAACCCTGGCGGCGTGGCGTCGAACCCTTCCGCAGTGGCCCACCCGAACTCGGTGACGCACAGTGGCTTGTTGAAGCCCGCTTTCTGGATCATCTCGTGATAGCCCCACAGCGTGCTCTTGAATGACCAGGAGTGATCAGGATTGTCGAACGACCCGCGGAACTTCGCATTGGGGTTGTTGTAGCCCTCGTCCCACGCTACGTCTGGCGGCATATTGATGCCGTTGTGATGCGCACCTACGCAATCCGCGTAGTTGAGGAATCCCGCATCGATCATCTGCTGAAAGTAGACGAAATCATCTACGTAGATCACGCGGTTCGGATTGGTCGGATCGGTCGCTGAAGCGCCTGTCGGTGACAACGCCCCACTGATGACGATGATGTTGGGATCACGGCTCTTGATGGCCTGGTAGGAGAGGCGCAGCATTTCCACGTAGCTGGCCGCGTTCACGCCCTGGGCGGTGTCCCACTCGCGGTCGAGATTTTGCTCGTTCCAGACTTCGATGGCGTGGATTTTGCCTTTGTAGCGGTCGACCATTTCGCCCAGGAAGTTGGTGAATAGCGTTATGTCATCGGGTGGGGCGGCTTCGGGATTGGCGTCGAAGTAAGTGCGCGTCCATTCCGGCGCGCCCACCACACTCATCATGACCTTGAGATTGCGCTCGTTGGCAAACTCCACCATCACGTCGTAGCCGCTCCAGTCCATCTGTCCGGGACCGGGTGAAAAGTGATCCCAGCGCACCTGTTGTTTGACCCAGGTGAAGCCGAGTTGGTGGGCAATCTGGTTGAGCGTGTAATCCGGCATGCTGATGGCGTGCGCTGCGATGCCATACCCGAAATCGCCCCACGGCAGCGGTGGGTAGGGGGATGCGGCTTGCGTGTCGTTTTGCGGCGTCGGCGTCGGCAGTGTGATGAAGCCTTCCTGCGTCGCCGTGGGTTGCGGAGCCGGTAAGGTCGCCGTCGGGTTAGCGGGCGCTTTCGTTGCCGGCGACCCAGGCAACTTGATCAGCCCGAAGACGCACGCCAGCGCCACCAGCAACAATATGCCCCAGATGACGGCCGCTATGATCAGGTTGCGGCCCTTCAATTTAGAAAAAAGATCCCCAATGTGTTGCAAAAATGGACTATCCATTGATCCTCCACGTGTAGTTTATAGGAACACGACTAGCGCCAGCCAGATGATCAAGACCAGAATACTGCTGATTAATCCAAAGATAGATGCTGCCTTATAGCGGTAGCGTGCGAGTAATGCCCCCACACTCACCGCTACACCCATGACAGCCCCGTTGACCACGATATCCAAGGCCAGTATAAATAATGTGTCGGACGGTTGCTGTGCGCCCATCAGACCGATAACAACCAGGATGCCGAACGAGAGCACAAGTCCGCCTAACGAACCTATGCCCAACAGCCCTCCAAGCCAGGGAAAGATTTGGGGGGCGACGAACCATCTGCGCTTCGCCGGCGCGGCCTCGATTATCTGGATGCGTGCGATCTCATCCTGCAATTTCTGAAACCGTTTGTAACTGCTAAAAGTACGGTAAGCCATATAGAACTGCAGAAATGAGAAGAACATCCAGCCACTCTGCCCGGAGATGAGGTTGCTGATGCCGGCCCAAGCCAGTGTGACCGTGTAAAGCACGTACATCACCGCGTCTTTGAAAACGAAAGACCCCACAGCCACCATGAACAAGAGCCAGGCCCATCCGATGCCGTTGATCCCCCCTATGAACAGGTGAAGCACGGCAAATCCCACCAACCACCAGGCCCAGGATCGCATATCTTTCAGCATCACGGCCTGCGCCATAAAGGGAAACGCTGCGCCTGGCGGTGTGGGGCCTGTGGTTATGGTATCCGGCGTGACGGCTTGTGGCTCGACAAGGACTTCCCCAACCAACGCATCTGCAGAAGTTTCTGAGATTTCTATCATTTCCTCCTGCTGTTCATCCGTCGTGCTGGTAGGCCATTCGGTCCATACGTCGTCTGTAGATGCTGTCATGATTTATCCCCAACCTAAGTCTGTTGCCGCCCGGCGTCGCGTATGCGAAGTGCTATCCGGTTCTGCGCCGGCTGTGTCCATAGTTGCGTGTTCGTGCTCCTCAGGTGGCCCCTCGGCCAGCATCCGGTTTTCAACCTGGTCCGTGAAGACCACCGCGCCGGCCATTTGACCGGCCTCCGAAGCGCGCATCGATGCTGTGAGGTCATCCACCAGGTCTGTCATATCGGTGTCGGTCCCACCCTCGGCGCGGCGGGCGAGCAGTTCGCGGTACGCCGGGCTGCCATAGACGCCCTCGGCGTCGGCGAGACGCCCGGAATTCTGCAAAAAGCGCGCGATGGCGCGAGGATCATCGGCATTCACCTGGTTCGCCGTTTCGCGCAACTGGCACTCGTGATGCGCGCCGCTGCGTACGACGTTGGCTGCTGCGATCAGGCGTTCGACCTCGACGCTTCCGCAGCGCGGGCATGGCGGCGGTGGCGCATCGATGCGCCGCGCCAGGTGCCGGAAGCGCCCTTCGCAGGCGGGACAGTAATATTCGTAAATCGGCATTATCCTTATACTCCACAACAGGCTCCCGTCTGCATGAGAACGGGAGCCTGATTGCGTCTCCACGGATAGTGAGTATACTCGCCTTCCCCAAAGGGGCAAGCGCCTTGACGCCTCGCGGTTACGAATCCGACCGGGGTGGTGTGAGACTCGGCAGCGTGCAAATGATGGCTTGCCGTCCGGTGCGGTCGGTGTGGAGCTCGTATATCTCTGCACCACTCTGGAGGGTGATGCGATACCCTGGCGTGACCACCATCAGACAGCGTTGTCCCGGCGTTTTGCATCCCAGACAAGAGTCGCGCCACTCGACGGCGATCACGTCCACGACGATCACCGATTCTCTGGCAACGCCTTTTTGCTCGACCAGCGCCTTGATCGCTGCTTCGACGGCGGGATTATCCCGGTAGGCCGGTGGAACCGCAGACTCGGCAGGTAATTCACAGATGACGAAGCGTTGGTAGTTTTCTGTGGTGTGGATGTTGTATTCTCGCCCTTCGGCATCGGCGAACACCATGCGCCATCCTGGTGTGAGGACCTGTGCGTACACCATACCCGGTTGCGGGCATCCCAGGCTCGTGTCGGGCCAGGTCACCTCTTCGGCGGAGACCAGTGTAAGCGCCGCAGCCGGTAGACCGGCCTGCTCCGCAACTTGCACACGCAGTGCTGAAAGCTCGTCCCCTGCTGCCTCTGACTCGAGCGGCGGCGCAGGCAGCGGCGAAATCGGTGACACAGGTGCGGTCGGCAGTGGCGAGATTGTCGGCCTGCCGCCGCTATCCGCGGTGGGTCGACTACAGGCAACCAGCAACACCGTTGTGATTGCCAACCCAAAAACAAATTCGAACTTTTTCATCCTAACCTCCTCATTGTTAGCACATTATACCATTCTCCACCTAGAGACGTGCTCCGTGCGCGCAGAGTTCCATAGCCGCAGCGCCGGTTGACGTTTTTGAGAATTGGATAGACTATTTGACTAATGACTATCAGACTATTTTCAGGAGGCGACGATGATCGACAGAGCACGGGATATTGCCAAGACGATGGGCTACAGTAGCATAGATGCGATCTTGGAAGCGATCGGCAATGGGGAATTGATTCTGGTCAAAGCCACAGAAGGGCGGCGGGCGAAAACGGCGGAGTGGATCCGAGAGCGATTGGCCACAGTGCGTGGCGAGGACGCGGGGATTGCCGCGACGCTGGAAGAC
>JAFGSL010000424.1 GCA_016934645.1 Anaerolineae bacterium
CGTCTCCAACGGGTCGGCGGGCACGATGATCGTCATGTTGGCAATGGCCCGCAGCCACGCGATATCCTCGATGGAATGGTGCGTCCCGCCTAGCGGGCCGTAGGCCAGCCCGGGACTCACCCCGCACAGCTTCACATTGGTGCCTGTGTAGGCCACATCGGCCTTGATTTGTTCGAGCGCCCGCCCAGTTAGAAAACAGGCGGCAGCAGCGACAAACGGCATCTTGCCCCCGTTGGCCATACCGGAGGCCATGCCTACCATATTTTGCTCGGCAATGCCCACGTTGAACAATCGGCCGGGGAACACTTCGGCAAAGTGAGAGAGGCTCGCTGAACTGACCGAGTCGTTGGAAAGTACGACGACCCGCGGATCCATGCGCGCAACGTCTTCCAGCGCATTGGCAAATGCTTTCCGACAGTCGTGTAACTCGCTCATTGCACGGCACCTCGCAATTCTTCCAACGCCGTGTTCAGCTCTTCATCGGTTGGTACCCGGTGATGCCAGGCGGCGCGGTCCTTGATGAAAGAAACGCCTTCCCCTTTGTGGGTATAGGCAATCACACAGTTGGGCTTTCCGACCTCGAGGGGGATGGCAGTGAGGGTGCGCATGATCTCTTCATGATCGTGGCCATTGATCTCCTGCACCGACCAGCCGAAGGCGCGCCACTTGTCCGCCAAAGGTTCGAGGCCAATGATGCGCTCGGTCCGGTCAACCATCTGGAAGCGGTTGCGATCGATGATAAGCGTCAGGTTATCCAATTGGTGCTGCGCCGCAGCCATCGCAGCCTCCCAGTTGCTGCCCTCCTGAAGCTCGCCGTCGCCGGTGAGTACGAACGTCCGCCACGCCGCACCGTCCAGTTTGGCTGCCAGCGCCGTCCCGACCGCCATCGGCAACCCGTGACCCAATGCGCCGGTGTTCGCCTCGACGCCCGGCACGTGGACATTGGGATGCCCGTTCAAGCGCGAAAGGGGCTTCATAAACGTGCTCAACTCTTCCTTCAGAAAAAACCCGGCAAAGGCAAGCGTCGTGTAGAGCAGACCCGAACCGTGCCCCTTGCTCATAAAGAACCGATCGCGCTCAGGAGCGCGCGGGTTCTTGGGATCAACGTGCAACACGCCGTTGAGGTAGAGGGCTGCCAGAATGTCGGCTGACGAGAGGTCGCCTCCCGTATGGCCGCCGCCAGCTTCATGGATCATAATCAGATTGCGTTGTCGAATTTCGTAGGCTTTGTTATGTAGCTCTTGAGAATTGTTGAGCATGGTAATGTCGACTCCACTTTGTTTGAATATTTATTCATATATGGATTAATAATTAAATAGTAGCACAGAATCGCATCCCTGTCAAGTCTATGCGACGATTTCAGTGCCGTGCACTACAGCCGTGCACTACAGCCGTGCACTACATCTATACTCACGCTATCGACCCGAACGTGCACGATAAAAATACTCCCTGGCGTGATGAATACGCCAGGGAGTATTTTTGTGGTCTGTCGATTATCCTACGAGAAACAAAGGCTTGATGACAATCCTAAGCCGCCCAAGATGAATTCCTACGCCGAGTTGGTTTAGGCAACACAACTCGGTGCAGGAATGGCAAACCGGTGCTGTGATTGTGTCCAGGATCACTGGATGCCCTTCTTTAATCGCCGTATATCCCGCGGGCGGCGGCGTGGAAAACGGCTTCCACGAACTCCCGATCCTAGCCAACGGACAACGTCTATGGGCCGGCTCGTTGGGGCGTCCGGCCTCGTTTGGCTGCATCATCCTGGGGATTCCGGAAGCGGAGACGCTCTACAATTGGGCAGAGGTTAGCGTCGTAGTAGTGATCGAGTGAGTCAGTTACACAGCGGTTAGTGTGACGCAACGTTATTCCTCCACGTGATCTATCGAGATCGATGCCAGCCCCAGACGACACACCTTGACCAACGGACCATAAAACGCGAGATGATCTGCCACCCACTTATTGTTGTTAGCCCCGATGGGTCTATAAAACTCATCAGGGTCGGGATTACTTGAGTACGAGTGATATATCGACCTTGTACCAGACCATAAATGACTGTGAAATTGGGGATTGACTTTTAATCGCTTCCTGTGGTAGACTGACAATGTAACAAGTGCATTAACCACCGCGGACTTCACCACAGCCATAGCTCGTGGAGGAGATTAGCGTGAAAGATTGGCAGCCGACCGTCTAGCCTGGGAGCGTCCCCGGCGAGCGGTCGGCTGTTTTTTGTTGAGCCAGCCAACCCCGTTCAAATGCCATGGTCACTGCCGCACTATGCCTGAGGCGGATATTTGCTTGCATCCTGCGAAAGGAGGTGTGTGATGTGAGTATGTGACGGTTTTATCGGTAAACTGGGTAGCGCCCTACGGGCACTGTCCGCCAAAAATAAGAAAGGAACAGAGAGATGAAACGCTTTACGGTTAACATCAGTGTATCCCTGGTCTTGGGCCTGGGATTGGCCTTGGTTTTGTTGTGGCTGGTGGGCGGCGGTTGGGCTCGCCTCTCTATCCCTATTGCTCTGGCTGCCGACCCGGCCAGGAGCACCAGCGCTCCTGGCGACGTATACTGCGTCACGTTGGGAGGAGGCGGCCCCTATCCGGACTGCGATCAGGTCTTTACCAGCGTGCAGGCTGCGGTGGATGCCGCCAGTGAAGGCGAGATCATCAAGGTCGCCGCTGGCACCTACACCGGCGTGCAGGGGCGTCCCCCTCCCGCCGGGTACGATGACTCGAGTGTCATCACCCAGGTGGTCTATATCAGTAAGACGGTGACCGTCCGTGGCGGCTACACTACCGCCTTTGCCGACCCCCCCGACCCGGAGACGAACGAGACCACACTGGACGCCCAGGGGCAGGGGCGGGTGCTCTTTATAGGTGGATACATCACGCCCACGATCGAGGGACTGCGCATTACCGGCGGGGATTCTGCCGGACTTGAGGGCGGCGGGGTCTATGCCATCAACGCCTCGGTGACCCTCAGCGGGTGCCAGATTATCGCCAACACAGCCAACCAATTCTCATCACCATACGGCGGCAGCGGCGGGGGGATCTATCTTATCAACAGCCACAACGCCACGCTGCGCGGCAACACTATCCGGGATAACACGGCCTGGTTCGGAGGTGGAGTCTACCTGTATGCCAGCGATAACGCCACGCTGGCCGGCAACACCATCCTGAACAACCAGGGCAACGGATGGTATGGCGCGGCCGGGGGCGGCGTTCTCTTGCACGACAGCGCCGATGCTATGCTGACCGGGAACATCATCCAGGGCAATATGACCCAAGTCGGCGGCGGGGTCTACCTGTATGCCAGCGACAACGCCACACTAAAAGGCAATACGATCCTCAGTAACACGGCCGGCGGCAGCCATACATTCCTCGAAGGGGGTGGGGTTTCGGTATGGGACAGCGATGGCGTCACCCTGACCGGCAACGTTATCCGAGCTAACATGAGCGACGATGTCGGCGGCATCTGCCTGGTGGGCAGCCAGCATATCGTGTTGGACAACAATATCATCACTGACAATCAGAGCTGGTGGAACGGCAGTGTCCTTGTTGCGGATAGCACGGTCCACTTACGCCACACGACGTTGGCCCGCAACGTCGGTGGTGGACTCAGTGTCGCAGGCAGTGACAGCGTTGTGGTCATGACCAACACCATCATGGTGAGCCATACGACGGGCATCAGCGTGGCATCGGGCAGCACGGTCACGCTTGAGGCCACGCTGTGGGGCGCGGGGAGTTGGGCCAACGCCGTTGATTACGGCGGCCCAGGGACGATCGTCACCGGCACGCTCGCCCATAATCTCTGGGGCGACCCTGCCTTTGTAAATCCCGATGCGGGCGATTATCACATTGGCACTTCCAGTGCAGGCACTGCCAGCGCGGCGATAAACACGGGCGTGGACGCGGGCGTGCTTGAGGACATTGACGGTGAGCCGCGGAGCGACGGTTATCCCGACATCGGCGCGGACGAAGTCCAAAGCGCGCTGAGCGTCACCAAGCGCGCCTATCCCAGTATGGTGGAGGCCGGCGAACGCCTGACGTACACGATCCGCATCACAAACACCGGCAATACGGACCTGCATGCGGTGATCACCGATACGTTGCCTTTATCTGTCACGCTTGGGGAAACGTTCAGCGGGACGATGTATTTACCGCGAGGGACAATTATGTTGCCGGATGGGAGGACGGGGATCACGTGGACGGTATTTATCCCCGCGCCTGGGGGCGTGTGGACGGGGACGGTCGTCGTCACCACCACCATAGGTTATGCCGGACCCTTGACCAATGTGGTCAACGTCACGACTGAGGAGGGGGCGATAGGTATGGATATCGAGGTCACCACTGTTAAGATGCAGCGTTTTGTTTATTTGCCGCTTGTTTTGAGGAACTTTGAAAGATGAAGCCGGCAATATATATTTCGGGATTTTGCCGATTGAAGTCGGCGTCGTGGTGGTCATCGAATAACGTGTAAATCCAGTAGTTACGCGGGCCGTTTTTGCTGAACAGAATTACTGATCCGGTCGTATTTTGCCAAACCTGCGTATTATCCCAGTACATTGCGCAAGGCCTCCGCCAGCGAGAAGCTATACGCTTTGTAGCACAGTGCGTCTGCGGGATTGTTGCGCCGCCAAACCCGGATCGGCATATATTTCTGCACTTCGTAGAGCAGATAGAACTGGCGGCGGATTTGGGCCGCGGGCGAGGTGTCGCGCGGTAGACCGTAGCCTTCCCAGAAGGCCGGCTCGCTAATACCGCAATAGTCCAACACGGCGAACTCGATCTCTACATCGCCCCACAGCGCCCGGTCGAAGTCTACCAGCCCGGTGACGTTGCCCTCGGCATCGACCAGGATATTCTGCTCCCACACGTCCATGTGCAACAAACGCGGCGTGACCTCGCGCGCGAAGACTTCGCGGTAAGCGGCTAGCAGATCGCGGAAGACCTGCGCCTCCGCCTCGGTGTACGTCCCGCAGGCCACAACGTCATCCAGAAGCATGTGCCACATCACGTGAAAGGCTGCCCCCCACGTAGGCTGCGGCTGCATCGGGTGATGCGCGCCGAGATAGCCGTACATCCGCTGACCCAAGTGCACGCCGGCAGTGAGTGCGTGGAGCGCGCGCAAGTGAACACCGACTTGCCGGAGCGCCCGCTGGCGCTGAGTCCGCCCAAGCCCGTACGCATCGCTGAGCGGGGTGCCGGGGAGAGCCGTCATCAGCAGATAATCACGGTCGATGCGCGTGCGGCTAAAGTCGTGGGCGACCACATCCGCGACCGGGATCACGGTCTCGGCACGGATGAGGGCGTGCAAAGCCGGCTCCTGGCGCATCATCAAACGCTCATAGAAAAGGAAACCCGCATCATCGGGCGGCGCGATGCGCAACACAAAATGACCAGCGTCACACGCAACCCGGTACGAGCGATTGTGCTTGCCGGTGGTGATCGGCGTGATGTGCACCGAGGCCGGATCGGTCTGGATGTGCGCGAGAATCAGCGCAGTCAGGATGTCAATATCGTCAGTCATTGGTCAAAAAAGTTCCGTATTTCTAGGGCGCACCGCCGCGCCCGTAGAAGGACATAAAATACGTCCCAATGCCCTCGAAGATCATCAGTAACAGCAACAACAGCCACCATACCTGCGCGCACGCTTTTACACCTTTCAGGCGAAAAATGACATGCAATCCCAATCCTATGAAAAAGATAGGCAGAATTGGGATGGGAATGCCGAGCAATGCCATCGTGGGAATGCTGGCGAAGAGCGAGACAAAGCCCAGATAATCGAAGGTGTGGCCCACCCCGCCAGTGAACGCTGCAAAGATAAACATCGGCAGAATGAACAGAACAAGGGAGATCACACACTCCACAATGATGATTTTGACCGATGGCCTTTTTGGAGGAAGCGTCAATTCTGTCTCCGCGGAAGGAGGTTGTGTTTCCATTATATTCTCCTTTCTCTGTTTTGATTATGGATTGACCACTAACAACCATTATACACCTTTGAATTGACATTTCTCCCAACCCGCTTATAATCTTCAGTAATTCAAAGTCAAGGAAAGAATCGATTTCTCACAGGAGACAAGCGCCATGAAGTTCAGAATGCAGTTCGTGAACCAGAATAATAATACCGGCGCGCGCCTGTGGGAG
>JAFGSL010000425.1 GCA_016934645.1 Anaerolineae bacterium
GTTAGCGGAGGGAGTGGGATTCGAACCCACGGTGGCTTGCGCCACAACGGTTTTCAAGACCGTCGCCTTCGGCCGCTCGGCCATCCCTCCAGCATGAGGGGAAAACCCACTCCTCGCGGGCCAGAGTATACCATGCAACACTGACTTGTCAACAAAAAACAGACCTGACAGGTTTCGGAAAACCTATCAGGTCTGAAACCGGTTTCTTGCCCGATCTACTGGCGCTGAATCACATCGATGCCGCCCATCCACGGGCGTAACACGTCGGGAATGACGACCGAGCCATCGGCTTGCTGGTAGGTCTCTAATATCGCAATCATCACACGTGGCATCGCCAATCCAGAGCCGTTGAGCGTGTGCACGAATTGGGTCTTCGCGCCTGGTTCAGGGCGATAACGGACGTTGGCCCGCCGCGCCTGAAAATCCGTATCATTGCTACACGAACTGACTTCCAGCCATGCATCCTGCCCTGGCGCCCACACTTCGAGATCGTAGCTCTTGACCGCGCCGAAACCGATATCACCCGTGCAAAGTTCCAAAACACGGTATGGCAACTCGAGTGCCTGCAAAATACCCTCGGCATTCTTCACCATCGCTTCCAACGCGTCGAAGCTGGTCTCCGGCGTGGTGAACTTGTACATCTCCACCTTGTCAAACTGGTGTCCGCGCTTAATGCCGCGCACGTCGCGCCCGGCGCTCATCTTCTCACGGCGAAAGCACGCCGTGTAAGCCACGTAGTTCAGCGGCAGTTGCTCAGCATCCAAAATCTCGTCGCGGTGCAGGTTGGTGATGGCAACTTCGGCGGTGGGAATGAGCCACAAGTCATCCTCCACGTCACGGTAAAGGTTCATGTCGAACTTCGGCAGTTGTCCGGCACCCACGAGCATCTCACGCTTGACGACAAATGGCAGATAGACCTCTGTGTAACCGTTCTGCCGCGTGTGCGTATCCAGCATCCAGAAGAGCACGGCCCGTTGCAAGCGCGCGCCCGCGCCCTTGAGAACATAAAAGCGACTGCCGGAAAGCTTCACACCGCGTTCGAAGTCGATGATATCCAGTTCCGGTCCCAGATCCCAGTGCGGAGCCGGCTCGAAGCCCGCCGCGGCAAAGTCACGCCGTTCGCCCCAGTGGCGCACCACTACATTGCCACTCTCATCAGGCCCCAAGGGCACACTTTCGTGGGGGATGTTGGGCAGCCATAGCTGCTTCTCCTCGGAAACCGTCTCGACCTCGCGCAGCTTCTCTTCCAACGCCGACAACCGCACGCCCACCGCGCGCATCTCGGCGATACGCGCCTGGCGCTTGTCCTTGTCCTTCATCCGCCCGATTTCTTTCGAGACACGGTTGCGCTCTGCACGCAACGCCTCCACCTCTTGCAGCATCTCGCGGCGCTGGATATCCAGCGCGTAGACCTCATCTACGAGCGCGGGATCGTCATTGCGCTTGCGTAATGCCTCTCGCACGCGCTCTGGATCATTACGAATGAGTTCAATGTCAAGCATACACCCTCCCCTCTGAGAATAGTCCAGTCACCAAAGTCTATATCCATAAATTATGCCACCAACCCCGACTTTGTCCAGTTTCAAGCCTAAACAATTCACATTATATGTGGTACAATGCCCACCATAAGGGATGCAAACACATCCAAAGATATCAACAGAATAACATAACCAAGGAGATTCACATGAAACGCCAATGGATCGTATTGATCGCAGCATTGTTTGTGCTTTCACTCGGCTGCTCACTCTTTAGTGGGAAAGCCACCGAGGAACCATCTGTAACTGCACCCACGGCTGCCGTGGATAAAGAGGGTGAGGATACCCCGGCTGTCAGCGAGGATAAACCAGTCGCCACCGAAGAAGAGCCAAGCGCTGGCGAAGAAGAACCGGCAACAGACGAAGATGTCCCATTTACCTTCGACGCAAATGCGCTGGAAGGACTCAACAGCTACCGTATGGATATGACCTGGTCCTTCACCAACGATGACGGCACCGTCGAGGAATTCAGCATCCAGGAAGAGGCCACACGCGATCCTGTTGCACAGCGCTATATGATGCAGAGCGGAGGCGAAAGCATCGAGTTCATTCTGATCGAACAGACCCAGTGGATGCGCTTCGGTGAGGAATGGATGCAAACCACAGCGGATGAGGAAGAAACGCTGAGTGCATTTGGCGACTTCCTTATCCAGCCCGATGAGATGTTTGCAGGCATAGACTCAAACGCCTACAAATACGTGGGCAAAGAAACTGTCAATGACATGAACACCCGTCACTACCAGATCAAAGATACTGCCTGGGATATGGCGCTCTGGTTCAAAGCTGCCGAGATTGAAGAAGGCGCCATCGATGTGTGGATGGCTGATGAAAATGATATGCCGAAATTCGCTGTGCGCTACGAAATGACCGTCACAGGATCATTCGAAGAAGAAGGGAAAGGGACACTCACCCTTAATTGGAACATCTACGATGTCAACGCGGATATCACGATCGAACCGCCAGCGGACGTCGCGAGCCTGCCCGAAGGTCTGGAACTTTGCCCGGACGCCACTGACGTTATGGTGATGGGGCAAATGTCTATGTTCATCTGCCCAAGCACGGTTGCGGACACCACCACCTTCTACACCGAGATGCTGGAAAACGATGGATGGGAAGCTGGTGATATGACTAACATGGAAACGATGGTTATGGGAACCTGGATGAAGGATGGTGAAACCCTAAGTCTCACCATCACCGCCGATGATGAAAGTGGCGGTTCCAGCGTGATGGTCACGCTTGGCGAGTAAGAGGTTGTCAGCAGACATAGGAGAACTACTGATCCGGTTGTATGTCGCTAAACCTTTGTACGCCTATGAGACGCCGGAGTAGGTTTAGTATTTTATGACCAGATCAGTCAATTCTCTGGCTGCCGATCTCTCGTTTGCAGCCATCGGAGTGGCCCAGGTTGGTCCTACACCAACCTGGGCCACTTATCAAGACTGGCTGGCACGAGGCTACGCCGCGGACATGGCCTACCTCGCGCGCCCGGATGCCGTAACCCGGCGCGCCGATCCCCGCAATATCCTCCTAGAAACACGTTCTGTACTCGTGGTTGCCGCATCGTATGCGGCCGCCCTACATCCTGAACTTCCGCCGCTGCACGGACGCGTCTCCCGCTATGCCTGGGGTAAAGATTACCATCGCTGGTTACTGCGGGACCTGGAAACACTGGTACAGCGCCTTGCTGAAGCGCACGGTCCCTTCCCCTACCGCTGTTATGTGGACACTGGTCCCATTTTAGAACGCGCCTGGGCACAGGCTACGGGTCTGGGTTGGATTGGAAAGAACACGAACCTGATTCACCCGCGCCTGGGATCGTACCTTTTCCTGGGGGTGGCACTCCTGGGCATCGAGTTGGAACCGACGCCAGCGCCCGAGCTGCCCAGTTGCGGCGACTGCACGCGCTGCATCGACGCCTGTCCCACCGGCGCGCTCATAGCGCCCGGCATCCTCAACGCGCGGCGCTGCATCGCCTATCTCACCATCGAATACCGTGGCGCAATTCCGGAAGACCTGCGCCTGCTGCTTGGTGATCGCGTCTTCGGTTGCGACACGTGTCAGGAAGTTTGCCCGTGGAATCGTAAACCGCTCGCTGCACACGCCAGTGCCTCTGCTCCAGCGAGTGCGATGCTTGATTTACCGACGCTGTTGACGATGACAGAGGCCGAATTCCGTGCACGCTTCCATCACACTCCGCTCTGGCGCGCCACGTGGCAGGGGTTGGCGCGCAACGCCGCCGTGGTGTTGGGAAATCGCCGGAACCCAGCCGCACATCCTGTTCTGGCGCACGCCGCAGCCACCCACCCCAGCGCACTGGTCCGCGAACACGCCGCCTGGGCACTCGATCAACTTCCCTGAACACAAACCGCGAATCTCGCTAATCTACGCAAATTCCCCCCAAATCAGCGAAGATCCCCCACACGAAACATGACTACGACAAAAACGACGGGTCGAGGAAAACCTCAACCCGTCGCCTGAAAGCTGAACGCTGACTGCAGTCAGTTGTACACAACCGACAAGAATTGGTACTTTAACAACCGAATAGCCCTTCCTGTGTTAGGCGGTCAGGATGAGTAGACAA
>JAFGSL010000426.1 GCA_016934645.1 Anaerolineae bacterium
CCTGGAAGGACGTTCGCGTCCCGGAGGGACGCCTGAAGGTCGGCAGGCCATTGATGGCCTGCAAACGGTAGCTATGCCTCCCTGCGTTCCGGAGGGACGCCTGAAACAACTTGAATTCTTTGCTGCTCCCACCTTTTCCTATGGCGTGCAATGGCGCATGTGTACACGCTGGCTTTAGCCGGTTTCCTAAGCGCTCACTATAAACAACTAAAAATCACTGCTGCCGCAGCACGAGGGGGAGGAAGATGTGTTTGTCCAACACCAGCCCTTCGATCATAATCTCGTGGATGTCGTATGTCATCGCTCCGGCGATGGCGGCGGTGATGGTGATGGTTTTTGTGCCCGGCATCGTCCAGGTGAAGGCGGCGCTATCGCTGGTCTGGGAGAGGTTGGCATGGACGACGGGGGCTTTGTCGGTTGCTTCCCAGGTGTAGGTGATGGTGAAGCTCGAGATTTCGGGCGAGATGGCGGCGTCGAAGGTGTAGGCGTGGTTTGTGTCGCCCTGTGTCGGACCGTTCGCGGACACGTCGTAGACGAGCGTCGATCGTGTTGTAGAGGTGGAGGTCGCGCCATCTGTGGCGATGAGTGTGATCCGCTTTTCGCCCGGCGTGGCCCAGGTGAAGGTGACGCTGTCTGTAGCAGCCAGACCGGGGTGGGTGACCGTGATCTGCTCCGCTGCCGTCCAGGTGTAGGTGATCGGCTGCCCGGCATAACTTGACCAGACGAGATCGCCGGTCAACGTGGCGACTTGGCCCGCGCCTACGACCAACGGGCCGGACGTGACGACGTTGGGGACGCCGTCGGCGCGCAGCCAGCCTATATCCTGCATGATGCCCAATGTCACCGGGCCGGGATGGCGGATAGCGCCGCCGTCGTAAATCGGCGTCATCAAATCGTTTGCGCCAGATTGGTAGGTGGTCAGGTCGAGATGGGACAAACTGGAGCCGAAATAAAAAATTGCCGGCGTGTAGAGTTTGGCTGCCGTTCCTCCGTTGGCCGCGGCGGCATTGGGGCCACCGAAGTTTGCATCACCTTTGAGCCGTGCGGCCAGGGTGTAGGGTTCATAGGGTAGGTAACTCGTGAGCGTAACGCCGGCGCTATCCACAGCAAACCAGTCATAGGGAGTGGGGCAAGGATAAAGATAGCCGCCGCAAAAGCCAACATTGTACTCTTCGTACATATTGCCAATAAAACCCAGGCCGTGGGCCAGCTCGTGCAGCGCCACGGCGACGAAGTCTTCACCGGCAGCGGGGGCAGCAAGGTACGTTGTCGAGGTCACATAAGACCAGTCTTCATCTGATTTGAATTGCAGTGTCATATCACCCAGCACAGGATACAAATCGCTGCCGCTGAGGGCGTTTGCTAATGCGATAGGGTAGGCTGTGTTCACCAGGGGCGCGCCGGGAAAGTTGCCGATGTACTCGGTCGGCATGCCGGTTCCCAGCGCATCTCCACCGCTCGGATCGGGCATCCAGCAGACGGTCACGGAGATGGGGACAGTAGAGGAAATCCACGTCCCCCAGAGATTAGCAGCGTAGTCGAGCGCCGTAACGGCCTCGGCAGGTGGCGTTTCGCAGCTTGCCAACCATGTGATGTCAAAGATTGCGCCGTTGGTGGGCGTCGCTGGCGCGGCAACGACAGCGACCGGCGCACTCCAGCCGCCGGTCGCTAATACGAACATCATTGCCGAGAGCACGCGAATCGCTACTATCCCACCGCGGATGCCCCGGTTCTCGATCGAGCTTTGATGAAGACGCCAGAAGAGTAATCTGTTCATCGGCATTTCCTCCCACACTATGATAGGTTTTCCTGATGCTGACGTCAGCGTTTCTGTCCCTGTATATATGCTGAGTATATGCCAGTATGCCGTCGTGACAAATGGGTATAGGCGGAAGTCGTGGAAAGCTCGGGCCGATCTCTGACCGCGCTCGCCTACGTACAAGCCTGTGTGGCGCGGCGGAGACCAGCTCCGGGCGTTTGAGATTCAGGCGAGGAGTCCGTTGAGTGTGGTTGCGGACTTTGGAGACCTGGAGTGGTAATGGGGCGCGAAGCTAAAGCATCGCTAAAGCATCGCGCTGAAAGCACGAAGCCCTGGCGGGCTGGAGTGAGTCGTAAAACGCGGCGTGAAGTCAACGATTTCACGCCGCGTTATTGTGATTTTTTACGATACTTGGGTCTCAAAAGGATTAAATACCGTCAAACCGGCAATCCACGTAAAGTCAGCTACATTCCGCGTTACTAAAGTCAAGTTATACACCAATGCAGTACCAGCTATTAAAGCATCGCCCAAGGTCATCTTTTTGAGTTGGCGTAGCTTGACAGCTTGCTCCAAGACTTCTTGCGATAAAGGAAGCACCGACGCAGCCTCGAAAAACGCTGTGAAGTGGTGTCGTTCCGCTTCGGTTAATTGGTGGTATCCCAATACCTCGATATAGCTGACGGCAGAAACAAAGGGCGTGTTCTCGGCAATCCACCGACGCAGGTGGGCATGTTCGGGGTGCACTGCATAGATGATGATGTTGCTGTCGATGAGCATCATGCTTCTCGGCCCGGTAAAGCGCGCTCCTGTCGCATTTGGCGTTCCCAGGCGACCGGATCGGTGATGGCGGCGCAGGTATCAAGTTGCGCGAGTTTTTCCAGGGCCGCAGCCATACGCTGACCACGGCTCTCGGCATCGGTTGTTTGCAGTACCGTGTCATCCAGAACAGTAACATAGACGGAAACGGCACGGTCCTTAGCAATATTCACGGCATCGCCACGCCATTCCAGACGATTGCCGCGCAAGATCGCCTTGTAGGTAGGCAACACACCGCTGTGCTCCATCTCGCTCCTTTCTTGCCGCAGTGATTCAGATTTTTCTCTATCATATCACAGATACGATTTTAGACACTGTGTTTTCATACTTTCCGCGTGACCGGCAGCCAGAACTCGCAGTAGTAGTC
>JAFGSL010000059.1 GCA_016934645.1 Anaerolineae bacterium
AATCGCTCTCTACCCAATCGAATTTATCAAGGTCTACCTGGTAGTCATCAATGTACATCTCCCAGGTCATTGCATCCCAGTTGGAGGTAAGCATAGCTTCAGTAGCCCCCCATCCAATGACGAGCGCTAATCCTGGAACTGGTGGCACCGTACACTCAATGGTAAAAACGGCCGGGTCTGTTTCAAAAGGCTGAAGTTTGCAATATTCCAGTATCTCTGGATATGGTGAGTTAGGTGATCCTTGTTCCACAGTCATATCACCAATCTTATCTCCTGGCTTGAGCATTCCAGTATTGTCTGTTGGTGGGGCAGGTACACATGATATCAATGCACTCGCGAGTACTACAAAGAAAGTGAAACACAAGAGTCTTTTCATAGCTGTTCTCCTTTACGTATGAGAGGGAATTTTCCCATCGCCGGTGATCCACCCGGGGCCAAGGGCATATTTCCCGCTGCGGCCCAGGTTACTGCCATCAGTGCTGCCCCTGTGAGCAGAACCAGTGCGAGAATGAGAGCAAAACGTACTTTAGTGTTCATTTCACAATCTCCGTTTCGTTACATTTTTCAATAAACCTCGCAGATGCCAGCCCAATCGTGGATGTCCACCTATCAACGCAATCGAATATCAGGATAACGGTTTCTCATGGTGGCCAATGCCAAGAGGGCTACTTTTGTCGCATTCTCGATGGCATGCTGATAATGGACGTCAAAGGTGTCCAATCGGCGATTGGCAATGGTCGGGCAGATGGAGCCGGCCCAATGTCCCAGCCCACTGAGAAAATGGATGAGAAAACTTGACTCCATCTCCATATTTTCGACATGCTGGTCATCGATCCGCGGATCAAATTCGGCGAAGACTTTGTCCAATGTGGAAACACTGGGGCTTATGCGAGAAATGTCACGGCCTTGAGGAGCGAAGAATCCAGGGGCTGAGACCGTCAGTCCGGGTTTGACGGATACATCGAGACTTGTCGCCGCCTCTAACAGCGCTTCGACAAGAGCTGGTTCAGCCCGGCTAACGTACGGGTGGATCTTGGCGTAGAATCGGGATTCCGTGCTCATAGCCTCACTGATGATTTGGCCGAGTTCACTTTCAAGCCGTTCACCTGTCGCGTCGGGACAGGGAGCCTCGTAGAAAAGGCCTGTATTCTCCAAACCAATCGCGTAGGTCGTGATAATAGCAGTTCCCAACGCTGTGGATGCCTGGAGCGCACCGGAGGTTCCCACTCTGATGATGTGAAGCCTGGGGAAACTGGACTTGCGCGCGCGTGTCTTAAAGTCAATTTCGTTGAGCGCAACCAACTCGCTCACGATGATCTCGAGAGAAGGCGTTCCCATCCCCGAAGTCGTTACAGTGGTTCGTACCGGCGAAATGATCGTTGCCTGTTTGCCTGTGATTTCTGACGTGCCGGTTACTGTCACAAGGCCTCGGTGCTCGTGCTCGAACTCCAGATCACGTAAGAACCGCGAGCCAATGAATTCAGCGCGCCCCGGATCTCCCACCAACAGAATATCGGGAGCGATTTCCTCCGGTCTGACCTGAAGGTGATAGATTCTTCCTTCGTCATCGATTGGCAGATCCGCTGCGGTAAAGGGTGTGGTAGCATGAGAGAAGCTTTCACCACCAGAGTTATTCATACTTGACCATTCTGGGTTTTCCATTGTATTTACTCCTCCATGGGACGATTTTGTCGACGCGGATTCCAATCCGCGTCGACGTTGTGCGTGGGGAACACGCTATCTATAGAAAGCGCAACTATTGCCCCGGAGGACGGAAATCGACACTCTTCCTTATAGCTTCGTCGACTTCTTCCGGGGTGAGAAGCACAATGGTTTTGATGCCAAACGTCCCGCTGACGTTGCCGGCAAACGAAACGGCCGTTGTCGTGACATTGTCAGGCAAATCGACAATGATGTAGAAGTCATTGTCACCAAAGGCGAAGTAGAAGGCTTCCAGTTTTCCCCCAACGCTTTCCAGCGACCGAATGGCTGCCTCACGGCGTTTGACACCGCCTTCAGCCATCAGACCTTTGAAACCTTCCGGGGTATACGATCCGTGAAATAGATACTTGGACATTGAATACCTCCTATGTATTTAGCTTATGTTCCGTCCGCGCCAGGATATGATCCTGCAATGCCGGAGATAATTCGACAAATGCTGCCGAAAAGCCCCACACCCGTACGATGAGCGTCCGGTACTGGGGCGCATTGGGGTTCGCGCGGGCCTTAAGTAATGTCTCCCTATCGATCATGTTTACTTGTAGCGTCGCTGTGGACGGCAGCGTGAAGAAAGTACCGATCAGCGATACGAACTTGTCGAATCCCTCCTCATCCCTGACGATGGCCGTGTTCATGGCGAGATCGAGTACTGACCCATAGGAAGCCTGAGTCAGGTCGATCTTGGCAGCAGATTTGAGGGCGGCTGTCGGCCCGTGCCGGTCCATACCCAGTGCGGGGGATAAACTGGTAGCGACGGGATCGCCCTGCCGTCGCCCGTCGGGGGATGCGGGGAGCAGGCTTTTGCACTGGAGGATAAAGAGCATAAATCCGGCGGCCTCCTTAGGCCCGTAGCCTTCCCGGTTGCGCCCGTTCCCCTGAACAGCATCGCAATAGTACTCGGTAATCTCTTTGGCGATACGATCCACGGCATCGACATCGTTGCCATACTTGGGCGCGCGGTTGAGCAGCATCTGGCGCAGCGGTTCGTATCCCCGGTAGTTGGTTTCCAGTGCGGATACCAGGTCGGCCCAGGAGAGGACGCGATCCTTGTAGACGATCTGTTCGATGGCCGCCAGACCATCGGCCGTGTTCCCCACCTCTCCCAGGACGGATCCCCAGATCGAGTACCGTGCGCCGGTCGGGGAGGCTTTTTGCAGACAGTCGTCGATGCTCGCGGCAAAGAAGGGGAAGGTGATCGGGCCATCACCCCGTGGTTCAGCGGGCACCAAGCAGTGCAGATGCGCCTTGAAGGCTTGCATCATATCCTCGAAGGTGGGATACCCGTCTGCCGCCCTGCTCAACACCGTCTCCCGCAACGCCGAGAGCGCGTCATGCACCGCAAAACGCGAAAATGTCCTCCCCCCGATAATCAGTTCCTGGCAGCCGTCGTTGTGGTAGTCGCGCGCATCCGCCAGCGGTATGCCCAACCGGCGTAGGGCGGGGACGGCAACGTCGTCGTTGTACACGGAAAGTACGTTTAGGCCCTTGGCGAGAACCCGGCAGCACGCGCGCAGCAAGTCGCGGGGTGATCCCTGGAAGAATCTCACGTTCACCTTGGGTTCGGGCAACATCAGCCTGGCAGCAGCTTGCAAGCATAGCATCGTGAGTTCGTTGCAGGCATCTTGGCCCTCGGGCGTCTGGCCCCCCAGCGCGATGTTGCGCATCGAATCGTTGCGGTGCAGATCGACAACAGCGTTGCTCCCGGGTCCCGCAACCACCGACGCAACCTGCGCGTCGACATCACCATCCCAGCCCCAGGAAAAAGGTGCATCATAGTGGGGTCCCACTCCCCGCTCCCCAAACTGGTTGAGCTTGATGAAGAAACACCCCAAAAGCTCCAGGGCTGCTTGCCGGGTGATGACACCTGCGGTCACGTCTCGTTCGTAGAAGGGATACAGCCATTGGTCAAAGCGCCCGATGCAACCGCTGGCTCCCAGGATGCGCGTAAACTGGACGAGTTGCAACGCAGCGTGGAATGAGGAAGGTGGGCCGGCCGCCAGTTCTTCGCACACCGTTGCGATCCGCTTTAGTTCCTCTTTGCGGCACGGATCGGTTTCGCGGGAGGTCATCTCATCCGCAAGGCGCGCGTGCTTTTTGATGTAACCACAGGCAGCTTCGTAGGCAATCGCCACCGCCTCGAGGAATTCACGTTTCTCCGGGTCAGTTTCTTTCGCGGCTCTCTCTTGTGCATGATCCCGCATACCCGCCAGTCCCACGCGCAGGAGGGTCGCATAATTGGGCGGAAAGTGAGGGTCATAGTGTCCAAGTGCGAAAGTGCTCCCCTCCTCCGGCGTGACCAGGCACCCGCCGATGATCAACTCATCGTCCTGAATAAATGGCTCGCTGGCCTCGAGGATCTTCGCGAAGTCCTTGGCGTGCCCGAACAACGTATCCTCAGCGCAGCCAATAACCTGCTTTGTGTGCATGGCGGCTTCGTGGGTTCCGCACCAGCACATCTCCCGCAGCCGAAATGCCCTGCTGTATGAAGCAAGCTCCAGTGCTTCTGTTCTATCAAATTCTATTGAGCGATCCATAGCTATCCCTTCCTGTTCTTGGTCTCGGTCCTCTTCACGCCGGTTTCAGGCTGCAAGTTGATAGCCATCGGCTAACTGTGTCAGGAGCTTGTTTCGCACCTCATCCGGGATAAACGCTGCTTCCAGTGCATTCCGATTGCACTGGAAGAAGTCTTCGGCGCCCCATCCAAACGTTTGGTGCAACTTCTCGTACTCCTGACTCAATGTGATATTTGAGATAGTGCGTGCATCGGTATTTACGCCCACAGAAATTCCCGCCCGATAGAGTTTGTCGATGGGGTGATTGGCATAGGTATCGAAGGTATTGGTCTGGATGTTAGAGGTCGGGCATATCTCGAGATGGATTCGGTGCTGCCGCAGGTGTTCGACGAG
>JAFGSL010000427.1 GCA_016934645.1 Anaerolineae bacterium
AACGTTCGAACGTTCGAACGTTGAAACGTTTTAACGTGCTAACGTTGCAGCGTTCAAACGGCTTTCCAGATATGGGATGGCGAAGGTGAGGAAAGCGACCGCCAGCGGGCCGCAGCCGTCAGCAGGCCGCAGATCGCTGCACATCAGGCTGCCGAAGCGTTCCGTTACGGCTTGACTGAAGCTGCTGGTGAGTGGGCGCAGTGTCTGGCGATGCAACCCCTGTTGCCCGCCCCACACGCCGACGAACATCAGCGCGCCGGAGATCAATCCACACAGGTGATCTATGCCGCCTGCGCCCGGCATACACTGCGCCGCATCGATGACTGGCTGCGCCACCGACGTCTCGAACACCTCGGCGAGCACCCGCAAGACGGTCATCGCGCAATTGTTTTCTCCTGTCACGAAATATGTGGAGACACTCTGCTGTACAAACGCTTCCATATTGTTAACCACGTTCATCGATGCACCTCGCTGCGTTATAACTGCGTTTACGTTTACCAGTGTACGCCATCTCAGCGTAGAGGCAAGTAGGGACGCGGCATCCCTGCGGTGGTTCTTGTCGACCGAGAATCGTCTCGGGGACACCTTGCTTTTTTGTAGCTTGCCGAGTCTGAAGTTCGGAGTACCATGATAATATCACATCGCGCACAGTGTTCAACCTGGATTCCCTAGCTCGAATGTGCGGAAGGATGGTGATCGATGGAAAAGTCTCGCGTTCTGGTGATAGGTGCAGCATCCTCGGCGGCTGACGAGGTCGCCGGGAAGTTGCGCGTTGCCGATGATCTAGTTGTGGACGCGGCCGCAATCGAGAACGCCTTTCGAACTGTCAGAGAAGCCCCGCCGGATTTGATTGTCGTCGATGTTATGCCGAACGGCGCGTTGGAGAGCTTGCAAATCACCGAAAAGCTGCGGGCGGGCCTGGATATTCCGGTGATCTATCTGGTCGACGTCGAAGAAGCGCTCGCCTTGCAGCGCGCAGGTATTACGGTGCTCTATGGTTATTTGCTCAAACCCGTCCTGGCGCGTGAATTGCGTAGCGCCATCGAAATGGCTTTGTACCGTCACTCCATGGAAGCGCGGTTGGCCGAACGTGAGGCGAGTTATCGGGGTTTGTTCGAAGACGCGCCGTTCTCCGTGTGGGAAGAAGATTTCAGCGCGGTCAAAACTTATCTTGATACGCTGCGTGCGAATGGCGTGGATGATTTGGAACATTATCTGCACGATAATCCAGAGGTGGTGCAACACTGCGCCGCCCTTGTCAAGGTAGTGAACGTCAATCAAGCCTCGGTGGAATTGTTCGGCGCTGCGGACAAAACCTCGTTGATGCAAGGGGTGGACAGGGTATTTGTCAAGCAATCCCTGGCGTCCTTTGTCGATGAATTGATTGCTTTTTCGCGCTGGCAGAAACGCTTCGAGAGTGAAATCGTAGGCCGTAAGTTCAACGGCGAATTGATCGACACGCTATTTCAGGCCACACTGGTTTCTGGCTACGAGGAGACGTGGGGCAAGGTATTTATCACGGCGGCCGACGTCACTACCCGCAAGCGCGCCGAAGCGGAATTAGTGCAAGAGCGACAGTTGTTGCGCGCGGTGGTGGACCATTTGCCCGATGCTATCTACACGAAAGATCTGCAGGGGCGCAAAACACTGGCGAACCGTGCGGACCTTGACAATATGGGCATCGCAACAGAAGAGGAGGCGCTGGGGAAAACCGATTTCGACATCTTCCCGTCCGAAGTTGCGAAGTATTTCGATCTCAAGGATCAACAGGTGTTTCGCACTGGGCAAGCGCAACTCGACCATGAGGAGTTCTTGTGCAATCGTGAGGGGCGCTGCGTTTGGTTGCTCAGCTCCAAACTGCCACTGAAAGATTCCGCAGAGCAAGTCATTGGTTTGGTGGGGATTGGTCGCGACATCACCGAGCGCAAGCGCATGGAAGCGGAGCGCGAAAGGACGATTGCGCTGCTGCATCTCATCAATGAGAAGGACGATTTGCGCGATCTCGTGCAATCGGTCCTGGATTTGTTGCAGCGCGAGTTGGGCTATGATGCGGTCGGTATGCGGTTCAAACAGGGGAACGATTTCCCTTATTTCGAGACGCGCGGCTTTCCGCCGGAGTTTGTTCAGGTTGACAGTGCATTGTGCGCGTTCGATGCGCATGGTGAATTGGTGTGTGATAATGCGGGCAATTCCGTGTTGGACTGTATATGTGGCGACGTTCTATGCGGGCGCGGCGATCCGGACTTGCCGTTCTTTACCGCGCATGGCAGTTTTTGGACGAATAGCCTCACTGCGTTTGTAGCTTCTACCAGCGAAACTGAGCGGCATGGAGCCACGCGCGATCATTGCCACAAGGGGGGCTACGAATCCGTGGCATTGATTCCCTTGCGTACGGGCGCGGAGACGATTGGGCTGCTGCAGTTCAACGACCACCGGGCGGACCGCTTTGATCCGCAGACGATCGCGTTCCTGGAATACCTGGCCGATAGCCTGGCCACAGCGCTCGCGCACCGGCGCGCTGAAGAGGCGCTGCGCGAGAGTGAGGCGCGGTATCGTGGGCTGGCAGATGCGACAACCGACGCAATTTACGGCCATTATGTGGGCGAAGATGATATGCCTGGTGCGATCTTCGAGGTCAATGATGTCGCCTGTCGTATGTTGGGCTATACGCGCGAGGAGTTGTTGCGTATGCGGATTCCCGGTGTCGATGCGCCCGAGTCCGACGCGGATATCCCGGAGGTAATGCGTGAGCTGGCAGAAGGCAAGGATGTTCTATTTTTGCAGATGCACGTCGCCCGCGATGGGCGACGCATCCCGGTGGAGGTTCACGCGCGCATGTCGATGTATCAGGGCAAGCCGGCTGTCTTTTCTACGGTGCGTGACATCTCCGAGCGGTTGCGCGCTGAAGAGGAGCGCCGGCAGGCGGATGCGGCTCTCAAACGTAGCGCCGCAACGTTGCGCAGCATTTTCAGTGCAGCTTCAATTGGCATTGGCCTGGTCGTCGATGAGCGCGTGCTCGGGCAGGTGAACGACCGCATTTGTGAACTGACAGGCTATACGCAAGATGAACTGGTCGGTCAAAGTGCTCGTATGTTGTATCCAACCGATGCGGATTTTGAGTATGTAGGCCGAGAAAAGTATCGTCAGATCCACGAGCGTGGACTTGGCACAGTAGAAACGTGCTGGCGGCGCAAGGATGGACAAATCCTCGATGTGTGGCTCAGCTCGACGCCCCTTGATCCCACTGATCTCACTGCCGGGGTCACGTTCACCGTTCTGGACATCACCGAGCGCAAACGGGCAGAAGAAGAGCGCGAGCGTTTGTTGCAACAAGTGCAGGAGCAGACCCGCCAAATGCAGCAGATCATCGACACCGTCCCTGAAGGCGTGATGGTGCTGGACGATAAATTACGCCTGCTGTTGTGCAATCCCTCGGCCCTGGTCTATCTGCCTGTGTTGGCGGAAACCGAGGTATGGGAGACCGGTCACACGTTGACGACGCTCGGCGGGTATCCAATCACCGAATTGCTCAGCCCTCCGCCGCGCGGGTTGTGGCATGAGATCGAAAAAGAACGGCGGCATTTCCAGATTACCGCCCACGCTATCGAAACTGGGCCGATGACAGGAGGCTGGATGCTGGTCATCCGCGACGTGACCGAGGAGTATGCAATCCGCGAGACGGTGCAGCGCCAGGATCGGCTGGCGACGGTGGGCCAGCTCGCTGCCGGCATCGCTCATGACTTCAACAACATCCTTGCCGGTATCGTCCTTTATAGCCAAATGTCGTTGCGAACGCCGGACCTGCCGCCGCAATTGCACGAACGTCTCATCATCATCGCCAATCAGGCGCACCGGGCCGCCGACCTCATCAACCAGATTTTGGACTTCAGCCGCAGCACGGTACTGGATCGTCTCCCGTTGGATCTGGTCCCTTTGCTCAAAGAACAAGTCAAACTGTGGGAACGCACGCTACCGGAGGACATTCGCGTCAACTTTGCCTATGGCGCGGATAACTACACGATTGACGCCGATCCCACGCGAATGCAACAAGTGTTCATGAATCTGGTGGTAAACGCGCGCGACGCGATGCCGGAGGGAGGCACATTGCGTATCGAATTGACACAGTTGCGTGTCACCAAACCGAAATATGCCCCGATACCTGATATGGCTGCGGGCGACTGGGTGCAGGTTACGATTTCGGATACCGGCTCCGGGATTCCCGAGGAAGTTTTGCCCTACATCTACGACCCCTTCTTCACAACCAAACCGGAGGGCAAAGGTACCGGCCTGGGGTTGTCACAGGTGTACGGCATCATCTCCAGCCACGATGGGTATGTCGACGTACACACCGAAGTGAACGTCGGCACAACCTTCTTTCTCTACTTCCCCGCGTTGGCGTTACCGGAATCGCCTGCGGCTGCCGTGTTCGACGATCTGCCTCTGGGACACGGTGAGACGATTCTGGTGGTGGAGGACAATGCCGCTGCCCGCGCGGCCATCGTGGCCAGCCTGGAATTGTTGAACTATCGCGTTTTGGAGGCCGAGAACGGCAAGGTGGCCTTGCAGGTTTTCGCCGAGCACCGTGAGGACATCGCGCTGGTGCTGAGCGACCTGGTGATGGCGGAGATGGGCGGCAAAGCGCTGGCGCAGGCGCTACATCAGCAAGACCCGACGTTGCGCGTGGTCGTGATGACCGGCCATCCGCTGACCGAGGAGCGCGAGATGTTGAGTGAGGCCGGCGTGGTAGCATGGCTTCAGAAGCCGCCGGAGCTTGCACATCTGGCAGAGACGCTGGTTCAGGCCTGCGCCCGGTAGCCGCGATTTCCATATCACGTTCCTGGTGTTATGGTTGCTGTGCTGTGTTCGCGGCGGATCACAATCCGCCGCGCTACCACGGCAGATGATCCAGGTCGACGTTTCCCCCTGAAAGAATGATGCCGATCCGCCGTCCGCAGAATAGCTCGGGGTGTTCGAATAGCGCGGCGACCGGCACTGCTGCCGAAGGCTCGATGATGATTTTCATCCGTTCCCAGATCAAACGCATCGCCGCGACAATCGCCCCTTCACTTACGGTGACGATGTCACTGACGTGCTCGCTGATGATTGGGAAGCTTATGTCACCGAGAAACGTGCGTAAACCATCGGCTACAGTGCAGGCATTAGTGGGTGGATAGATACGACCATCGCGCAAAGAACGGGCCGCGTCATCCACGGTTTCGGGTTCTGCGCCAATGACGCGCGTGTGTGGAGATAGGGCATTTGTCGTCAACGCTGTCCCCGCCAGCAAACCGCCGCCGCCCACCGGCGCCATCACGATGTTCAGGTCGGGGACGCCTTGCAGAAGCTCCAATGCTGCTGTGCCCTGTCCCGCAATCACGTGAAAGTTGTTGGAGGGGTGGACGAAAACCGCCCCGGTTCGTTCGAGCACCGTTTCGAGCGTCTGTTCCCTGTCGAGTGGCTTGGCCCCGGCCCATACAATTTCAGCGCCGTAGTCTTTGACAGCAGCCACTTTAACGGGCGGCGCGTCTTCCGGCATCACCACGATGGCGGGTATGCCGCGCAGCCCCGCCGCAAACGCGATGGCTTGCGCGTGATTCCCCGACGAGTGCGTCGCCACCCCGCGCCGCGCATCGTCGTCAGATAGCGCGAAGACG
>JAFGSL010000428.1 GCA_016934645.1 Anaerolineae bacterium
CCGTCCGCCAGATTGTGCGCGAAGGTCGCGTCCAGGATGCGGCGCATCCCGTCGAGGTGCTGCACGTCCTTCTCGTGAATCAACCCGCGCGGATCGGGCGGCAGATTCAAGAGCAATGCCGCATTCCGTCCCACCGACTTGAAGTACAAATCCACCAGCATCTCCGGCGTCTTCACGTACTCGTCCTGGAAGGTATGGTAGAACCAGCCGGGGCGGATCGAGACGTCGCACTCCGCCGGATACCAGACCAGGCGTTCCGCTTCCGGGATGCGTGCACGGCTGCCCAGGTCGAGTGCGCGTGCGTCGCCAATGTCTGGGCGGACTGCCTCTTGATGCTGCGAATCGGTAGCGAGTTTGTCCTGATCCAGGGTAGAGGCGGGAACGACACTCCACTCATCCTCACGGGCGACGCCGTCCTCGTTGCCGACCCAACGTACGTCTGGCCCGCTGATGGCGATGACGGCCTCCGGCTGCAAGGTGCGGATGACGCGGTAGTACCGCTCCCAATCATAGACCTGCCGCTTGCCGTTCGGCCCCTCGCCACAGGCGCCATCGAACCAGACCTCGGCAATCGGGCCGTAGCCGGTCAGCAGTTCGGCCAACTGGTGGGTGAAATAATCGTTGTAAGCATCGCTGCCGTAGGTCGACTCGTGGCGATCCCACGGTGATAGGTAGAGGCCCACCTGCACGTCGAACGCGCGGCACGCCTCAACGAACTCGCGCACGACGTCGCCGTGACCGTTTTTGTAGGGACTGTGCTTGACGCTGTGCTCGGTATAGCGACTCGGCCAGAGGCAGAAGCCGTCGTGGTGCTTGGCAGTCAGGATCGCCAGCTTGATACCGGCATTGCGGGCGATACACAGCCATTGCTGGGGATCAAGCTGCGTGGGATTGAAGACGCGCGGGTCTTCCGTCCCGTCGCCCCACTCCTGGTCGGTGAACGTATTGACCGTGAAGTGGAAAAAGGCCATCAACTCCAATTTCTGCCACGCCAACTGCCGCGCCGACGGGCACACATGCGCTGCTTCAAAGATTTTGTCTTGCATTGTTATCTCCTTTTTATACGCAGATTGACGCAGATACACGCAGATTCTAAAAATAATCTGCGTTCATCTGCGTCCTATTCTTGCTTGATAAAAAGCGTTCGCACGCATGTTTCGCCGGTCGAGGAAATTTCAAGGTAGCGGTTGGCGGAGGCGGGCCATATGGGGGATATTGTCGTCCCGTTTCCTGCCGGCGTCAGGTTGAGGCCAGCGGCATCAAACGCGAACCACTCCGGCAGATAGATACGGCTTGGGGCGGCAATCTGGCCGTCCTCTTCCCACGTACACGTAAAGACACCGGATTCAGGATCGTAGTGATAGCTTTGCAACGTCCCGGCGACGCGCTCGGGGTACGGGCGCTGGAGCGCCTGGAAGCACGGGAAATGCTCGATGCCCGGTTCATAGGCCCAGTAGGTGTCGCTGCACAGCAGCTTCTCAAACTGGTGGACGACGTGCCACGCCGCCGCCAGCGTGCCGGGATTGCGTCCATACGCGCCCCATTCGCCGACGAGCATTGGCATCCCTAGATGGTGCGCCGTCGCTCCATGCCGACGGAAGATCAGTTCGACGCGCTCCGGGCTGGCCTGCGCGATATCGGGCGTATCCACCACCAGATCGTAGCCGTGCGCGGCGTAGACCTGCGCCGGGTCGCGCACGCCCGTGTCTGCACGGTCGCCGTCCAGGAGCACTGGCTTGATGCCGCTGTACACCCCCATATTCGACCCCATCGTCGTCTCCAGGAACAGTGCGGAGGCAGGGTCAACGGCGCGAATCGCCCGCGCCACCCGGCGATACAGCGTCATCAATTGCGTCTTCTCAAAGGTGCTGTAGATTGATTCGGTGACGTCAATGACTTGGGTGTAAAGTTCTATATCGCGGAGGAGGTGCAAAATGGTGGAACGCCCTTCTGCCGTGAGCCACTGATTCATCAAATCTTCCATCGAATCGGCCAGGGAGGGCGCGACGTTCACCAGCAGTTCCGCACCCCGCGCAAACATCGCCGCCTGTGCCTGCGCCGCCGCCGACCCAGGAAACGGCTCGTTCATAATGTCGTAGCCGATGACGGCGGGTTCGTCTGCATAGCGCTGCGCCAGGTGTGCCCACATGCGCGCATAGTGGTCTTGCAGACCGACGCCATCCGGCGCGGGTGTGTTAGACCAGAAGTTGTCGAGCGCTGTCTGCACTGCCATGCTGGTGAAGTAGGCATCGCTCCACACCCCGCCGAGGTCGAGATGCGGTGTGCCATCCGTCAGCGTCGCCCATGCTGGTGCACCATCGGAGAACAGCACGCTGTACAAGTCTTGGTGCATATCCAGGAAGACGAGCAGCCCGGCTTCCCGCGCCCACCCAATTTGCTGATCGATCCGCGCGAGATAGGCCTCATCGTAGACGCCCGGTTCCGGCTCCAATCCGTCCCAAATCACGCCGAAACGGAGGACGTTGAAGCCCCACTCCCGCAGCCCCGCAAACAATTCCGGACCGGCATCGAACAAGTATCCCTCGGTAGGGTTTTTGTTCACCAAATTGATGCCATGCAGAATGACGTGTCGCTCTTGAGCATCCACGAAGCGACCATCCCTAATCCTAATTTCCTGTCCCTGACTCACCGCAATTACCTCCCTACAAGATAATAGCTTGACTCAAAAAACGATCGCCAACCTTTCCCTGGCTACCAGGGTCTTATCACCTTGCTTTAAGGGGATCGCCAGATCCCCGTTTTAGCCACAACGAGCTATAGGACGCGGATCTGGCGATCCACTTCAAGCAAAAGACAGAAGTGTGACGAGAATGATAAAATCTTGTTACCCGATTCCTGTTGACGATCCACCCAAGCCATTGTATCATCAAATGACTAACCTGAACAGAAAAACTAAAGGCTCCCGTTGCTTTCAAGGCGTAGAGAGTTTAACAAAATGCGTTCGGGTCAGTATGTAACCGCACACTAACCAAAGGAGACACCTATGACCACAGAGTTCACCACACAAACCGTCACAGACGGCATCTGGTACATTCGGGACGCGCGCGGCGGGGTGATGTACCTCGTCGCCGGAACGGAGCGGGCACTGCTCATCGACACGGGCTTCGGCAAGGGCGACCTACCCGCACACATCGCTACACTCACCGATCTTCCCGTCATCGTCGTGAACACGCACTTTCATGGCGATCACACACTCGGCAACAAGTACTTTCCGGAAGTCTATATCCACACGGAGGATGCGCCGCTGGTGCAGGAGCCATCCGCAAAGCTCATCCCCATTTACGATGGCTACACCTTCGACCTGGGCGGGCGCGAACTGCGCGTCATCACCGTGCCGGGACACACGCCTGGCTCGATCTGCCTGCTCGACAAGACGTCACGCATCCTCTTCACCGGCGACTCGCCGCGACCGGGTGCGGTATGGCTGCATCTCCCCACCTCGACCACCGTGCAAGCGTTCTACAGCGGCTTGCTGCGCCTGCAGACGTTCGCCGACGACTTCGACACGCTCGCGCCAGCCCACGGAGAGCCACAGCCCGTGGGGACAGCGCTGGACGACCTGATCACGTGCGCGGCGCAGGTGCTCGACGGCGATCTGGTCGGCAAGCCGGAGACGAGTCGCTTTGGCGAATGCCTGCTGGCGGAATACGGCAGCGCGGGCATACTGTATCTGCCCGACAAAGTGCATTCCCGCTGGGGCGCAAGAGAAGGCATCATCTCGCCGGAAGTTCACGCTGACCGCAGCGCGACCTTGCGCGTCAAAGTACCCCACGCGCAGCGCGTGCTGCTCAATGGGATAACGATCTTGAATGCCCTGGGCAGTGCCGATAGCAACATCGCCTTCCAGGAAAAGGATGAGGACGGCATCTGGTCGCTCACCCTCCCTCCGCTGCCACCTGATATCTACGACTACAGCTTTCTCATCGACGGCGTGGGCTTTACCGATCCCAACAATCCCGACGCGCAGACCGGTTTTATGGCCCCGCGCAGCCTGCTCATCATCCCGCACGAAACGGGCGAGGCTTACTTCGACGCACGGGATGTGCCGCACGGGACGCTACACCGCCACCACTACGCCTCGCAGACGCTTGGCGATGTGCGCGACGTCTACATTTACACGCCCCCCGGCTACGAGGATACTCCCGACGCGACCTACCCTGTGCTCTATCTGCTCCATGGCGCGGGCGACGTCGCCGGGAGTTGGGCTATGATGGGCAAAGCCCATCTCATCATGGACAACTTGCTCGCGGAGGGCAAAGCCGAACCGATGATCATCGCCATGCCGCTCGGTCACGCGCTGCCCCGCTCCGTTCCGTGGGGCGAACGCTGGCAGAAGAACACCACCCTCTTCGAACAAGACCTGCTCACCAACGTGATCCCGCTGGTGGAGTCCACGTACCGCGTCCAAGCTGACCGCGAGCATCGCGCTATCGCCGGGCTGTCGATGGGCGGCGCACAGACGGATCATATCGGCCTGGGACACCTTGAATTGTTCAGCCACGTTGGCATCTTGAGCGCAGGCGCGCGCAACTTTGCCGAACGCCATGCCAACCTGCTCGATGATCCAATCGGCACAAATGCCAAACTCAAGCTGCTCTTCCTGGGGTGCGGGACGCTGGACACGCTCGCAGCGGAGGGAACCGAGGAACTGCACGCGCTGCTGACAGAAAAGGGGATTGCGCACACATACTGGACACTCGAGGGTACGGCGCACACGTGGGTAGTGTGGCGCATGGCGCTCTATTACGAACTCCTGCCGAGGTTGTGGCATTCGTGACCCAAAGCGGCCTGCACGATCTTACCCAGGGCAGATTGCGCGACAACATCCTGCGACTGTCCAAACCCACGCTGTTGAGTCAGGTGCTGTTTATAGTGCCCAGTCTCTACGACGCTTTCTGGCTCGGTAAAATTGGGGCTGACGCACAAGCGGCTGCCGGGCTGGCGATCTCAGTGCGCATCACGATGATCAGCGTGTTGATGGGGCTGAGCGGTGCGAGTGGCGCGGTCGTTTCCCGCTACGTGGGGGCCAAAGACCAGAAGAACGCGAACCTGGCAACGCTGCAAGCCGTCATCTTGATGCTGGTCTCCTCCGGCACTCTGGGGCTGATCGGCGTGATCTTCGCCGAACCACTGATGCGCCTCGGCGGGGCCGATGCCGAGACGTTGCCGCTGGCGGTGCGTTACGCGCGCATCCTTTTCGGCGGACTGATTGCGATGGAGATGGTGCCCAGCGTCGGTGGGATGCTCAGTTCAATCGGTGCACCGGGGGTCTGGTTGGGCATGACCGTGTGGTCAACGATCGTGATGCTCATCGCAGAGCCACTGTTGGTGACATGGCTAGGGCTGGAGGGAGCCGTGCTAGCGCTGGTCGGTTCCAATGCCGCCGCGATGTTTTGGGGATTGGGGATGCTGATCGCGGGACGCGCGCCAGTGCGCATCGACTTTCACGATCTTCGCTTGGATTTCCCCATAATAAAGCGCGTGCTGCGTATCGCCGGGCCGACGATCATCCAACGGGGCACGCCCAACCTGGCGATGACGCTGCTGACGCGTTTTATCTCCGTGTACGGCACGGCGGCGGTAGCCGCGTGGACGGTCGTACAACGTATCTTCGGCTTCGCGCAAGTGCCGGGGATGGCGCTGTCGCGCATCTCACCGGCGATGGTGGGGCAAAACCTCGGCGCGCAGAAGCCGGAACGCGCCGAGCGCGGCGTCAATCTGCTGATGCAGATGACGCTTATCGTCACAGGCGTTATCCTGGGGATGTTGGTGCTCTGGGCACCTCAGATTTTCCCCCTGTTCAGCGACGATGCTGCGGCCACCACGATCGGTGTGCAAATGCTGCGGATGCTATCTCTGGGATACCTTGCCAACACACTCACCCTGGTGCTCAACGGCGCGCAAATTGGGGCAGGCGATACTGTCTCACCGATGCTCATCAATATCGTCGCCCTGTGGGTGATCCAGATTCCACTCGTCTATGTGCTCTCTCAAGCGCTCCATCTCGGCACGGCGAGTATCTGGATCGCGTTGGTCATCGGCTGGCTGGTGCAACTTGTGCTGTTGATGCGCCGTCACCAGCAAGGAGCCTGGAAAGCCAAACAAATTTAACGTGATGTATGAAACGCGATGCGTGACGAGTTTTCGTCACGCATCACGTTTTTATAGCGATCAGGCTTTCTTCAGCGCCTTGAGCATGTCCGCCTCAGGGCGCTTTTTGTAGTAGTCGTCCAGCGGGTAGCAACCGGAAACCAGGCCCTTGCGCGGCGCGGTCGTGCAATCGCTGAAGGTACGGCAGATGCGCCTGCGTTGCAGGGGCTGGCCGGCCAACACGTCGGCGGGCATCTCCGGGTACGAAAGCACCATCCGACCCAGGCCCACAAAGTCGGCCTGCCCGGTGCGTACGATGTGCTGCCCGATGTTGGGCAGCCACTCCTGCGCGTACGAGTATCCCGATCCCACGAACAGCAAGTCTGGGCGATGCTGCTTGAGCTGGCGGACGACGGCAATCTGCCGGGCCACGCCCACGAGCGGATCTTCCGGCGGCTGGTAGCCATCCGAAGGCGGGAAGAGCGCCGGGCGCTGGATGTGTGGGACGTAGTACGGGCTGCCCACGGTGACGCACAGCAGCTCGATATCCAGTTCGGCCAACAAATCCAGGAAAGCAAACGGCTCGGCAAGGTCATAGCCCACGCCGGAGCCGTCGCCGCCAAAGGCGTAGCGATAGGGCGGCTCGAAGGGCGCGGGTTCCCCCGTCCCATCCGCACCGGGCCGGAAGGGGACGAAGTCGATGGCGCTGAGGCGCACGCCGATGCCCAGCCCCGGCACTTCCGCGCGGATGCCCGCCACGATCTCGCGCAGGAACCGCGTACGGTTTTCGAAACTGCCGCCGTAGCGACCGGGGCGGTCGTAGGCGCTGAGGAACTCGTGCCCCAGGTAACCGTGGCAGTGCTTGACGTCCACGAAAGCGTAGCCCGCCTGCCGCGCCAGCTTCGCCGCGCCCACAAACGTCTCGATAAGGCGCGCGATGTAGTCATCCGTGATGACGGGATAATCCGCGTCAATCCCGAACTTCGCGTCCAGCAAAAGATGGTGGTAGAGGATCTTCGGCTCCAGCTTCGTCTTGACGTTGGGCCGCGCAAACCGCCCGGAGTGCGTCAGTTGCAGGCCGACCAGCAGATCGTCGGCGGTGTCATAGCGCGCGACGTGCTCACGGACCAACGTCTCGCGCAGCGCCGCCAGGTCGCCCACGGTCTGCGGGTTGATCATCAACTGGTTGGGATTCGCACGCCCATCGTGCTGCACCGCGACGGCCTCCCCACCCCAGATCAGCTTCGCGCCGCTCGCCCCAAAGTTCTGCCAGCGGCGGATGGTCAGATCGGAAGGACGCCCGTCCTCCATCCCATCCCACCCCTCCATCGGCAGGATGCAGAAGCGGTTGCCGATAGAGAATCCATTTTTCAGCGGGTAGGACTGCGCCAGCGGCGCGTCCGGACCAGTTACCAGTTCGGCGTCGAAGCCCAATTCTATGCCGGATTCGTCCAGATGTGCCTGGAACGCCTCGGCGGTTTTTAGTGCTGCAATACGACGATAAGCCATGCGATCTCCTTTGATGTGTAATGCGCGATATGTGATTTTTCAGTTCACGTATCACGAATCCCGAGAGCTACAGTCCCGACAAAACGCACTTGACTTTCTCAATCATCACGTCGAGATCTTCCCGCGAGCGGGTCGGGTCGGTGTACAGGAACATCGTGCGCGTCAGAACATCCAGCGTGTGCGGGCACATGTCCGGCGTGTACTCAACGGGGACTTCGGCACGCTTGTAGGCGTCCATATCCGGATGGTGCGCGCCTTGCTGCTTCAAGATGGGTTCCCAGTTCGTATAGACGTGCCGCCCACTGTCAATGGGCGTACTGGCGGACACACCCTCCTCGTGCAGTTTGTCCAGCACATCGTGCACGCGCTCCGGCGTCTCGAACAGCAGCGCCAACGTCGTCCCGCAATCCCCTTCGACGTCGTGAATGGGATTGAAGGTGAAGTCACCCGCGCCATCGAGCGCCTGGATCATCAGCCGCTTCTCAGTCAGCATCGCGTCCAGCATCCCATCGAGGCGCGTCAACTGCACGCGCAGCACGGCACTGAGGATCTCGTTGATGCGGAAATTCATCCCCGCAAAGAAAGGCGTGGTGATCTTCGAGGCGTGATCCCGGAAGACCGACCCGCCATCGTGAAAAACCAGCGCGCGATGGTAGACAGTCTCATCATCCGTGACCATCGCCCCACCCTCGCCGCAGGTGATGATCTTGTAGTAGTTGAACGAGAACGCACCTGCGTCGCCAATGGAGCCAAGGCGTTTGCCGCCATAAGAGCCACCGTCCGCCTGGCAGGCGTCCTCAAGCACCTTGACATTGTGCTGCCGCGCAACCGCCATCAGCGCGTCCATATTGCTCGGCAATCCCACCATATGTACGGGAATAATCACTTTGGTCCAGGGCGTGATCTTGCGCTCAGCGTCCACCGGATCAAGCGTGAGCGAGGCATCGACTTCGGCGATAATGGGCACCGCGCCGACCGCCAAAGGCGCGAGCGCCGTCGCCATAAAGGTGTAGGCCGGGACGATGACCTCGTCGCCGGGGCCAACGCCCAATCCCACCAGGGCCGTAATGAGCGCTGCCGTGCCACTGGTCACAGCGACGGCGTGTTTCACGCCGATCTTGGCGGCCCATTCTGCCTCGAACCGACCCGATTCGCTCTCATCGCCGTCGAGATA
The DNA here is from genome assembly GCA_016934645.1 of Anaerolineae bacterium. Next base: position 8,795 of record JAFGSL010000428.1, read on the forward strand.
GCGAAAGAGCTTCTTCGATTCGATGACACGCTGCACGGCGTCTGCTTCTTCCTTTCCAATAGTGTACATAGACAATCTCCTTCAGGAACTCGTGATTCGTAATTCGCAATTTGTAGTCGCTATCGCAGAAACCGCAACACCGACTAGCGTATCAAATGCTCGCGCTTGCCCTCGATCAAGCGTTCCACATCCTGCCGCTCGACCAAGGGGATATTTTGCGGAATCGTCATCTTCAACGCCGCCATCGCGTTCCCGTATTCCAGGCCCATCTTCACGTCCGCATTGAGGATGCCGTATAGCAGGCCCGCATCGAACGCATCGCCGGCGCCCAGACGGTTGACGACACGCATCGTGTACGTATCGGCCTGATAGAAACGGTCGCCATCGTAGGCGACGCTACCATCTCCGCCACAGGTCAAAGCTACTACATCAGGATGATAGATGTCGAAAATCTGGCGAGCCACAATTTCGCGCGATCCTCGAGCACCGAGCAATAACCACGCATCTGTCTCAGAGGCAACGATCAAGTTGACGTGAAACAAGATGGCGTGCCAGGCAGCGCGTGCCGCTTCTGGCGACCACAACAAGGAACGATAATTCAGATCGAACGAAACACGCTTCCCCAAATCCCGCGCACGCCGCACAATGTCGAGCGTGCTCCGGCAACATGTCGCGCTCAACGCGGGCGTGATCCCGGTCAAATGGAGCCATGCAGCCCGTGCGATGCTGCCCCAATCAAGGTCATCGGCGACCAGCGTGGTGGCAGCGCTGTGCTCGCGGTCGTAGATCGTCCTTGTCGGACGCGGATCCGCCCCCCACTCGACAAAAAACGTTCCCACACGCCCTTCATCGGCCCACACCACCGATGATGTATCGACGCCATAGGCGCGAATCCCATTGACGACCTTGCGCCCAAGCGCGTTGCGCGGCAGCTTGCCGATCCAGCCAGTGTGAACACCCAGCCGCTCCAACCCGATGGCGACATTGGCCTCAGATCCGCCGACGTAGGCCGTGAACTGGTCGCAATGTTCGATAAGCTCAGGCGACGGCGGCGCGAACATCAACATCGTCTCGCCAAGTGTAAATAGGCGCACAGAATGAGAGGTGTCCGTCATATCTTGATCCACGTCAAGCTTTCAGCCGTCAGCTCCCCATGCTCTCTGCTGAAAGCTGACGGCAATCAGCTGTACGCAACTGACATGTATCATCCAGCGGGATGATATGCTCGATCGTGATCTCGTTATCA
>JAFGSL010000429.1 GCA_016934645.1 Anaerolineae bacterium
GCCGGCTCCAAATTCGCCGGAAACCTGCACCTGGTGATGCTGCAAGGGATTGCCTTGGGCGGGTTCAACGTGGTGGACGTCTTCGCCTTGCACGCGCAGCTCGACCTGCCCATCCTGGTCGTTGCGCGCCGCGCGCCGGATATGGAGGCCATCCGCGACGCGCTGCTCACGCGAATCCCGAACGGCGCGCAGAAATGGGCCATCATCGAGCGCCTTGGCCCGATGGAGGCCCTGCGCCACGTCTATGTGCAGCGCGTCGGTTTGATCCTGTCCCAGGCAAGCGCCGTGCTCAAACAGTTCACCGTTGAGGGCCATATCCCGGAGCCGCTGCGCGTCGCGCACCTCATCGCGGGCGCGCTGGTGAATGGGGAAAGTCGCGGGCGGGCGTGAAGTGTCCCTTCTGTACAGACCTGACAGGTTTTCTGAAACCTGTCAGGTCTCATTTGTGGTACAATTCAAGTATGGAAGGCAACAATAACCGGACTTTAGTCGTCGGATTCGGCAACCTCTATCGCCGCGATGATGGCGTGGCGCGCTTTGTGGCTAATGCATTGCTCGAACGCCTGGGGCGCGAGCCGTTGGATGCACTCGACGACGGGTTTGAGGCCCTGGGGCATCCGGTGGATGTGGTAATACTGCACCAACTTGTGCCGGAGTTGGCCGAAACTGCGAAGGACTATGATCTCATCGTTTTCGTGGACGCGCACGTCGGTACGACCATGCCGGAGCCACTTCACGAAGAACGCTTGGAAATCTCGTATCGCACACCCTTTGTCTATCACCAGACGCACCCCTCGACCGTATTGGCCCTCACGCAGCAAATGTACGGTGTGACGCCGGACGCCGTGCTGTTGTCCATCGTCGGCCACGACTTCGACTTCGGCGAAGGGCTTTCCCCGGAGACGGCGGCGCTGGTCGAACCGGCCGTCGAACGCATTTTGTCTCACGTTGCAGCATTGCAAACGCCATAGGCTGCTGTTTCCCTGTTACCTTTTCTCTCCGACTACGACATAGTAAGCAAACGAACGGAAAATGCTTGCGCCGGATCACAATCCGGCGTAGGGAGGCGGCGGATTGTGATCCGCCTCAAGCGTTGAAGTAAAGCTATCTTCGAGGAGGATAACCTATGAAAATCTATTCTGCTTCTATGAGACGTCTTATCCTGCTTGCATTGGCATTGCTGCTGACGATGGGCTGTCAATTGTTGTCGCCAGCGGCCTCCCCAACACCGACGGCGTCTCCATCGTCAACGACGCCCGTCGCGACCACCGAGACGCTGCCCACTGCCACCACTGAAACACCGCCCACCGCCGAAATCACCCCGGAAGCGCCGACGTCGACACCGCCGGATATCCTCTCGGTTCAGCCGCGCGCCAAATCGGTCTTCGCGCCGTATCAACCACAGCCGGTGAACGTCACGCTAGCGCTTGACCAACCCGCCATCGCCCCTGACCTGAGCAACGTGCACGTCGCTATGCCGCTCTCGGCGGATCAGCTTGCCCGTCTTGCCCGCGATGGCGTTGCCGCCAGTCCCGGCCTGCAGGAGAAGGAGTTCTTCACCCTCTACGAGAAGGCGCGCTACGCCAATGTCCCCATCTTCATCACCAGTGACTCGCTACTGCACGTCTATCACCTGATGTTCGACAAGACCCTGCGCACGGCCGAGGTCGAATATTTCCACCCGCTGTTGCAATCGCTCAACCGCGCGCTGATCGAGACGGCGGACGCCCAATACCAGCAATTGCGCGGCACGCCGTGGGAGGATGCGGCCCTGCGCACCGTCGCTTTCATCGCCGTGAGTGGCAGACTCGCTGACCCCAACTTCTCTATCCCTGGCTACGCCGCTGCACTGATGGAAGCCGAAGTCGGCAACGTCGAGGCAGCTTCCGGCATCCTGCCCTCGCCGATCTTCCCCGGCCTGGAATACGGCGAGGACTACACCCAGTACATCCCGCGCGGGCACTACACGCGCAGCGACGCGCTGAAGGCCTATTTCAAGAGTATGATGTGGTACGGGCGCATGACCTTCCGCCTAAAGACGAAGGACGCCGCCGTGGGACGGGCGGAAACCCGTTCCGCGCTGCTGCTGGTACAGGCCCTGCGGAACACCGAGGTGAAAGGGCGCCCTGCCCTGGAAGCGTGGGCCGACCTCTACGACCCCACCGCCTTCCTCGTCGGGCGGAGCGACGACCTCACCGCGCTCGATTATCTGCCAGTGATCGACGCCGTCTACGGCGAGAATCCGGCGCTGGTAACGCTGGCGGATGACGCCACACTGGACGTCTTCATCGCCGCCACCGACGCGCTGCCCGCTCCGCGCATCCTCGGCCTCGTTATCTCTGATACGGACAACGAGACCGAGCAGACCAAGGGCTTGCGCTTTATGGGCCAGCGTTTCGTGCCCGACGCCTACATCTTCCGCCAGCTCATCTACCGCAACGTGGGCACCGCGACCGAGCGACGGGGACTGCCCAAAGGCCTGGACCTTCTCGCCGCGATGGGATCGGAGCGTGCCTACACGCTGCTGGACTCGATGGGGGACACCGGCTATTTGAGTTATACTTTGCAAATGGACAAGATGCGCGCCTGGACCGGCAGCCTCACGGTTGACGACTGGACAGAGACGGTTTACAACGCTTGGCTCTACGCTTTCCATCCGCTCCTGGAAGTCCCGAGCGAGGGCTATCCTACCTTTATGCAATCCACTGCGTGGCACGATAAGCAACTGCACACCGCGCTGGGCAGTTGGGCTGAACTGAAGCACGACACCATCCTCTACGCCAAGCAGACCTACGCGGAGATGGGCGCGGGCTGGATGCCGACCCCGCCCGACCCGCTGCCGGCGCGGGGCTACGTGGAACCGGTCCCGGAATTGTACGCGCGGGTGGCGGCGCTGGCTGAGATGACCATCGAAGGGCTTGCGTCCCGCAGCCTGATCGGAGAACAGGACGCCGACAACCTGGTGCATATTGAGGAGTTGGCCCTGGCGCTCAAGCTGATGGCGGAGCAACAACTCGCCGGGGTGCCACTCACCGAGGACGACCACGTGCGCATCCGCTATTACGGTGGCGAACTGGAACACTTGGTGATGGCCTCCGCCGACACGCCGTCCGGTGAAGCCGGCGCCACCCCTTATATGGAAGAAGACCCGCAGGCGGCAATCATCGCCGATGTTGCCACCGATCCCGATCCCGACGCTGACGGGGCGCCAAACCCCGTCGTGTTGGAGGTGGGTGTCGGGCGTGTCAGCGAAATCCACGTCGTTGTTCCGCTGGTCGAAGAGGATGGCAGCTTGCGCCTGCAGGTCGCCAAGGGCGGCATCTTCTCGTATTACGAGTTCCCCTGGCCCGCCGATGACCGGCTGACCGACGAGAAGTGGCAGGGGATGTTGGATGACAGCACGGCGCCAGCGCAACCCGATTGGGTCGATAGCTTCTATACGCCGGAAGGCGAGTATTCTGACCTGCAAACTGCCCTCTACGCCTTCCAGCGCGGTTGGGTCAACGCCGTCTTCTACCTGGACATACAGTACGTGGCGTCTGAGTACAACAACCTGGCGCGCGGCGCGGCACTGGACTTCATCACCGCTGAAATCGCCGCTCTACAGGCTGAAAAGCACTTCGAGGGCCGGCAATGGATGGGCACCGATTACCGCTCCTTTGATCTGCAATCTGAAAATCTGGCGGTCGTCACGGTGCGGGAGACCTGGCAGGATACGCTCTACGCTTACAGCGGCGCAGCACATCCCGCCGAAACCGGCGATGAGAACGATATGCAGCAGATCGGGACGCGCGGGCCTTATACCCTGGACGTGACCTATACGCTGGAGCGCACCGGCGAGGACTGGACCGTCACGCGCATCGTCGTCGCCAACGCGCGTCCCGCGTGGTGAGTTTGAAAGCAGATATCTCGCGGAGACGCAGAGGCGCAGAGAAAATCACAGAAAAACTCTGCGCCTTTGCGCCTCTGCGCGAGAACTCTCTGCGTTTCTCCAGGATAATTTTTTGTAAACTCCCGGTTTTTTCACTGGCGCTGTTGGTGCTGCTGGCTTGCCTACCGCGTTCTGCACAGCAGGTAGGCTTCGCCTGTGACCGGCAGACGTGCTGGGCTGTGGCTGTGCCTGCCGGCAACACGAGTGCGCCATTTACCTCGGGCACCATCGACCTGACCGGTGACGGCATCCCGGAGATGATCTTGCGCGAGGATGAGACCCTGCGCGTCCTACAGGGCGATGTCGAAATCTGGCGCAGCGATCCCGCGTGGCGCGTGGTGGATGCGGCCCTGGGCGATCCTAACGACGACGGGCGTTACGAAATCCTGGCGGCGCTCTGGAAACCCGATGAGGAGGGCATCCTTGGCAGCCATCCCTTCATCATCGGGCACCGTGGCGGGACGGTCAAGGTGATCTGGGGCGGCTCCGCCGTGACCCACGGAATTCACGAGATCGCGCTGGCGGACGTGGATGGCGACGGTGTGGAGGAACTGCTCGTGCTGGAATCGGCGCAGCCCAGCGATGGCCTGGACGCCGCACAGCGCGCCCTTTCCGTGTGGGATTGGCACGGCTGGGGATTCAATCTGCGCTGGCGGAGCGAACCAGGGCGTTATCGGGACCTCGGCTCCACAGAGGATGGCATCATCGTCGCCACGGTGGGAAAATGAGACTCAGTAGATCTAATTTTGCTTGGTCTGGATCGCCAGATCCAGACCGGGACGGGGATCTGGCGATCCCCTTGGAGCATTTTGCGATCTACTGAGACTCGTCATTTCCGAAAGATACAAGCGCCCGGTGCAAACCGGGCGCGTTTGTTTTCTTTTGAAGTTGGGATAATAATAAGGGTGTATTCGTGTACAGTTTGCTGTCCATAAATGCACCGTTTCACCTGCTGCTTTCGCGGCTATTTCGTACGAGGAGGTTGCTTTGGCGGATACTTTGGTTACGCAAACGCGGAGCGTGCGCGCGGTATGTTTCGAGACAGACGCGGCGCTGATGGCTGAATTGGCGCAGGGTCAGCACCCTTCGCTGCTGTATATCGGCTGTTCGGATTCGCGGATTCTACCCTCCCACATCCTGGACGCGCATCCCGGCACGGTCTTCACCACGCGCAATATCGCGAACATCGTACCGCCCTATGCGGCGATGCAGCAAGGCGAGATGGGGACGGCTGCCGTGCTGGAATACGCCGTCATGCACCTGCACGTCACTGACATTGTGGTGTGCGGGCACAGCAACTGCGGGGGGATGCAGGCATTGGCGAATGTCGAGACATTGGAACCGGGATTGAGACAGTGGTTGCAGTATGCTCCGGATGTGCGTTTGCGCGTCCCGGCTGAGGGTAACGCTGCCTTGGGGTTGGATGCGCTCATCGAAGCCAATGTGCTGCTGCAATTGGAACACCTGCGCAGTTATCCCTTCATCGCTGAGGCAGAGCAAGCCGGGACATTGTGCCTGCACGGTTGGGTGTACGATCTCGCCAGCGAGCGGGTCCGTGCTTATGAAGCCGAAGGGTCCTGTTTTGTAGAGGAAGCGCCGTTCAGCGTATGACTGTCCTAGAACATCAACAATCATGAAAGTGCTTGCACCGGATCATAATCCGGCGCTTCAGGAACGGCGGATTGTGATCCGCCTTAAGCGTCAAATCAGGCTATTTCGCAGGAGTTAACCTATGACGACGGACTTGGCACCTCCTATCCACCTTCCCGAAAACTACGCCGAAGTGTTGTACTGGAAGCTGTCTCACCACAGGAAGCTGCTGGTGGTGTTGAACGTGGTCGGGCTGGCCCTGATGGGCTTGTCACTGCCGCTATTTTTCGCCTGGATGCGCCTGTGGCATTCGGGAACCGCATCCTTGAAGGTAAACGTCTTGCAGACGGGAGCGCTCTTCATCGCCATTGTTCTAACTATCGTGCTGCATGAGCTGTTTCACGGTCTGGCGCTGCGTGCTTACGGCGCGCGCCCGAGGTACGGCGTCATATGGCAAGAGATGATGTTCTACGCAACTGCGGCTGGCTACGCCTTCCGCCGCAACGCCTACATCGTTATCGCGCTCGCGCCGTTGGTGGGCCTGAGCCTGGTGGGAATGGGATTGCTCGTGCTCCCACAGCCGGGTTGGCTGGCGTGGATCATCGTCATTTGTGCCGCGCTCAATGTTGGCAGCGCCATCGGCGACCTGTGGCTGGTGCGCGTGACGTTGGGTTATCCGACTTCAGCCTACATCGTGGATGAGAAGGATGGGCTGCGCGTGTTCATGCCGGTTGTGGAGTCGTGACATGAGACGGAAGTATCCCTACTGGGGACTCAGCCTCGCGCTATGCGCGGCGCTGCTGCCGGCCTGCACATCCTCTTCATCCCCGGCGGCTGAGACGCCGGAGCCCACGCCCGAGCCTAAAGCGGCGACGCTCATCGCCAACTCACCGGTGCCCCCTCTGCCCTCCGCGACGCTGCCACTGCACACGCCCAAACCCGCCCCACCCGCCCGCGAGTTTGCCATCGTTGGCTATTTGCCCGACTACCGCACGCTTGATCCAGCGTGGGCGCGCTACGTCACCGACATCGTTTACTTTTCCGCCAGCTTGCGCGCCTCCGGCGAACTGGACACCGGCAGATTGGACGCGCAGACACTCGCCACCTTGTGTGAGATGAGCGGCACTTACGGGACGCGCATCTATATCGCCATCGGTGGGTGGGAGCGCTCGGAAAACTTCGCCACCGTTGCTACAGACCCGGACCTGCGGGCACAGGCCGTGCAGGCGATCACGGCGTACTGCCTTGAAAACGGACTGGACGGTGTGGATTTCGATTGGGAGTTTCCCGAAACCGCAGCGGAAAGGGCTGGCTACGTGGCGTTGCTCGCGGAAGTTCATCAGACGTTTGCACTGCATCACCTGCGGGTCAGCGTGGCACTGGCGCCCTGGCAAGACCTGGGCGACGATCTCTACGCCGCCGTGGATCGCATCCACGTGATGGCCTACGACCACGAGGATCGTCATTCGACGTTCGAACAGGCCACCGAAGACATCCAGGCGTTCATCGAACGTGGCGCGCCGCCGGAGAAGCTCCTACTCGGCGTGCCGTTTTACGGGCGCGACGTGCACGACCTTTCCTGCGCTCTGACCTACGCGGAGATCGTGCAACGTCACCATCCCGCGCCGGACGCGGACGAGGCCGGCGGCATCTACTTCAACGGGATAACGACCATCCAGCGAAAAACACGCTATGCCCTGGAGCAACAGTTGGGTGGCGTGATGATCTGGGAGTTGGGGCAGGACACCTCAGATGATACATCCCTGCTGCGGGCGATTGATCAAGTCACGACGAGCGATGAATTTTAATCATCCTCCCCTTTAGCGAACTGTGCCTGAAGCTCTGATCGTCTACTTCTCGCAAGGCGGCACCACCGCGACAATCGCCTCCGCGATTCGCGATGGTCTCTGCGTTTCTGGCTACACGGTCCAGGCGTGTAATCTCGGTGAGGCAACGCCGCCCGCGATTGAGCGCTATGACGTGCTGGGCATCGGTTTCCCTGTGTACGTCTTTCGACCGCCGCACAACGTCATCGATTACGTGAGGGGACTGCCCGATCTTGCCGGAAAACCGTTCTTCGTCTTTGCGCTCTACGGGAATGTCCGTGGCGATGCCGGGACGTGGATGCGCCGGGCGTTGGCGCAGAAGGGCGGGCGGGAGAAAGGCTACTTCTACGCCCGGGGTGCGGAGTACTACTATGGCTACCTTCGACGCGGGTACCTGTTTTCGCCAGACCATCCGACCGCGGAGGATATCGCCAAAGCTCGGGGTTTCGGCACACAGATTGCCGCCCGCATCGCGGGACAATCCTACGAGCGCGAACCCTTGGATGATCCGCCGAACTTCGTGCACCGGTTGGAGCGTGCCTTCACCAAGCACTGGCTGATTCACGCTGTGTACAGCCGTCTATTCCGCGTCAATTCGGATGCATGCATCGGCTGCGGTCGCTGTGAGCGCGTTTGCCCTATGCACAACATCACCCTTGATGCGGAAAAGCATCCTCAATGGGGCCGCCGGTGCCTGTTGTGCCAGTACTGCGAGATGGTGTGTCCGGCAGAGGCGATCGTCTCGCCGTTAAGTTGGCCTATCGCGCAGCCGTTCATCCGGTATAACATCCGGTACGCGTTGCACGATCCTCACCTGGATTATGCTCCCGTCGTCCACGAAAACGGTTGCACGCGCCGGTTGGACGTTTAGGGATCGCAGGTATACGTCAATCGTAGGCGGGCCGTAATCAACGAAAGTCTATATCTTCATAAAGCAGGGTTAGCAATGACGATAAATCCCCATACACAATGGCGTCTAGACGTTGCCCGGCATCTTGCCGAACAGATTCGCGCCTTTCCCGGCGTACAGGCGATTATCGTCGGCGGCTCGGTGGCGCGCGGCTACGCCGATGCCTACTCCGACCTGGAATTGCCCATCTTTTGGGATGCACTCCCCCCGGACGAGACTCGCCTGGCGCTCGTTGTAGCGTTGCAGGGCGAGTTCCTGCACGGCTACGATGGCCCGGCTCAGGAAGACCAACTGCTCATCGACGGGTTCCAGGTCGATCTGTGGCACAACACGGTGGCTGGGGAAGAGGTTGTGATCAAGAGAGTCTTGGAGGACTACAGCACGGATTTCGGCGACAGCAACTTTATGGACACCGTCCGCGCGTGCATCCCGCTTTACGGCGACGTGATTATCCAAAAATGGAAGCGACAGGCCGTGCAGTATCCTGATGCGTTGGCCCTAAAGAACATCCAGGAGCACATCACCGCGTTCGATGCCGGTCAATTGGCCGTCTTGGCCTACCGTGATAATCCCACCGTCTTCTATGCCGCCATTAGCCAACTGCAAGAAGCGATGTTCCTGGTCCTGCTGGCCCTCAATCGCCGCTACTTCCCCACGTTCAAATGGATGTACCAGGTTTTGGCCACGATGCCGGTCAGGCCTGTGGCCATCGAGCAGCGATTCCGGCAGGCGTTCCGTACCCCTTACGACGCCGCCGTGCAAGACATGGTCCGCCTGCTCCACGAAACCCTCGACCTGGTGCAGTGCCACTTCCCCCACCTGGACACAACCGCCGTTGCGCGTCGGTTGGCCTACACACGGGCGGCGCACACGGGGACACTTACTGACTGATGAAAATAAACCGGTAATTGAAATCGCCGGGAAAAACCGGCTGAAGCCGGCGCGTACATGTATACACCGGCCTTCAGCCGGTAAAAAGCCTATACACGCATTACCGGATTAATTTTTTGAAACTTCATCAGCCCGTTTTCCTCTGCGCTAGTACACTCCGGAATTAGCCGGTTTCCTCAGCGCGGCAAAAGGGAATCGTGGGGAGCGTGATCCGGGTTGAGCTTTCGGTATATTTGCGACCGGCGCAACTAAAGATGCGACCGATGCGACCAGTGCGACTACCCCGACGGAAAAAGTTTTCATGGAATCTTATGCAGGCGCAGAAGGCAAAAAAGACATTTTTTGACACTTAACATCCCTAACATCTTTAACGTCCTCGTCGATGGATTGCAGGGAACTTCCCGCTTGCCGGACTATGACGCCGGCAAGCGCGCCAGCGATCAAACCTGACAGGTCGGGCGAACTGCGCTCGCCAAGAACCTGTCAACGTTCTAGGGCAACGGCGAGGACGCGGAGATCATGATGGCAAGCGTCGCCGGGATCGACTTTCTCGGCCAGGATGTGCAGCAGAAGGCTTAGCGCGTTTTCCCCACGAGACGTGCGTTGCTCAAGTAGCGCGTCGATGAGCGCATCCACGCGGGCTTCGCGGGTGCGCGTGCTATCGGGGATGCGGTCGCGCCAGGGATAGAGCCGTGCATCGGTGAAAAGCGTGCGCAGGGCGGCGTCGCTGTCGAGCGGGCCGCAGCGTAGAAGCGTCTCGCGCAACTGGGCGAGCGCGCCGCCGGATAGGCCGCTACCACGCCCCCCGCGTACTTCTACTCCTTCTAAAAGGTGCTGCACGTTGACCGGCTCGGTGAGGCCGGGTGGATAGAACTCCGGGACGCCTTTGCGCTCCAACTCGCGCAGCCACTTGTAATCCACCGGTGGGATTTTGGGATGCCCCGGCACGGGCACTTTCTCAGCAGCTTCCAGTCCTGCGAGGCTACTGTGAATGCCCCCCAGATGCTCGCGAATGCGGGTGAGCAACTCGTGGCGACCATAGATCGGCCCGCGCACGGCGATGGTAATGCGGTTGGCGGTGAGGTCAGCTTTGACCAACGCCTCGTTGCCGTCGCAGGCCAGCAAAACGCCGGTGCGCCAGACGACGCGACCTTGAATGTGCCGGTGCATCCGCACGATGAGGCGGGTGAGGATGCTGCCGGGGAGCACAGGGTAATGGACTTCGAAGCGCAGTGCGGGACCGCGTTGCGTGGTATCCCATACGCCGGTGTCTTGTTCCTCTTTGGGCAGCAGGTCGGGGATGAGGTAGGTGTGCGGGCGGTCGGGGAGTTCGTAGCACAGCTCGAACTTCTGCATCATATCCACAATGAACATGCGCTTTTCCTGGTAGGGTTCGTCGTCCAGGATTTGGGCGAGCATCTCCCAGGTGAGGATGCCTTGTTCCTCGAAGGGCAAGCGGGTGTTGAGGATACGGTAGACTCCTTGCGTCACCCACTCGGGGTTGAGGATGTTGGTGGTTTCCAGGCGCGGGTCGGGGAAGTGGAGGACGACACCGAGGTCGTGGAGAAAGCCCAAGAGCACGCGCTGGCTGTCGGGGTGATCCACGTTTTTCTCACGGCAGAGTTCTAGGTAGCGGCTGTAGGGGATGTAGTCCTCATCCAGGGTTTCAAGTTCGGCTTTCACGTTGAACCAGGTCATGACCAGTGGGTCGGCGACGTGGGGCATTAGGCTAATTTGCTTTGCAATGGCCGACCGGAGGTCGGCGACCCCGGAACCGGTGGCGCAGGATGTATCGAGGATGGCCTGGACGGTGGGGTGCTTTGCCAGCAGGCCGCGCCGGTCGAGGTCGAGGAGGTGCTGGTCGGTCTTGTTGCCGATAACGAGGATGGGCGAATCCCCGCCAAAGCTGCGAATAAGCGTGAGCCAGTAGTCAAGGCGGTTTTCGGCTTCGCTGTAGCGGCTGTCTAACACCAACACATACAGCGTGCGCTTGGTGAGGAAGAACTGGTGTGTAGCATGCATGATCTCCTGCCCACCGAAATCCCAAACGTTGACCTGGAGGCTGGAAGCTGGTTGCTCGTTGCCGGTTACTGTCTCGCTGATTCGCTCATTCGCTGATTCACCATTTGCAATCTGCCATTTATGGATTGCAATGCCTTCCGTCTTGTTTTCGCCAGGATCGAACGTGTCATAGAGCAGGCGGTTGACGAGGGAGGTCTTGCCGACGCTACCCTCGCCGACAAGAACAAGTTTGACCTCGTTGAGAGGGCGCTTTTGCCCGGCGAGGTAATCGAGCCAGGCGCGGATGATGGCTTGTGCATCTTTGTAGTTTCTCAGGATTTCGGGAGGGAGAGGGAAATCGGGATTGTTGCAGAGGTCAAGCCACTTCAAGGCGGTCAACTTACCGATCTCCGCAGGGAGAGCTGTGAGTCTGTTGCTGCCTAGATCAATAAACTTCAAGGCGGTCAACCGCCCGATCTCCGGGGGGATGGTCGTGAGTTGATTGTTATTGAGTTCGAGTTCTCGCAAAGCGGCCAACCAACCGATCTCTGGTGGGAGGGCCGTGAGGTGGTTATCGCGGAGGTTAAGGGACAGCAGGGTGGTCAACTGGTCGATCTCTGGAGGAAGGAGTTTTAGTTGGTTATCGCTGAGGGCAAGCAACTGCAAAGTGGTCAATTGGCTGATCTCCGGGAGGAGGGCCGTGAGTCGATTGCCGCCGAGGTAAAGGGACCGCAAGGTGACTAATCGGACGATCTGCGGAGGCAGGGCTGTTAATTGGTTGCCGCTGAGGTTAAGGGACCGCAAGGTGGTCAACCGTCCAATTTCGGGAGGAAGCTCAGTGAGACCTTCGTTGCTGAGGTCTAGTTCCGTCCATCCCTCCCAGGCGGCCTGGTCGATCAATTTAAGTAGTTCGTCTTGATTCATCGCCCACCTCCAGCAGAGTTATCCCCATTGAGCACCGCCTGCAAAAGCCGCGCGCGGACCGCCTCCGCCTGGACGACGCCCGCCGCGAGCGCATCGCACAGCGCCAGCAGCGCCTCGACTGTGGCGACGATGCGCTTTTGTTCGGCGAGAGGGAGAGAACACGGATGTAAGAAATGAACGATGACGCTGCGCTATTATCGTCCATTTCCCCTATCCGTGGTATTCCCCCCATTCAACACTGCCCCCAGCAGCCGCCCACGGACCGCCTCCGCCTGGACGACGCCCGCCGCGAGCGCATCGCACAGCGCCAGCAGCGCGCGGGAGACAACCACGGATGGAGAAATAGACGATGAACCCCTGCTCTTATCGTCCATTTCCATTATCCGTGGTGCTCCCCGCCCCCATTAAGCACCGCCTGCAGCAGCCGCGCACGGACCTCCCTACATTGGCTGTGTATAGCTTATCACGATCTACACATACCTCTTGGCCTAAATCGAACTGCCGCACTTTGAACGGTTTGGGGACAATGGTGGGTTTGTCGCGCACAAGATTAGGGCGCATATCCTGTTTGAGGGATTGAAGGATGAGTTCGATCATTCGGATACGCTCTGCCGCGGATACTTGCCGAATCTGCGTTAAATCAACCATTGCCCTGGCTTCCTTTTGGCTGCACAGATGAACTCTCTTGTCTCTATCATACCACAAACCCTTTACCATACAGATAGACCAACCGTTCATTTATGCGTTCCCTATTCGCGGTTGGCCTGCCCGCGCCCTGCCCAGGAGGACGAAACCTGCTCCCACGATAACATCCGCTGATTATCCTGCTTCCTGCTCAGTCTCGCGTCCGGTCAGCGGCAGCCGCAAGACTTCGCCCAGGTCCGGTTGCAGGAAGTCTGCGTCAAGATTGGCGATATAGGGAAGCGCGTCGTGAGGATCGCAGCCGCCAAATGAGCCGGGAGGCATGTCGAACAATCCGTAGTGATAGGCCAGCATGACCTTGGCCCCGGAGGTGTGGGCCAGTCTTGCGGAGCCTTTAGGCCCCAGATGAGCGTCCACAGCGGCGACATCGAAGAATAGCACATCGACGCCCCGGATGTCTTCCAGTTCCGGGATCAGGCGCGTGTCACCTGGATGCCAGATCACACCGTCCGGCGTTGTGATCAAGAATCCGCAGCAATCCTCGCGCTGCCAGGGATCCACCTCCTGCCAATCGTGCAGGGCTGGCGTGATTATGATCTCAGCATCGCCACAAGACACGGAGGCGAAATCCTTCGCGACGGTGATGCGATCCTCGTTGACGCCGATAGCTCGCAGTTCCTTAGCGACAGGGGCCGGCGCCAGAAATCGCGGCTTCAGTCTGCGGTTCAGTATCGTAGCGGTTGATGCAGCGAAATGGTCGAAATCGGCGTGCGTGTAACAGACGAGGTCAGCCTTGGGGACGTCCTCGGAGGTGATCGGGAGCGGGGTCGCCAGACGATGGCCTGTTTCGCACAGGTCAGGCGTCGCCCCATAGGTGAGCAACGGATCGATGATCAGGATCGTTCCCCGGCTGTTGATCAAAGCGCCCGCCATCCCCAACCACGTGAGCCGTGTATCGTCACACACATCAAAAAACGTCTTCGAAATGCGGATGGTTTTCACAGCCATAGTTTTCTCCTACAAAGAGGCTTCAGGACCAAACTCCAGGATGTTTCCCGGCCTGGGGGTTCTCGTTCGCTCTGTATCATATTTTCCCCAGTGTACTGCTTCTTCCAGATATTTCGTCCGAGGTTTCTTCTCTTCAGCGGGATAGCCGACGTAGAGCATCCCCACGGCCTCGATGTCGTCCGGTATGTCGAGTTGTGCCTTGACCTTTCCCCGGTCAAAGCCGCCGATGCACACGGTTCCCAAACCCAGTGCGGGTGCTGTGATCATGATGTTTTCCATCGCACAGGCACAATCGATGATCCCAGAGTCTTTCCAGGGGATAAATTCATTATTCCCACAAATGACAATGATCACCGTCGGATTATAGCCTGCATACGCCTCTATGTTTCCCTCTATTTCTCTGATGCTGTCTTTGTCGTCAATGATGATGAAGTCCCAAGGTTGGATGTTACACGCTGATGGTGCTGCCATGGCGGCTTTCAATAGCGTCTCAAGTTTGTCTCTTTCAACGGGTTTATCCTGGACAAACTGTCTTATGCTTCTTCGTGCATAGATGGCATTGAGAACTAGTTCTTCTGAAGATTCCACTTATCGAACTCCTTTCTTTCTATTTGTGTGTGATGGCACGTCCGCAAAACGGGCCGCGGGTTGCGCCACCCTTGCGCAAAGATTATAGGAGAAGGCAGGAAGGTTGCAAGCCAGGTGGCAGCAATGCAACTATCCACCTTCAGAGATCTATTTTCATTTTCACTATTGACAATTAGTCAATAGTGGTGTACAATACAGACAAAACACGATATCAAGGCAGAAAGGGGGTGAATGGAATGCCGAGATTTGATGGAACTGGTCCACGTGGCGCGGGCGCAATGACCGGACGCGGTGAAGGCTATTGTGCGGTTGCCTATCCCGAAGGTCGCCGGCCGTATGGCTACGCCGGAATCCAGGGAAGGCCCCTGGGCGGCTTTGGGCTCATGCGACGGTTCAGTCCTTTCCGCCGTTTCGGGCGTGGTGTTCGGGGCGGTAGACGGGGACGCCGGATGCGCTGGTAAAAAAGGAGTCAGGTTCACCAGCAATGACGAAAATTCGTCAACGGATTACGGCGACTGAATTCCAGACCGCACCGGATTTTTGATTTGCTGATTTGCCATTTCCAGATTTGCTTATTTCCAAAGGAGGTGAACAATGCCAGGTGGAGATCGAACCGGACCGCAAGGCCAGGGACCGCGCACAGGGCGCGGACTAGGCGATTGCGCTCCTACAGATCAACCGCGTCTGGGTTTTGGCTTCGGCTTTGGCCTCGGCCGCAGACGCGGCTGGCGTAATTGGGCGTGCGCGACCGGGCAGCCTGGGTGGCTGCGCTTCGGCCGGTGGGGAGGAGTCCCATCACCGGGTGATGAGTCCGCGATGCTCAAAGCGCAGGCCGATCAATTACAGGCGCAGTTGGATGCTGTGCAACAACGGCTGTCAGAATTGAACAACGAGTGAGGGCCTTCACCCGGTGAAGGCTTTCATTCAGTGAAGGTCTTCTCTCTTGCCGCCGATCCTGGCTATGTCAGGGTCGGCGGCATTGGATGTTAGGATGGCGGATAAGACATCACCTGCATTGACCTTCGGTCCGGTACCCTCGCGGCGCTTGGGCCGTAGTTTGGGTATCAATCACATTCCCCCGAAAACCTGCACGTATGCCTGCGTCTACTGCCAATTGGGGCGGACAACCCGTTTGCAGGCCGCACGGCAGGCATTTTACACGCCAGAAACCGTGGTTGCCGCGGTGCAAGAAAAGGTCGCGGAGGCTGCTGCGTGCGGCGAACCGATCGACTACCTCACTTTTGTGCCGGATGGCGAGCCGACGCTCGATCTGCACCTGGGCGAAATGCTGGCGGCGCTCAAGCCTCTCGGGATCCCCTTGGCGGTGATCACGAATGCGTCTTTGCTCAACGACGTCGACGTGCGCGAGGCGCTCCGGTTGGCGGATTGGGTTTCTCTCAAAATGGACGCGGCTGCTGCCGTAATCTGGCGAAAAGTGGACCGGCCACACGGACGGCTACGCCTGGCGAACATTATCCGAGGAGCGCAGACCTTTGCTCAGGATTTCACCGGTGTCCTGGTCACAGAAACCATGCTGGTGAAAGGCCTGAATGACGCGCCTGAGACACTCGCTGTGACCGCAGACGTCATCGCAGCGTTGCGCCCAACGGTGGCGTACCTTGGTGTTCCAACCCGTCCTCCGGCGGAGTCCTCGGTGCGTGTCCCAGACGAAGCCGTGCTCAACCGGGCGTATTGCATCTTCGCGGAAGTCCTCCCGCGCGTAGAACTGCTCATTGGCTACGAGGGCAATGCTTTTGCTTCCACAGGCGACGCCGTAGCCGATCTCCTGAGCATCACTGCTGTCCATCCCCTGCGCGACGACGCCGTAGCCGAACTGCTGGCACGCTGCCAGGCATCGTTTGATGTAGTAGACGCTTTGGTGGCATGCGGCAATTTGGTCATAACAGAGTATAATCACCATACATTCTATCTCAGAGGCTATTCATGAAAACACGGTTCCACTGCGGTTTACTCTTGATTTTATGTCTGTTGGGCAGTTCGCTTGCGTCGCCGGTGGCTGCCGATACACCAGTTGTTCACGCAGTGATCTTCTACTCGCCCTCATGCGCACATTGCCATTACGTGATCACAGAAGTGCTGCCACCCCTGCTAGAAGAATACGGAGAGCAATTTGTCATCATCGGCGTTAACGTCGCCGATGAAGGCGGGCAGGCGCTCTATCAGGCGGCAATCACCCAATTTACCATTCCTCAAGAACGTCTGGGGGTGCCCACTCTCATCATGGGGGATAACGTGCTGGTTGGTTCCGCTGAGATCCCTGAACAACTGCCTGGACTGATCGAGGACTATCTGGCGGAGGGAGGTTTGGATTGGCCCGCCATCCCTGGTCTGCCAGAGGTGCTGGAAGTAGTTCCCACCCCATCTGAACCGGACACATCGGAGACGCCGACGCCTGAACCGGCCACACCACGACCCACGGCGACAGCTATAACAGCGGTTGATGCAACGCCCGCGACCGAAGCGACAATGGCTCCCACTAGCACAGCGGCTCCCATTAGCATAGCGACTCCCACTAGCATAGCGACTCCCACTGCGACGGTAGCCCCGGTTATTCCCGGCATTGTCACCGATGAAGATTGGTTGGATCGCTATGCCCGCGATCCGTTGGGTAACAGCATATCCGTTCTGGTGTTGATAGGGATGCTCATCAGCGTTCTCTATCAGGGTATGGCGCTGGCCCGTGAGCCCCATGAAGCGGCGTTACGGCGCTGGCAATGGGCCATCCCGCCGCTGGTCGTGCTGGGGTTAATCGTGGCGGGATATCTGGCCTACGTAGAGACGCAGCAAGTTACCGCCGTCTGCGGGCCGGTAGGCGATTGCAACGCCGTCCAACAGAGCGAGTTCGCACTGCTGTTTGGCTTCTTGCACATCGCTGTCCTGGGAGTGATTGGCTACGTCGGCATCGGCGTAGCCTGGGCTGTGGCGCGCTTTGGATCTGGCCTGTGGGTGCACCTGGCGAAGCTGGCCTTGGTCGGCATGGCCTGGTTTGGCATAGCTTTCTCCATCTACCTGACCTTTTTGGAGCCGTTCGTCATCGGCGCGACGTGCGCCTGGTGTCTCACCTCGGCGGTGCTGATGACGTTGTTGTTTTGGATTATCGCTCCCCTCGTGCGTCCGGCATTGGTAGCGCTACGCACCACGCGGAATCCGCGCGTTCGGAGGAGGTAAAATGAGCGACAAGATA
>JAFGSL010000430.1 GCA_016934645.1 Anaerolineae bacterium
GTGGCGGCAAAGGCCAAATCGGAGAAGATGATGACGATCCAGCCAAAGACCTGGCGGGTACGCCCCTTGAGACCAGCCAAATCGGCGTAGTAGAGCAGGATAATGGTGGCGATGATGCCGGAGAGGATGTGCCAGTGCCCGGTCAGGATCAGGCGTTCATCCCGCAATGCCCACATGCGAAAGATTTCGTCCAGTTTGACGGCCATGAAGATTCCTGGCCCGGAGACGACGAAGTTCATGAAGACCATCTGCCACAACGCGCCAAACTTGAGCGGATCGTGCAGCAGCGCTTTGAGCGCCTGCCCGAAAGTCGCCTTGGCGATCCCCTGCGCGGCCAGACGCTCGCGAGTCAACTTACGGAAACCGAAGATGACGAGGAAAAGCGCGCCCAACAGCACAATCGTCGAGCCGATGTAGATGAACGTGTGAGCAATCGGCTCGAAAGGCACAACTGACCACACGCCTAGCGTGATGACGATTGTGCCGAGGATAAACAGGGGCATCGAGAACTTGTGCCACACGCCCTTGAAGTCGAGCCAGCGCCCGACGATGAGGGCCAAAGCCACCGCAATGAGCGTGAGCATGATATGCAGGTGCCCGATGATCGCGAGCTGCAGCGCCGACTTCTCCGGTTCGCGGAGGATGTCCTCCGCCAGGAAGGTCTCGTGGCCGTTGCCCCAGTAGGAGCCGGTCACCGCGCCAAACAGCGCCGATCCCAACATCGCGACCGCCATCACGAAGAAGGCCACGCGCTCTAAATCCACCGTTCCCCAATGGGCGTACTCCCGGCCGGCGACGCGGAACTCTTTCGGCCACGGCCAGAGCGCCTTTGCCAGCAACAGGCCGGCAAAGAACGTCAGCGAAAGCCCAAAAAGATAGAGGCCGTGAAAGACGAAGTTGTGCCCGAAGTAGCCAAACCACAAACCGAAAATCAATGTGATGAGATACCCGAACGTGATCGTGCCGTTGATTTGCGTTCGCTCGTGGTCTTTCATCGACACGAGGGCGGTGATTATGTAGGTTTCAATCGCGACGACAGCAATGGCAATGGTGTGGTAGAGCAGGATGATGCGGCCTTCGCGCTCAGCCTCCACCAGACGCAGCCCAAACGTGCGCACGACGACATCCGTCACACCCCACTCCCCCATCGGGCCGGACAGCGTGCCCAATCCCGCCGTCACCAGGGAGATGAGCGCAATCGCCACCAGGATCAGTCCCTTGGTCGATTGAAAGAGGAAAGTCAACTTCGCGCGTATCCCTTGCATCAAGCCTCCAAAGCAGTCGAAAGTCTCAGGTCCAAAGTCGGGTCAGTCATAAGTTTAGCAGAAGGAGCGCGAGAAGTCATTGACTTTTGTCAATTACATAAAAAGCACCACAGGAAGTCGACGTAGCACCTATATAGCGTGGCAGAAGTCCCACACCAGTTAGCCATGCTTGAAGCGGATCAGCAGATCCGCGGTTCTTGCGCGCTACGCCGGGATCTGACGATCCCTGGCAAGCATAAATTGGGGAGCTATTTACGCCACGCGGTACTAGACGACACGAGATTACAGCAGTTCGACAGCAGCCATCTCCGCCAGCGCTGCGGGATAGAGGACGCGAATGATACGACGGGTGCATTGAATGTAGCCACTGCGCCGCAGCATGCCCAACGAACGGCTGAAAGGTTCAGGGCCGGTAGCAACCCGGGCAGCGAGTTCGACGTTGGGATTGGCGCGACGGTCGATGGGATTCTGTCCGTCGCCGCTCAAATCGAGGAGCAACTTTGCCGTGCGCGCGACGACGGAACGAAAGGAAAGGTCTTCGTATTGGGAAATCAAAAAGCGATTGCGCGTCGCCATCACCCGAAGCAACCCTATGCCCATTGGCGGGTACCGGCGCAAAAGCGTGTGGAAGGCCTCACAAGGAATGCGCCAGGTCACGGATTCTTGGCTGGCAACCGCCGTAGCGACGTTTGGCCCACCATCAAGCACGGGCACTTCGTTGAACATAATGACGGGATTGATAACGGCCAGAATATGTTCCTGTCCCTGAGGACCGAACTTGCGCAACTGCACCTGCCCCTTGAGCAGCACAAACATGCCGGCGCACGGTGCACCCTCGGTGAAAATCGTCGCTTCCGCCGGGAAATGCAGCACTTCCCCCAAGGCGATAATGGCCCGCCGGTCCGCCACGTCCAACGATTTGAAGTGCTTGACCCGCTTCAGCAAATCGGCCAGAGAGTCCAGGTCATACATAGAACGCGTTAAAACCTGTCAATGACGGACACGCCAATCTGCGCGAACTGCCCCATCGCCATCAATTCGTCGATGGATTCTTCCAGCGTCACCGTCTTGCGGATGAGGCGCTTCGGATCGAGCTTGCCCGTCACGATCATATCCAGCATCGCGGGATAGGCGTGCGCCTGCATCCCGTGGCTGCCCAGGAGTTCCAATTCCCAGGCGATGACGAGGTTCATCGGGATGAGCGCGTCCTTGTAATCCGCCACCATCAGCCCCACCTGGACGTGACGGCCGCGCTTGCGCAGGCTCAGCACCGAGTTGCGGCACGTCGTCGCGCTGCCGAGTGCGTCGAGCGAGACGTGCGCCCCGCCGCCGGTCAGGTCACGGATACGCTCGACAAGGTGCGGCTCTTCGCGCGCGTTGATGGCGTGCTCCGCGCCGACGCTCTGCGCGAAGGCCAGCGTCTCGTCTTTGATATCCACGCCGATGACGCGCGCGCCCATCGCGTGCGCGATCATAATCGCCGAAAGCCCCACCCCGCCACAGCCGTGGACGACGAGCCACTCGCCGGGCGCAATGCGGCCTTGCTCCACCACAGCGCGGAATGACGTGATAAAACGGCAGCCCAGGCTCGCTGCCGCGACGAAATCGAGCGCATCGGGCAGGCGCACCAGGTTCACGTCGGCGTGCGGGATCGCGACGTACTGCGCAAACGATCCCCACGCGGTGAATCCCGGCTGGAAGTAGTTGTCGCAGATGTGCTGGTTGCCGGAGAGGCACTGCGGGCAATGTCCACAGCCCACGGCAAACGGCACGGTCACGCGCTCACCGAGTTTCCAGCGGTGCACCTCCGCGCCAACGGCCTCCACCACACCCGCCAACTCGTGGCCGGGGACGTGCGGCAGATGGATGTCCGAATCATGGCCCATCCAGCCGTGCCAATCGCTGCGGCAGATGCCGTTGGCTTCCACACGCACGACAACACCGTCGTCCGCAGGCGTGGGATCGGGAACATTCCGAATTTCGGGACGACGCTCGAATGCTTCATAGAGTACAGCTTTCATTAAAGTTACTCCTTGTTCACGTGACCAGGCTGGCGATAAAGGCATCCAGAAGAATTTTCAAATGCAAAAACGCGAGGCCGATGAATTCATCACGAATCTGAGTTTATTACCGGTGACCTTTCGCAATTGCCGCTCGCTCTGTAGCATCGTTCGCCAAACAGTAACACCAACATAGAGGACAATCTCGCGTTCATTCTGATTAAACGGCATATCGTCCAGGTTGATGAGAAAGCCCAAAACCAACGGCGGCTCTTCGCTCATTTTGGCCATGATCAGTTGAGCATCATACTCCGTGGCCTGGGCCATTTTCTCCCAGGTTTTCACCACAACTTCTTCTGAAATCATTGGGCAATCCTTATCAAAGTGGATTAGTATTCCGTCGTCTCTCGTTGTTTAAGCGCTCGAATAGCTCCGACGCCTTGCACCATAGGGATGATCAAAATGACACGAACAACTAATCCCGTGGTGTAGGAAGCGCCACCTGCCAAGAGTCCAAGCAGAGCGTCCAATGCAAAAATAGCAATGGCGAGAATCAGAGCCAAAGCTGACCGGCGTTTAACGAAAAAGCCAAGGACTAGAAAAACCAGGCCGAAGATCATCGAATAAAAACCGATGCCGATATCCTGCAAAAACTCGACTTGAAATAGCCAGGCGATCAGCCCCAAAAACAGGTTCAAACCCGCGACAAAAAACACCATCCCGTAAGCGTTCTTCAGCCGGTTTTCAGGATCGGATGAGGATCCTGGTAGCGGTTGTCCGTTACGCAAGATCTGCAATTCCGCACTGTAAAGCTTTTGTACAAGCTGAACGCTCAAAGATGAGCCGTCCGGGAGCGCGAACTGTCGCCCAGCTTTCAGATCCTTTTGACCGGACAATTCGCCGATCACTTCATCGTCCAGTTTCACCGTAAAATCTTTGTACAAACCTTTCCAGGAGATTTCCAGCCGCTTCGGGCCGCCGGGTTCTAGAGCATAAGTCAACTTCGCCATAGCATCCTCCTCATTGAAATTGATTTCACGATCACCTCTGCAAAAGTACAGAGGACTCTTCCGCACACTGTTTTAGGTTTTGTAAAAGAATTGGTTCCCGCGCAAGCGCCCCGGGGACGGGGCTTAGAGCGTAATATTCAGGTTACTACAAACGCTGCAACGTCATCCCGCCATCGACCATGATGACCTGTCCGGTTGAATACGCGAAGTCGCCGCGCGCGAGGGCAGCCACGGCCTTGCCGATATCGTCGGGATAACCCCACCGCGCCTGCACCATCAGCCCTTCAGCGATAAGCTTGTCGTATTTGGCCTGTACCGTCGCGGTCATGTCGGTCTTGATGACGCCCGGCCGCACTTCGTAGACGGGAATCTCAAACTCCCCCAGACGCGCCGCCCAAAGCATCGTCGCCATGCTGACACCCGCTTTTGAGATGCAGTACTCGCCCCGGCTTGGCGACGCGACGGTCGCGGAGACGGAAGAGATATTGATGATACACCCTTCAAACGCGGCGTCGGCATCATGCTGCGCGATCATCCAATTCGCCACAGCCTGCGTGAGGAAGTACGGCCCCTTGAGATTGATCCCCATCACCCAATCATAGCTCTCCTCGGTGGCTTCGAGGATGTCGGCGCGCACGCGTGGCGCGACGCCGGCGTTGTTCACCAGCACGTTGAGCCGCCCGAAGCGTTCCTTGATCTCGTCGAGCGCGCGCTGGCGGGCTTCGCGGTCGGTGACATCGGCACGGCAATAGAGCACGTCTGCGCCCTGCTCGCGCAGCTCGTTGAGCGCCGGGATGACGGCCTCATCCGGGTGGATATCCATTATGGCAATGTCGCACGGCGCGATCGGATCCGATGCCAGCGCCATCGCAATTCCCAGGCCAATGCCACGTCCCGCGCCGGTGATTAGGGCTACTTTTTTCATCGTGTGTTCTCCTGTTGGGTTATGGGTTGTGGGTTATGGGTTACGAGTTTGTGTGTTATGCACTGATTCTTCATTCGCTGATTCTTGATTCTTCCAGATGCGCTTTCACTAATTCTACTATAGTTTCGCCATAATGCGCCATTTTGGATGGGCCGATACCTTTGATTTTTTCCAGAGCCTCACGTGTGGTGGGCTGTTGAACAGCAATAGCTTCAAGAACCTGGTTGTTGAAGATGACGTAGACAGGGACTTTTTTCTGCTTTGCCAGCGCCAATCGCCAATCAGTCAGCTTTTCGAGCAGCGCGGCGTCCGGTTCCGGGGTAGCGACAACCTCACCGGTGAGTGTGGTCTGCACGCCAGTCACCGGCGCGGGCGGCGACAATACTACATCCAACGCCGCTGGGTTTTGCAGCGCTTTGCGCCCGGCAGGTGTGATCTCCAAAACGACGCCGCCGTGGTCGAGGGTACGGCCTTGCAGGAAACTGCCCGCCTCCAAGCGATCGATCAGCGCAGCAAGTGCCGTCTTTGAGCGGAACGCGAGGGCACCAAAGCCCAGCTTGTCTTGCAAACTCAGTCGCGGTTTGCCGGCTACCGATCGGGGCGATGTTCCACGCAACAGATGCAACAATGTCTGCCGTCCCCAGCCGTGCGACTCGGCAAGGGCGCGCAAGACAATGAGCACCTGCTCCCGTTCATCGGGCAATGCTGTTTCTGCAACAGTAATTGGCGCAGTGACGACGCAGTTGTCGCACACCGTGCAGCGCTCTATCGTCCGCCCGCCCAGATAGGCGTTGAGATACCCATGGCGACAGCGCCCGGTCTGCGCGTAGGCGGCGATTTCGTCCACGCGCTGCGCCTGGATCGTGGCGTACCGTTCGAGCAAGGTTGCGACGCGCTCGGCGGCGTCAGAGGGAGGGGGCAGCAGCGTCAGCGAGAGATCGCGACCAGAAGGCAGATACATCAGCCAACCGGCATCCGCCCAGGCGAGCAGGCGCGGCTCCAGGTCGTCCAGGGCCAGCGCGAGATCGCGAGCCACGTCGCACAAGTTGAGCGTGAGCGATTGCCCCGGCTTGAGGCGCGCCACCTGGCAGAACGCGACGAAATCCGGCGACGTCTCAGCTTCAGAGATATGGCGCAACACCACCA